>DGXO01000005.1 GCA_002395605.1 Bacteroidales bacterium UBA4230
AAGGTACTCGCGGAAAGACATTCCGTGGACCGTGTTCATGGAAGTTCTTCTGGAGAGATCCACATTGCCCTCGCCAATCTGGAGCATAGAACTTCCCGTGAAAACGACATTCATCGTAGGATAGTTGTCATAGATATTTTTGATACCCCACTCCCAATTTTTGTATTTATGCACTTCATCCAGGAAGAGGTGGGTACCGCCGTGGATATAATGATACTCAACCAGGTCGTCCAGGCTGTTCCCGTTGAACCAGATATGGTCCAGCGAAGCGTAAAGGATCTTGCTGTCGTCTGCGAATGACTCCCGGATATGCTGCTTGAGGAGCGTGGATTTTCCCACGCCCTTGGGGCCTTTGATGCCGATGATCCGGGGCTTCCAGTTGATGTGGTCATATATCTCCCGTTTGAAGTCAAGACTGATTTGCGACACCAATCTGTGTGAGTTCCTATAAAGTACGTCCGGATTCAGTTCCATTTCTATGAGCGTTTAATCACCGCAAAAATACAAAACAATCTTGGAAGATTGAAATATTAATGAAAAACAATCCCGGAAGATTGGAATAAGGTCGATTTTACCAGCCATGTTCCCGGATCCACTTCAGCTGTCTGCCATATTCGAGTGCGTCAAAAGAGGTATTGACGCTGGAAGAGGACGAGCCGGTCTTGTACTTGGCCTCCTGATCCAGACCCAGTGCGCTGCCTATCTTGGCAAAGGTCACGATAACCGCAACCAGAATGATTCCATAAATGATGTAGGCAAATATCGCCGACACAGCGAGTGACTGCTTCATGACCCCCACAAGGGTGAGCGAAGCAACGATGCTTGCAGGAACACACGTAAATAAGGAAGAAAAAAACACGCGTGCCTTTCCCCAAAGGACAAGCATATAGAGAACTGGGGGCGCGGCAAATGCCACGACACTCCATACATTGCGTTCCCAAAAGTGCATCATCAAAATACTGGCAAGGTACGACAGGCCGATAACGATGACAAGCCTGTTGAACTGTCCCCAGCTCATCTTGGAACTGTACGGACGAGCACTCTTTCCGTGGGGGCCGGGACAGAAAATGAGAGAAATAGCCGGATACAATATCAAAAGGGCTATTCTCAGCATCCAGTTCCATAAAGGTTGCTCCGGAGACCGGACAAGGAACCAGCTACCCTCCCAGTAACCCATAGCACAAACCAGCCATCCCCAGGCCGCAATCAAGGCAATACTCAACACTATGCCTATCACATTGACCCAGTATTTGCGATACCACATAAAGAGGACTGCCACGATTCCTGCCACCAGCAAAACCATCCAGGAACGGGGGTCTGTCATCCACGGCTGTGCATAATCCGGAAACAAAACTGGAATACTCATACTCAGTACTTTACTCTATCCTTACAAATATACACACTTGGAAAAACAAATCCAAATCCTCCTCCAGCACACCCATCGGCAATCCCCTCCGAGCACGAAAAAAACCGCCGCGAGGCGGCTTCTTTGTAGCCCCACGAGGAATCGAACCTCGATTTAAAGTTTAGGAAACTTCCGTTCTATCCGTTGAACTATGAGGCCATCATGGAAAAAGAGCTCTTATTCGGCGCTCTTTTCAATGATCTGACGGCCACGATAGTAACCGCACTCGGGGCAAACACGGTGATACATCACAGTGGCTCCGCAGTTGGGGCATACGCTCAGAGTGGGAACGGGAGCGAAATCGTGGGTACGACGCTTGTCTCTTCTCTGCTTGGAGATTTTGTGTTTAGGATGTGCCATTGTTTATACTTTTTAATTGTTTATTTTTCTTCAAAAAGTCCTTTCAGAGCGGCAAACGGGCTGTTCGCGGGTGCCCCAGCCTCCTCGTTTGAGCGCTCTCCCTGACCGAGGAACCGGACGGTGTCCGGGGTGCACTGCCCTTCCGGGTGAACCCTTTGAATGGGCATTGCCAGGCAAATGTAGTCGTACACTTCCTGACTAAGGTCCCAGTCAATTTCCAAGGTGCCGGGTTTGAACACCTCTTCCGGGCTCACCTCTACCGGAACCACCAGGGGCTCCAGGCAGCGGTCGCACTGGACAGTAACGTTTCCGTGAAGATGGAGCGAAGCCTCTACTTTTTGCGAACTCTCCTTTCTCACGCTCACCTGAACGTTAACGTCTGCGTCCAGAATTTCCTCATTGTCAAACATTTGAAAGAACTCAGTGCCTGCGTGAAAGCGGAACTCCCGCTCCCGCGCAGCCCAACCGTTTAGAGGAATGATAATTTTACACATTGCCAAAAAACAGATTAAGGGGTGCAAAGATAACAATTATTTTCCAATAATCAATCTTCCTGGCCCGAATTTCTTTTCCTGTCCAGCGGATCCAGCTGGATTTTGCGCATTCTCATGTGGTTGGGAGTGATTTCCACAAGCTCGTCTTCCTGGATATATTCCAGCGCTTCTTCAAGCGAGAACTTGATTGCGGGAGGAAGGACCACCTTTTCATCTGAACCGGAAGCACGCACGTTTGTGAGCTTCTTGGTTTTGCAGATGTTGATGTTGAGGTCTCTCTCACGGGTGTGCTCCCCTACCACCTGGCCGCCGTAAATCTCTTCTCCGGGCTCCACGAAGAACCTGCCCCTGTCAAGGAGCTTGTTCATGGAGTAGGCAATGGCCTCTCCGGTCTCAAGTGACACAAGGGAACCGTTGGTGCGCATCTCGATGTCTCCTTTGAAAGGCTGGTAATCCTTGAAGCGATGGGCCACAACAGCCTCTCCCTGGGTGGCGGTGAGAAGGTTGGAGCGGAGGCCCATCAGGCCACGGGTGGGAATCTCGAACTCCAGCAGTGTACGGTCTCCGCGGGGTTCCATACGTATGAGGGCGCCTTTGCGGCGGGTGCTCAGTTCAATGGCAGCACCGACAAACTGCTCCGGAACCTCAATTGAGAGCTCCTCAATGGGTTCGCAGCGCTGGCCGTTGATAGTCTTGTCAAGGACCTTGGGCTGGCCCACCTGAAGCTCGAAGCCTTCGCGGCGCATGGTCTCGATAAGGACTGAAAGATGCAGGACGCCGCGGCCGTAAACCACAAAACTATCGGCATTTATACCGGGCTTTACCCTAAGGGCAAGGTTTTTCTCAAGTTCCTTCTCAAGGCGCTCCTTGAGGTGACGGGAAGTGACGTATTTTCCATCCTTGCCGAAGAAGGGAGAGTTGTTGATCATGAACATCATGCTCATGGTGGGCTCGTCTACGGCGATGGGCGGAAGGGCCTCGGGGTTTTCGAAATCGGCAATGGTGTCTCCGATTTCAAAGCCATCTATGCCGACAACGGCGCAGATGTCTCCGCACTGGACCTCGTCTACATTTGCCTTTCCAAGGCCTTCGAAGACCATCAGCTGCTTGATCTTTGACTTCTCAACAATGTCGTAGCGCTTGCAAAGGCTCACGGGCATGCCGGTCTTCAGGGAACCGCGGGTGATTCGGCCCACTGCGATTCGGCCCACATAGGGGCTGTACTCCAGGGAGGAGACCAGCATCTGGGGTGTGCCGTCCACTATTGCGGGAGCGGGGATTTCCTCAAGGATGGTATCAAGAAGGGCGGTGATGTCCTGGGTGGGCTTGCGCCAGTCGGTGCTCATCCAGCCCTGCTTGGCGCTGCCGTAGATGGTCTTGAACTCAAGCTGGTCCTCGTTGGCGCCAAGGTTGAACATGAGCTCGAACACCTCTTCCTGGACTTCGTCGGGGCGGCAGTTTGGCTTGTCCACCTTGTTGATTACCACGATGGGCTTCTTGCCCATGTCAATGGCCTTGTTGAGCACGAACCTTGTCTGGGGCATGCAGCCTTCGAATGCGTCTACAAGTAGCAGGACGCCGTCGGCCATATTGAGAACGCGCTCAACCTCTCCGCCGAAGTCGGAGTGGCCGGGAGTGTCTATAATGTTGATTTTCACGCCTTTGTAGGTTACGGACACATTCTTGGCGAGAATGGTGATGCCGCGCTCCCTTTCAAGGTCGTTGTTGTCCAGGATGAGGTTTCCAAGGTCTTCCGGCCTTCTCACAAGGTTGGCCTGATAAATCATCCTGTCCACGAGCGTGGTTTTGCCGTGGTCTACGTGGGCGATAATGGCTATGTTTCTGATGTCCTGCATAAAAACGCTTCTTAAAAAATCCCGCAAAGATACTAATTTTTTTCGGCTTCTCCCATATCGGAAGTTTTGCACCATCCCCGTGAAACGGATAATTTTTTTCATGTGCCCTACAGGGGCTTCAGAGGCCGATTCTTCCTTCAAAAAGGGGCTTTGCATTTTCATTTGACGCGAATATCCGTTTCAGGCGCCCCGAAAATCGGCCCCAGGATAGCCTCTAATGGCGTTTTTTAAATTAAACGTTTCCTATTTGGTGACACGGATAACTTTACTTTCCTTTGCCCAAAACTTATGTGCCCTATGAAAAAGACATTGTTACTACTCATTCCCTGGCTGGCTTTTTCGGCCTGCCAGAAGAGCGGACTTCCGCTGGATGAAAACGGCCTCCGGCATCCGGAGGGAGACGTTTTCCATGAAATGATCCAGCTTGGCGAAAAGCTGGACGACCCCTACACCGTGGCCAACATGACCGAGGCCCTCACAAAGGCGTATCCCACCAAGGCGGGAAGGGTCACTCTCCAGGCCACGGACCTTTATGTGCGCTTCTTGCCGAAGGACGACGCCCAGATGGATACGCTGGCTTCACGCGGGCTCTATCTCATGGACCACCCCATGGATTACAGGATTGTGAAGGAGGGAGACTACTACCAGGACCCTGGTGTCGGTGAGGAAGCCATCACCTGGCAGTACGCCGTTGTACCCTACGATTTCCAGTTTCCGGACGGCATCAAGTATGAGGTACTTGACGAATGCTATCTGGCCGAAAACGACGTCACCAAGGCCGGAGACATTGACTGGACGCTGGTTGAGGAGGAAGCGTTCAAGCTGACCGGTAACCAGGACCTTTGGGCGCCGCCCACCAAGGCCGCCGCCTACCCCACCGGCCGAATCACCATCGAAGACCCCAAATTCAGCGGAGGGAAGCCCTTCGGCGTTGCCGGAGTGGAGGTTGTAGCCAACATCTTTGTAAAAGTGGCAAGGTGCAACACCTCCCGTGACGGATACTACACCATGCCGAAGAGTTTCTCCGGGAAACCCCGCTACAGGCTGGTTTTCAAGAACGAGAAAGGCTTCTCCATAGGCTTCAACTGGATCATTGTCCCGGCATCAGTGAGCACCTTAGGAAGGGGCGGTCCCGAGGGAATAGACGTGAATGTGACGGCTTCCTCAGACGAAGCCCTGTTCCGCCGCTGCGCCGTGAACAACGCCGCCTATGACTACTATTCCCGCTGCACGGAGACGGACCTTGAGATTGCTCCCCCGCCCGGAGACATGAGAATCTGGATATTCCCCGGGCTCAGCGCTTCCAGCGCGCCTATGCTCCACCATGGCGCATTCATGGACAACGACCTGCTGCAGAAGTATCTGGGGGTGTGGCTAGGACTCATTCAGATTTTCCTTCCGGACGTTACCATCGGCACGTCAGGACAACTCAACTACCCGGCAATTTTCAGTGCAGTCAATCACGAACTTGCCCATGCCAGCCATTTCGCGAAGGTGGGAAACGACTTCTGGTCGCCGTACATCAACTATGTGATACATTCTTTCATAACTGCCGGCGGGCAGATGTACGGGCTGGGGACAGGTGACGGGGCCTCGCAGTGCGAAATTGGAGAAATGTGGGGATACTTCATGCAGGCAACCCTGGTCAGGGACCGCTACAAAGGCGCCATAGAGACATTCGGGAACAGTTTCTGGTTCAAGCCGGACATCTTCACTTACCTGTACGAGAGAGGAATGACTAGGGGTGAAATTTATCGCGCTCTGTCACCGGCGGCAGTGGATATAGCCTCCCTCAAGGAGGAACTTATAAAAGTGGCGCCTGGACTTACCGAGGAAATAATGGCCACATTCTACCGTTATGGGAAATAGGTGGATGGCAGGCCGGACTCTCCTTCCTGTTATCACGGCATTTGCGCTGCTATCCTGCTCCGTGAAGGAAGACCGTTCGGCCTGCCCATGCCTTCTTGCCGTCAATCTCACCGGCCCCGGACCCATTGAATACCGGATAGAGGATTCCGTTGGGGAGATTTTGCATGAGGGGACTGTCCCGCGGGACACAGTGGTTTACCATGACGTTCCGCGGGACAGGGTCCGGATAATCGCGGTTTCAGGGGCGGCGCTTGAAGACGGTGTTCGCATTCCATATGGGGAGCAAAGCCCGCCTCTGTACCTCTATGACGCATGGATACGCACAGATTTTGAGACTCTGAGGGCCGATGCCGTGCTTCATAAAAGTTACTGCAACCTAAGACTCGAACTTGACGGCCCGCCGGGAAACGGAAAACCCGTTGAAGTGAAGGTACGGGGACAGGTTTGCGGGCTTTCTCCTGACGGAAGGCCGAAATACGGGGAGTTCTGCTGCCCAGTCACAGGCATGAGTTGCCTTCTCCCCCGTCAATCACCTTCGGACCTTCTGCTTCTGGACATTGTGATGCAGGACAAGGTGGTGAGAACCTTTTCACTTGGCACCTACATCCGCGAGGCCGGGTACGACTGGACAGACACTGACCTTAAGGACATTACCATATGCCTTTCCCTGTCCGTGACACAGATAACACTAAAGCTTGGAGACTGGTCACACACGGAAAACATAAATGTAGAAATTTAGAACGCAAATATTTGGAGTTCCCAAAAAAGTGAGTAAATTTGCAGTCCCAAAAAAGATGCGCGGATGGCGGAATTGGTAGACGCGCTACTCTCAGGAGGTAGTGTCCGAAAGGACGTGTCAGTTCGACTCTGATTTCGCGCACAAAGGATGGCTTTTGAAGTCATCCTTTTTCTTTTGTAAAAGTGCCATAGAGTGCGCCCAAATTTTAGGAGATGGACTACGAGTTTATTGCCGACTTCGATGCCTACATGCAGACACTCGACAATAAGCAATACATGAAGTATGAAGACATGGACGGCAAGCGCGACACCATCAGCCTAGACAGGCCTAACGATAGGACAACGGCAGGGTCATTTCAAACGAGAGCCCCCCTTCCGGTCGCAAACTGGCCTTGATCTCCCCACCGTGGAAACCGACTGCATTCCTGACGACGGAAAGGCCGAGTCCGCTGCCGGTATCCACATTCCAATCCGTGCCGGTCATCCCCGGAATCCGGAAAAAGCGCTCGAATATCTTGTCCAGCATT
>DGXO01000052.1 GCA_002395605.1 Bacteroidales bacterium UBA4230
GGACAACAAGGTGTTCTGGAAGCTTGCCAAGTTCTTTGCCCTCACCGTTTCCACCAACCTCATCTACGATCCTCTGGTGAAACTTGACATCAACAAGGACGGTGTGGCAGAAGAAAAGGGCGTGCAGTTCAAGGAGTTCCTTGAGTTCGGCTTCACCTACACAATAGCCCACAAGCACTAGGCCGATGCTTCTTGTTGCAGTCAGCGGAGGCATTGACTCCATGTGCCTTGCCGAAAAGGTTCGCCAAAGCGGCGAACCTTTTGCTGTTGCACACTGCAACTTCGGCCTAAGGGGGGCCGATTCCGATGCCGACGAAGCCCTGGTGCGCTCCTGGGCCGCGGCGCATGGCATAACCTGCCATGTAAAAGGCTTTGATACAAAGGCTTACGCCTCCGCCAACGGCATAAGCATAGAGATGGCCGCACGCCGCCTCAGGTATCACTGGTTTGGGGAACTTTGCCGGGAGCACGGGTACTCCGGGGTTGCCGTTGCGCACAACGCCAACGACAACGCAGAAACCCTCATCCTCAATTTGTTAAGGGGGACAGGCCTTCGCGGCATCACCGGCATGAAGGCCGAAGGCTTTGTCCCGGACCCCGATTTCACCGACATTTCCCTGCTTCGGCCTCTTCTTGGCATGACCAGGGAGGAAATAGAGGCCTTTGCTAAGGAAAACGGCGTTACATGGCGTGAAGATGCCACAAATGCCCAGACAGACTTCAAGCGCAACAAAATCCGCAACCTTGTCTTCCCCGTCTTCGCCCAGATAAACCCTTCCTTCATCCAGACTCTGAACCGTGACATGGAACGGTTTGCCTCTGTCATCCCGAGCGAAGTCGAGGGATCTCAGTTGTCAGAGGAGGGTATACCTCCGTCAACCGTCGCTTCGCGACCCCTCCCATGCGCCGGCGCTTCGCGCAGGCTTTGGGCCCCTCCCTCTTATCCGGCCGAGGGTGGCCAGAGGTTGTCGGAGGCATACCCTCCTCTGACAACAGAATACACAGTCTCAGAAGAACCCTGGGACGGGACTCAGCCTGTGAAGCAGCAAGCCGGGGTGCTTATAATGGATGCCGAAAAAGCCGGGGAGTTTTTTGAGGGCCGATGGGAAACCGGAGACTGGATAAAGCCTCTTGGGGCTCCCGGAAAGAAAAAGATGCAGGACTGGTTCACGGACCATCATGTTTCGGCCGACGAAAAGCCGTTTGTGCCGCTTCTGAAAAGCAAAAAAGACCCGCATCACGTTCTGGCGGTAATTCCCTACTGTATAGACAACAGTGTCAAGGTCACTTCCCACACAAAACGCATCATCCGCATTTCGTCCGCTGGCCAGCAAACAACTATCTATCAATAACTTACAAATAATCGGGTGCACATACAGGTGCACCCGATTATTTGTAAATATCTATGAGTCAACCAATTACGCGCCAGGGACAATCCAGTCAATTGCATCAGGTCCCTCATTGAAAAGCAAATCCAGAATGGATAGGCCGGAAGTGAAACCTCCCATTCGGTCACGGAACACCTGGTAGTATGGCTTAGAAAGGCCAAGGTCCTGAAGGATGGTATCAGGGCGTTTAGGATGGATTGCAAAGCGGAAATCATCGGCCTTGGTGTCCGGGAGAGCGAACTCTGTTGTGGGAACCAGCTCACAGTCAATCCTAAGGCGGCGGATGCACCATCTGATGAGCTGCAGGTTAAGGTCCCAGAGGTGCTCCGGCCTGGATTCCAGGATTTCAAACACTTCATCCCTGAAATACTCATAGAAGGCGGCGCTTTCATAGGCGGTGTCCAGGGCGCGCTGAGTGCGCAGGACCCAGGGAGTGGAATAATCCACAAGCACATCCTTGATATCCCAGGAGCTTCCGTGCACCACCGGCACCTGCAGCATCTGGACGCCTTGCGGGCCCAGGATATAGCAGCGGTTGCGGTAACTCTGCTTCTGATAACGCTCGCAGGCCTCGATTGAGGCCTGCATATCGCGTGCCGCCAGTGCAAACCACTGTATCGGCGGAAAGTATGCCGTGGAAAGGAGCACGGGTTAGCGGCGGGGCTTAGGGATAATGCCGCGTGAAGACTTCCGGATGAATCCGATGATTGTATCGCGTTCCTGAGTCTGAGGGAAATTAGCCTCAATGTACTCCAGAGCCTGGCTCACGTTCATGCCCTTGAAGTAAATGGTGTCATAGATGTCTTTAATCTCATTCACCTTTTCCTCAGTGAAACCGCGCCTTAGAAGGCCAACCCTGTTTACGCCTTCATAACTGATGGGATCACGGCCTGCCAAAACGTACGGAGGAACGTCCTTGGAAAGCTTTGAGAAAGCCCCTATGAAAGCGTGAGTTCCAACTCGGCAGAACTGATGGGAACCGGACTTGCCGCCCATGATGCCCCAGTCCTCTACGTCCGTTTCTCCGGCAAGGCCCACGTAACTTACAATGATGCAGTGACTGCCGATATTGCAGTCATGCGCGATGTGGGCATAGGACATTATGAGGGTGTCGGAGCCTACCTTGGTGATGCCCTTGCCGCTGGCCTTTGTTCCGCGGTTGATGGTGGCGCATTCACGGATGTTCACGCGGTCTCCTATCTCCACCCAGGATTCTTCTCCCTCAAACTTGAGGTCCTGGGGGATGGCGCCAACCACGGCACCGGGAAAAACAGTGCAGTTCTTGCCAATGCGCACATGATTGTAGATGGTGGCGTTGTTAAGCACTTTGGTGCCTTCACCAATTGTAACATCGGCATCAATGAATGCGAAAGGTCCTACCTCCACGCCGTCTCCAAGAACGGCGTCGGGGTGAACGTAAGCCATGGGATGAATCTTTATCATAGTAGTTTACTTAATCTTGGAACGGAGGAGCTTTGCCATCCGGGTATTGAGGGCGTGCCCCGGTTTGAAGGCCGAAACATGGGCGTTGAGATACCCGCCCACAAGCCTGAGGTCTCCTATAAGGTCCAGGAGCTTGTGGCGGCCGCATTCGTTGGGGAAATTGAGTTTGAGGTTGTTAAGATAGCCGTCGTCGGTGACATGGAGGTCCGGGAGGGAGAAAAGCTGTGATACCCATTTGAGCTGTTCTTCCGTAGCCTCATGCTCCACTATGACAATGGCGTTGTCAAGGTCTCCGCCCTTTATGAGATTGTTGCGGTACAGGTACTCTATCTCATGGAAGAAGCAGAATGTGCGGCTGGGGGCTATCTCCTGGGCATAATCCACGCCAAGGTCCCAGTGGACGTCCTGCACGCCTATGATCCTGGAGCCGAAATCCACGGTGACGTCGATGGACGGGGCCGATGCAGGCTCTACCCTTATCCAGGAACCGGACTGGGGGTCCTTGATTTCCACGGGCTCAGTGATGTCCAGGAATTTTCTGGGAACGCCCTGATTCACAAGGCCGTCCTTTACTATTGCCTCCACGAAATACCTGGCGCTGCCGTCCATGATGGGAACCTCTATGTTGTCAAGCTCAATGACGGCGTTGTCTATGCCAAGGCCTGTAAGGCATGACATTATGTGTTCTATGGTGACGGCAACCGTTTCCTTGTGGGAAATGGTTGTGCTGCGGGCCGTGTTGGAGACATTTTCGGCGATGGCATCTATGACGGGCTTGCCGCGGAGGTCCGTGCGACGGAACTTGATGCCGAAGTCTGCAGGGGCGGGCAGGAGTTTCATATGGGCATAAGTACCCGTATGAAGACCTTTGCCTTCAAAATAATAAGATTTCTTTAATGTATGCTGACTAAAACGCATCAAATGCCTATCTATGCTAAAAGTTTGCAAAGATAAGCAATTGATGCGAAAAAACAAAGTGGGACTATTCCTCGGCCTGGCGCTTGAAAATGGCGTAGGCTTTCATGTACTGCTTTACCGGGATTACGGGAGAGCCCACCAGGACTTCTCCCTCCTTGCGGATATTGCCAATTACGCCGCCCTGGGCGCAGATTGTGGTGTGGTCCGCAATCTTGAGGTGACCGGCAACGCCTACCTGGCCTGCCAGGATGCAGTATTTGCCAATTTGGGTGGAGCCTGCAATGCCGCACTGGGCAGCCATTGCGGTATGGTCCCCTATTATCACGTTGTGGGCTATCTGGCAGAGATTGTCAATTTTGACTCCGTTGCCGATAATGGTGGATTCCATCTGGGCCTTGTCCACGGTGGTGTTGGCGCCTATTTCTACGTCGTTGCCGATGACAACGTTCCCAAGGTGCTCAATCTTTTCCCAGCTGCCGTCCGGCTGAGGCGCGTTGCCAAAGCCATCGGCCCCAATCACAACCCCGCTGTGCAGGATTACGTTGTTGCCGATTACCATGCCTGGATAGATGCGCACACCGGGATAGAAGATGCAGCCGCTGCCAATGGTGCAGTTCTCGCCTATATACACGTGCTCGTGGATTACGGTATTGTCCCCCACAACCGTGTGACGGCCCACATAGGAGTAGTCTCCAAGGTAAACCTTCTTGCCGAATTTGGTGGAGAGGAACCAGCGGGCCCTGAGGCTGCGGTGGCGCTTGGCCTTCTTCTTTTTGTCGGCCACATACTTCAGGAGATCCGCTATGGCCGAATAGGCATCGTCTACGCGGACAAGCGTGGGAGTCACCTTCTCCTTGGGCTGGAAGTCCTTGCTTACAATGAGGATGGAGGCGGCGCTTGTGTACACGAAGGGCTCGTATTTGGGGTTGGCGAAAAAGCTAAGGGTGCCCGGCTTGCCGTGTTCTATCTTGGCAAACTTTGTGGCCTTTGCGTTTTCGTCGCCTTCTACGGTGCCCTTAAGGAGCTGTGCCAGGAATTTTGCGGTAAATTCCATACTAGATAAGGGGTTCTGCGGTCATGGCGGCAGGCTGCGGGATTCCCATGAGCTTGAGGATGGTGGGAGCTACGTTGCAGAGGGCGCCGTCCTTGACTGATTTCACATCATCGCCTGCATTGATAACCACAAACTGGACGGTGTTGAGTGAATGGGCGGTATTGGGGGTGCCGTCTGCGTTGACCGCGAAGTCTGCGTTGCCGTGGTCTGCAGTGAGGAGCACCACATAATCCTTTGCAATGGCTTCTTTCACAACCTCGCCAACCAGTTTATCTATGCATTCTACAGCCTGGGTGATTGAATTGTAAATGCCGGTATGGCCCACCATGTCTCCGTTTGCGAAGTTGAGGATGATCATGTCCTGTTTTCCGGTACGGATTTCGGCGATGAGTTTTTCGGCCACTTCCGGAGCGCTCATCTGGGGAAGGAGGTCATAGGTGGGGACCTTGGGGCTGTTCACAAGGATACGGTCTTCGTTTTCAAAGACGGTTTCACGGCCGCCGTTGAAGAAGAAGGTCACGTGGGCGTATTTCTCGGTTTCGGCAATCCTGAGCTGATGCTTTCCGGCCTTTGAGACTGTTTCTCCAAGGGTGTCCTGGACAAGTTCCTTGTCAAAGAGGATGTGAACGCCGGTGAAGGAAGCGTCGTAGGGGGTGAGGCAGCAGTAGTAGAGCGGAATGGTGTGCATGCCTTCCTCGGGCATGTCCTTCTGGGTGAGGACGCTGGTGAGTTCACGGGCGCGGTCGTTGCGGAAATTGTAGAAGATGATGGCATCTCCTTCCTCAATTGTGGCAACGGGCTTTCCGTTTTCGGTGACCACGATGGGCTTGATGAACTCATCCGTGACATCGGCGTCGTAGCTGGCCTGGATACCGGCCTGGGCGCTTTCAAAAGCGGCGCCCTTTCCTTCTACAAGGAGGTCGTAGGCCTCTTTCACGCGGCCCCAGCGTTTGTCACGGTCCATGGCGTAGAAGCGGCCGCATACGGATGCCACCTTGCCGGTGGTTTCCTTCATCTTCTCTTCAAGTTCGGCCACAAAGCCAAGGCCGCTGCGAGGGTCTGTGTCACGGCCGTCCATGAAGGCGTGCACGTACACTTTGTCAAGGCCTTCTTCCTTTGCCACGCGAAGGAACTCGTACACGTGGTCAAGGGAGCTGTGAACGCCGCCGTGGGATGTAAGGCCCATGAGGTGGAGCTTCTTGCCGCTTTTTTTCACATACTCGAAGGCAGCCTTTATCTCCTTGTTCTCCAGGAGTTTGTGCTCACGGCACGCGATGTTTATCTTTACAAGGTCCTGGTACACCACGCGGCCGGCGCCAAGGTTCATGTGGCCGACCTCGGAGTTGCCCATCTGGCCGTCCGGGAGGCCTACATATTCACCGCAGGCCTGAAGGTGGCCGGAGGGATATTTGGCACGGATGGCGTCGATATTGGGGGTGCCTTTGGTCCAGATTGCGTTTGAGTAGTCATGACGGCCTTCTCCCCAGCCGTCGAGGATCATAAGAAGTACTTTTCTGTTCATTTCAGGTAATTATTCAGCTACGGGTACGGGGGCCGGTACGGGAGTGGGTTCTGCGGGAATGACGGGGGCAACAGGCTGGGGTGCATCGGGCACCTCAATCTCCTGCTGGGCCTCAATGTGCTCCTGGGCGGCTTCGGCCTTCTCTACGGCGGCTTCGGCCTTTGCCTGGGCGGCCTCAGCGGCCTTCTGGGCCTTTATGAGGTCTTCCTGCTTGCTGGCTATGTTCTGCTGCTCCTTGAGGTCTTTCTTGCCCTGGGAAACTTCCTTCTTGGCGGCCTGAATGTCCTTCTTAGCTGCGTTTATGTCTTTCTTTGCAACAGCGATTTCCTTTTTCAGGGAATCCATGGTTTTCTTGTTCTGGTTCACCTTTGCTTCGGCATCCTTGTATTCTTTCTTGGAGTCTGCAAGGTCTTCGTTGAGCTCTTTGAGTTCATCTTCAAGGGCCTTTACGGCCATTTTGTCGGCGGAATCAAACTTGCCGTCATCCACTTTGCGGGCTTTCTTTTCAAGCTTGACGGCGTTCTTCTTGGCCTTGATGACGTCCTGCTTTGCCTTGAGGGCCTGCTTCATTACTCCAAGGGATTTCTTGCCCTGGTTGTACTGCTCCTTTGCCTTGTCAAACTGGCCTTCCAGCTTGGAGATGTGGGACTGGCTCTGGGAAATCTGCTGGTCGGCCTTACGCTGGGTTTCGGAGAGTTCCTTCTGCTTCTGCTGAAGGTTCTGCTCTGCGGCCTCGATGGCTTCCTTGTTGGTCTGGGCCTGGGCGGCGGTCACCGAGAGTGCAATTGCAGCAAGGGCTGCGATAACGATACGTACCTGTTTCATATAATAATAGCTATTTTAGTTTTCTAACCTGCAAATTTAATCATTTTTTCCCTATATTTGTAAAGTTAATCGAAAGCTATGACTAAAGAAGCAATTATAGAGGCCATATCGGCCACAATAGAGGAAAGGGGCTGCTTCCTTGTTGAAGTGACCGTAAGCCCGGACAACGACATTGAGATTGTGATTGAGAAAGAGCAGGGAGACGTAGACTGGGAAGACTGCGCAGCCATAGACAAAGTGATGCACGAAGCCTTCGACCAAGACGTTGAGGACTACGCACTTACGGTTTCTTCGGCCGGGCTGGACAGGCCGTTCAAGGTTTACAAGCAGTATGTCAAGGCTCTTGGCACAAAAGTGGACGTCAAGTTCAAGGGCGGGAAACGCCTCACCGCAACCCTTTCGGCCGCAACGGAAGATTCCGTAACGCTCCTCTACTCTGCCATGGAGGCCGTGGAAGGCAAAAAGAAGAAGGTTAAGGTGGAGCATGAGGACAGCTTCGGCCTGTCCGAAATCAACTCCGTGACACCCTACATAGAATTTGAATAGGCGGCATTTTGTTTTTTAAGGAAAATTTGCTACCTTTGCACCCGTGAACGAGATAGAGGACGCCGGTCCCCTATCTTTTTTT
>DGXO01000055.1:0-14556 GCA_002395605.1 Bacteroidales bacterium UBA4230
GTGCTGGGGCCATTCCCAGTTGTCTTCGTCTCCGCCGAAGGCCGCAACCTGCACGGGCGGGGCGCCCACAAGACGGATGTCCGTGTATTTGGAGTAGAGGCACATGTAGTACTTCTCTCCGGCCCACATGCCCTGAAGGCCTGCTTCAAGGCCGGTTTCCTCTGAGTACTTTTTCTCCATGACAGAACTTATCCGGCGGCTGCCGAACGGTTTCCCGGCGGCCTTGAGCTCTTCGCGAAGGGCATTGACCTCGTCGGTAACATCCAGTACCCTCCTTAGGAAGAAAAACTCCTTCCCGGGAACGGGGATTTCTTCGGCACGTGAAAGGGCGAAGAAGCCGGTTTCCAGGTAGTTGCGCTCCGGGGTGGATAGGGCAACCACGTCTGAATAAGCGCAGTGATGATTGGTAATAAGAAGGCCGTCACCGGAAATCATGCTGCCTGTGCAGTAGAACCCAAGGGAAACCACGGCGTCGGAGATGCCGCCGGCTTCCTCGTTGTAGATTTCACGGGCGCTCAGCTTGAGCCCGCGGGCCTTCATGTTCTTTTCCAGTGCCTTGTCCAGAGCCTGGATAAGCCACATGCCCTCATCGGCCTGTGCACCGGGGAGGATACACAGGCCGAGGGCTATGGAGAGAATCCATTTCCGCATAGCAGGCCGCTAGTTGTTACGTACGCAGCGGACAGCACCGGCAATGCGGTAGCTGACCTTGGTGCCGTTGCAGGAATATTCGGCCTCGGTGGCCTTGTTGGTCATGGGCATAAAGCCGAAGAACTGGAGGTTCTTGACACCGGAGGTCTCATCTCCGTTGGTGTTGTAGGTTACGCCTGCATAGGTGGAGCCAATCATCATACCGGTGGAAATCTTGTCCTTATATGCTGCCAAGAATCCCATGAATGTGCCGCTGGTCTTGGTGTTGTCTGCAATTGAGATGGCACCGTAGGCCTCCATGTTGAAGCCATCGGCATTCAGGAGTGCGATGGAGCCGTTTACACCGTCGTAGTAAGGAGCTTCCGTGTTGTTTGTAAGCGGACTCACTGCCTTTCCTACAAGGCCGATGATGTCTGCACCGGTGGGGATGTGCCAGCCCTTAGGGCAAAGACCCTGAGCGCCCTCAAGGGCCTGTGCCTGAGCCACGGAGGTGAGGTCTCCGATCTTGAGGCCAAGGGCTACTTCGGCCTGGTACAGATAACCGCGTTTCTCAATTACGGTGATGTCCTTGGAGAACTCTGCGGCGGTCTGGCCTGCGTTCACCACAAGGGGATAGTAAATGCCGGCGGTGACGTTTGTGAGGGCGTCTCCAACGGTGATTCCTTCAGGGACATAGCGGAGGTTCTGGGTCATCCACCACTTGCCGTCCTTCATCTGGGCAACGGTGTACTTTGCCTCGTGGTAGGTGATGTAGCCCTTGTCAAGCTGCTCTATGAGGGTGTTGTCTCCACCGCCAATCTCTCCGCCGTTTTCCCAGTCCTCGATGTCACCGGCGAAGGCGACGGCAAGGTCCTTGGGGTTCACTATCATGTTGATGGTGTACTGCTTTCCGGCAAGGAGCTCGGTTTCGGCAAGATTCTGTGCCAGCACATTGCCACCGGCAGTTTCAACGGTTGCGGTAAGCCCAACTTTCTGGGGAGGGAGGATGAGGCAGTAGGTGGTGGCGTCCTTCTTGAAGGCCGTGATGGTGCCTGTGGCGGCGGTCTCATCCACGGTTGCGCTGAAATCCGCGGCGATGTTTGCGGCAAGGCGTGCTCCTGAAAGTTTTATGGCCGAAAGTTCACCGGCGGCGTTGTTGGTGACGCTGAGGATAATCTTGGTGAGCTTGTGCTTGAAGGGAATCACAACTGCCGATGCCGAAGGCAGAACCCCTTCCTTGGAACCTGCCACAAAGTCTGAGGCCGATGTCCCGGCGCTCTGGTTTGCGGCGACGCTGAACTTAGCGGGAACCGCATCTGCGTAAGGGTAGTAGGCCGATACAGTGGCGCCTGCGGTGCCTTCTGCATACCACATGAGGCTGCCGGAGAACTCTGTTCCGTTGTAGGTGAGCTTCTCATTGGTTGCGTGTGCGCCGGATTCGCGAGTGATGGTAACGCCGATGGCGTCTCCGTTTTCAAATGCGGTGTCCGTGACCTTTGTCATCACGGGAAGGATGCGGACGCTGAAAGTCTCAGCACCGGTTGCGGGCTGGTCCGGGGTGGCCGGGACAGTCTTGTTGCATGCGGCGATGGCGGCAATGCAAAGAATGGGAATCAATACTTTTTTCATAAGCGTATAGATTAGAAATTATAACCAAGTTTAAGGAAGGTGGTCTGGCGGTCGTTTCCTGAAATCAGTTCCACCTTGAATGCATGTATCCAGTTGCAGCCGGCCTCCAGATATATGCCGGAGCCGAATGAATATCTCACGGCCGCATTGAGGATGAACCTTGTGGCGTCCTGAGCCTCCTGCTCCCTGTCCCACCAGTCCTGGAGGCGGAAAGGAGTTGAGGTAAGGCCAAGATTATCGTCGGCGAAATCCACAACGTGGGAGTGCTCCCCAAGCTTTTGGATGAAGGTGAGGTTGGCCCTGATGAGGAATCGGCCAAGGACAACGCTGCCGCCTGCATTTAGTCTCAGGTGGAGGGAACGGTCGTCGTCGAAGAATGGATACATGAGGGTGCCAAGGTCACGAGCGTGCTCCAGAGATGCCCCTCCGGCTACGTTCCACCCATTCTTATGGGCGCCTTGGTAGGACAACCCGGCGCTCATGTCCTTGTGTCGGTAAACCAGGTTGCTGCCGTAGACGCGGGGGGTGGTTACGCCGCCTTCCGTCACTTTTTCCGTCACGGTCTCATGGTTTTCCATGGCGTTCCACTGGTATTCGGCCTTTATGATGTGGGCCATGTCATCTCCGTGAATTGCGGCAATCAGCTTGGCCGAAACCGACTGGCCGGGGAAGCGGAACCAGGTGTAGCCCTTTTCCCCTACTTCACCGCTGGTGCGAAGGTATTCGGCGTCTGCGTACAGGAAGCCTCCGAAGCTTGCCTGAAGCGCCGCGCCATAGGTGTACTGCTTCACGGGGAAGCGGTTTACGCCTGGCTCGTTGAGGTGCGTGCCGCTGCCGTCCCACACCTGCATGGTGCCGTAGCGCATGCCCTTGTCAAGGAAGGCCATGTAGGATTCGGCCTTGGCCTGCCCCACCTGTTCGGCGGTAATGAATTCGGAGTTCTTGCCTAAGACAACGGAGAGGCCGGCCTCAAAGGAATCGGCCTTGTAGTGCACGGAGGGCGTGATTTCAAAGTCCTGGCGGTATGTTGTGTGCCGAAGGTCCTTGCGCTTTGCGTAGTTTATGCCCTGGAACGCTACGGTTATGCCGGGAGTCCAGGCGCTGGAGTTTTTCCAGGCAAGGCCGCCGCCAATGCTATAGGTTTGTTTCACCTTGTTGCCGGGGGTGAATTCCAGCATGTCCACGGGGTAGAAGCCGGGGTCGGAGAACATGGAACCCATCATCTGGGTACCGTAGGCAAGGTCAAAGCCGAAGTCCCCGGCAAGGTAAAGGTCGTCGTAGGCCGAAACCGCCTGGGCGTGGGCCACAGCGTTCCAAACGGTCTTTCCCATGGAGGGGGAGCGGAAATCTCCGGAAGTGAACTTCCCACCTATGTAGGCATCGGCCTCCTGGCCGGTTCCGGCGCCCTGGGCCGTTCCGGCAATGTTTCGGCCTTCTTCCCAGAGATTCTGGGCGTAGGCGGCCTGAGCGCAGAGAACAACGCTCAGGCTTACCAGCAGTCTACTGGTGAAGTGATTGTGTCTCGCGTTCATAAAAGTCTTCAGTTGAATTGTTTGTGTCCAGGAGAACCTCATAGCCCTGCTCTGCGGAGAGGGTTTCATCGGCCTTTCTCATGAGGGTGCGGCCCTTGAAAGTTTCACTTAGGGTAACTGCTCCTGCGTCTACGGTTTCCGGGAGGCGCTTGATGTTGCCGGTGGAGCCTCCGTAGAATACCTCCACGCCATCCACAACCCAGTCCGGAGGTATTGCCACCACTTTCTCTGAGCCGCCGGGGACCTGGGGCTGGTTGGCGCTCTGCTGCACGTAATCCTTTATGTCAACGGTCTTTGGGGCGCGGAACAGGATGAAGGTGGGGGAGTTCACGGAAAGGGTGTAGGCGTTTGCCTGGCCGGTCTTTATCACCACTTCCACATAGCGCTGCGGGAGCACGTTTGAGCCCGGGGCGGGATGGTAGGTGGCGTTGGGGAAGAGGACGGGGTCGTAGAGGGCAAACACTTCGGGAAGGTTGAGGTTTACGGACAGGGGATATTCGGCCGTATGGTCAATGGCTCCGCAAAGGGCCACAATGGCATCTTCACCGGGCTTTACGGGGAAGTCCGTGCCGCTTCCGGGAATGGCCAGGACGGCCTGGATCACAGGCAGGAAATCCGGAAGTTTTCCGTCCTGGAGCCAGGGATTGGCGCCAGTGCTGTTGTACGGGGAAAGGGTTCCCATGCAAAGGCCGTCAAGGTATTCGGTGTCAAGGCTGTTGTTGTGGAGGATGACATATTTGTCGCTTTGGTACGTACCCTCCTTGGGGGCCTTGGAGCACCCGCCGCAGTAGATTTCCTTGATCACTATGGCGCCGGCCTTGGACGGCATCATCTCCATGTCAAGGCTTACGTCCTCATTTGAAATGAGCACCTTGTCCCTTGTGGAGTTGAACACGTAGTCGTCGTTTCTGTCCCTTACGTTAATGCGGTAGATGCCATTGGGGATATACGTGACGGCGGTTCCGTTTTCCTTGGTCTTTATAGAGTACGACGTGGCGCTGGAAATCTCCACAATGGATACGGTGGCGCCGCCCTTTGCGGCAACACCGTCCGGGTAAACGGCCTTGACGGTGAGGCGGTTCAGGTTTTCCGGCACATACGGCTCTCCGTTGTCCATGCAGCCGGTAAAGACGGCTGTGAGGGCTGCCGCCAGTATTAAAACTTTAGTCTGCATCTGAGTCCGTAATAGAAGTTGGGGGTAAAGATGGCGCTTACTCCGGTGGCACGGCTGGTGACCATGGGGCGGGCGTTGGTGAAGTTATTGGCAAAGAAGGAAAGCGACACATGGTCTCCTATTTCCTTTGTCACGCTGAGGTTGGCGCAGAAATAGGGGTTGTAGCCGTCCTGCGCAAATGTGTAGATGTTTCCGGAGCGGATGATAAGCCTCTGGAGGGCAGGGTCCTCCGCCGAAGCATCCGTCCAGGGGTGCACCGTTCCGTCAAGGTCCATGTAGGCCTCCGGATATACTGCCGTGTAGGAATTGCCGTCGTAGATGTTGCCGCCGGTCTTGTTTCCGGCCTCATCTATGGTGAAGGCTTTGTCAGAGGTATAACGGGAGTTCCGGAGGAGCGCCGCCTCAAGGCGTACGCTTATTACAAGGCGCGCCCTTGGGATGTGCGTTATGGCGGTGAGGTTGGCGTCAAGGTTGTCCGTGACGCGGCCGTTATACACGGTGGTCCCGCCCTTGTAGATGGCGGCGTATTCGTAGGACCTGCCGGGAAGGGTGCTGTGGGACCATCCGTCGCGGTACAGGCTGGAAGACACGTCCGATGTGTACTGGGTGTGGTTCCAGGCGGCATCCATTCGGAAGGTGGTGCGGATGGGCTTGATTTCCGGGAAGTCCACGGTGAGTTCCACTCCGTAGCGGCGGATATCGGCCCCGTTTTCCTGACGGCGCGCTGCAGCAAAACTGCGGTCCGTGAGCTTGAGGTCCGATGGCACGTAGTACCCTTCAGGGTCCTGGAAATACACCATGCCGGTTTGGCTGTCCACCTGCACGGTGGGATTCTCCGGCATTGCGTAACCCGCGGGCACCTGATAAACATTATAGGAGAAGGGGGTGTACACCGTACCCATCTCGTAGGGGGCTTTGGTAACGTTCAGGAAGCCCACGAGGCCAATCTTGAAGCCCTTCCAGTCTATGTCAAGGCCGATTTCCGAGTTTTCGTTGCGCTGCCACCTGAGCTCCGGATTGTACTCCATCCTGTAGGGCTGCGTATAATATATATAGGATGCGCCGCTGCCGTGGGAGTAGTCTATGGTGCGGATGTCGCGGTATTCCGGCTTGGGGTAAAGGATGTAGAACGACGGAAGTTTACCTGCAACGCCCCAGCCGCCGCGGATGGAAACGCTCTTTGAAAGCTCCCACTTGGCGTTAAGGCGCGGCGACAATATATTCAGGCCGCTGTACATGGACCCCGCCACAAACACGTTCTCATACCTGACACCGGCCATGAGGTTCAGTTTTGTAAGGCCGATGGGAATGGTCACGTTGTCTTCCAGAAAACCGGAGAGGGTGTGCATGTAGGGGTAGTCGGAGTAGGGTCTGGGGCGATACCCGTTGGCTGCAAGCGAGGGATCCTCGTACCATTCTCCGCGGCCCACGTTGCCATCGGCCTTCCACTGCACGCCTGCCTTCAGGACATTCTTCACGCCGCCCCAGTACCTCAGCCAATGGTATTTGAGGGAGGCCGAATAGTCCAGTTCCTTGGAATCCACAACCTGGTCGGAGTAATAGGTGGTGGGGAGGGCGTCGGCCATCCAATAGCCCCTTTCCGTGGCATGGACCGCGGGGAGGATGGATGCGTTGGAGTTGTAGGCGTGGTCAAGTGACCTGGAGTCGTGGAAATAGATGCTGCCTTCCAGCGTAAGGTTGGTGACCCAGCTTTTGTTGAGGAGCCAGGTGAGCTTGAAGTGCGGAGTAAGGAGGTTGTCGTTTATCCTGGAATAGGCCTCGGAGAAGGCGTCGGGGTCACTCTTGGAGTTCATTCCGCCGATGTTTCCGTTGAGGCCGGCCTCCAGCCTGAGCACCTTGGCGAAGGTCTGGGTGTAGTCCACGGTGAAGCCCCTTCGCGTGTAGGAAGTATAGGGAGAGGTGAGTTTGGAGGTGGCGTTGGCCCATTCCAGGCCCACGTTCATGACCCCCTTTCCAAGTTCGAAGCCCTTTGAGGCCGAAACTTCATAGGTACGCGGATTTACGGCAAACACTATGTTCCAGGGGGTGCGGCCTTTCTTGGTGGTGACGCGCACCATTCCGCTTCCAAGGTCTCCATATTCGGCACTGGGAACGCCGGTTATGACCTCCACGCTCTCAATGTTCTCTACGGAGATGCTCCTTGTGCCGATTCCGGCCATGGCGGAGAAGTTGGCGTTGTCGCCCATTCGTACGCCGTTTACCTCCACGGCCGTGGAGAAGGCGGCGTTGCCGGCGTCGGAGCCTGCGGCCCTAAGGGACAGGGCGTTGTCCTGGGTGAGGTCCGGGTTGATGGTTTTTCCGCCAGGGAGAAGGGCGCCGATTCCATCCACCCCGCTCATCTGGAGGTGGTCAAGGGCGGTCCGGCCTATCTTCTGGGTGGTGTTTAGGTTGTCCTTGGAGGTTTCGGCCGTAACGACAACTTCCTTGAGCGCCAGGGTGTTTTCGGAGATCTTGACCACAAAGTCCTCGATGTCCCTGGTCACGTTTATCTCCTGGGTGTAGGTTACGTATCCCAGGCAGGAGACCTCCAGGGCGTAAGTTCCCTTCTGGACACCTTCCATCTCAAACTCTCCGTCTTCGTCCGTTATGGCCCAAAGGTAGTTTTCGTCAAGGCGCACTATGGCTCCCGGCACGGGCTCTCCGCTGGCGGCATCCACCACCTTGCCGGAAATCTCCAGCCCGCCGGCGGCAAGTGCCGCCGCCGTAGACGCCAGGAATAGAATAAGTATGAGGATGGTCCGTTTCATATAGGAGTGCAAAGATACGGGATACGGCGCTGTTACCAGGGTTTCACTACTCCGGGGTTCTTGAAGCTGAGCTTGGCGGGTTCCTCGCGTACGTCGTCTTCCTTGTAGGTGATGGTCCAGGGATCCTCATTGAGAAGTTCCCATATGCGGGCCTCGGTGCAGGGAGCCGCAAACCTTATCTGGAGGGCGGGGGTAAGTTCCTCGTTGATGTTGAGGTACACGCCAATCACGCCTTCCTCCCTGGAGATGTGGTTGCTCAGGAAGGGAAGGTTGCGGGTGAAGACGGGTTTCTCGTAGTTGGCGTCGGCAATCTCGTACTTGAACTGGGGCTTGCCTTCGTACACCAGGGCGCGCTTCTTGACGCCGTCTTCGTACTTGCCGTTGAATTCGGCCTTGAAGGGGGAGAACATGTGGCGGACATAGTCCTCTACGGGGATAAGTTCCTCACCTGCTTCCATTTCCACAAACTTGAAGGAAAGAGGCGTGGTTTTGACTGAGCCGTCCGGGAGGGGCATTTCAAGCGCCTTTTTCTCTACAATCTGCTTGAACCACTTGGCATCGGCCTGCTCCTCGGGGTCCATATAAACGCGGATATACAGCGGGCAGCCGAATTCGCTCTCCACGCCGTAAATCTTCTTGCCGGAGAGGCGGAGCTGCATGCCGAAGTTGTTGAGGTCCATCTTGTCCGGCATGGATTCCGTGCGGATGGTTACCTTCTTCACCTGGGTGACGCTTGAAAGGTCCGGGGCCGAAACCTTGAACTTGGTGGGCACGAAGATGGCTTCCTGAATCTTTTCCGGGGAGGTGACGGAGGGGTCGTAGGTGATATGGACGCGGTGCTTGCCAACGTAGGTCTTTACGCCGTGGGTGCCTGGAATCTGGGTGAGTTTTCCCTTGAATGCCATTGAGCTGCCAAAGCACTTGACGCTTCTGAGAGGCTCTATGTCAAAGCTCTTGAGGGCGCCGGCATCCACGTTTTCCATGTTCCATTCCTCGTTGATGGTGGGAAGTTCCGTCTTTCCGCCAATGTATATGCCAACGCACAGAAGTACTATGGTGATGATGGCGGGGACGAATTTCCAGGCGCCTCCATTGGCCTTTTGGTTAAGGCCTATTTCAATCGCCTTTTTGGAGCAGGCGCCTACGCATTCGCCGCAGAGGGTGCAGTCCACGCATTCCACCTTGCCTTTTGCTTCGGCGATGTTGATGTGGTAGGGGCACTGTTTGTTGCAGAGGCCGCAGCCGGTGCAAAGGGCGTCGTTCTTGACAACGTGCATCACCTGGAGCTTAGGCTTTCCGCAAAGGATTTCCAGGAGGTATCCGGCAAGGCAAAGGACGCCAAGGAGCACCCACCAGGGAAGATGGAGGCCGATGAGACCCAGGAGCCACCAGATTACGGTGATTCCAAGTATCCATGCCCAGAACTTAAGGGAGTTGGAGATGGCTCCAAGCGGGCACAGGTATTTGCACCAGAACATGTCTACAAGGAAGCCGCCAAGGATGAGGAGCGTAACGGTAACGATTGACATCCAAAGAGTTATTTCTCCCTTGAAGCCCGTTGCAATGGCGTAATAAGGGTCAAGGTTCTTGCAGAAAAGTTCGCTGGCCGTTGCGGTCATGTAGAAAATCCAGAACACCAGGATGTATTTCACTATGCGCAGCGCCTTGTCTGCGATGCTTCCGTTTTTGATGCGGATGGCTTTTATGCCAATTCCCTTGCGGAGTTTCATGAGGAGGTCTTCCACCGTGCCCACAGGGCATAGATAGCCGCAGAACAGTTTGCTGAACAGGATTACCGCCGCCGCAAGGCATATTCCCAGGATAATCTGTAGGGAACTCATGCTGCAGGGAAGCGAACCCCTTACCAGGAAGGTTGTGAGGGCCTCCAGCCCTCCCATGGGGCACAAGGCCTCAGGGTTTGCGGGTTCCATCTTTGTGAAAATGAGCCGTGCAAGGCCGGTAACAAAGAAAATGATTGCGGCAAGAGCGCCCCATTGCAGTACATAGCGGGGCCAGTTTTTCTTAACAGGAGACTTCATGGTAGATTCGTTTCGGTTAGTTTCACAAAATTAGTAAAAACTTTCTAAAAAACAAGCCTTTCCGTTTCTTTTTGTTTCGATTTCCCGCGTTCCGGCCCTTCGTCATGCCCGTTCCTTCCTTCGTCATGCCCGGCCCTTCGTCATGCCCGGCCACGACCGGGCATCTACCCTCCTTCTGTCATTCCGAGCGAAGCCGAGGAATCTCCTTCGGTACTGAGCGTGCACGTTTTGGCGTGTTTTTGCGCCCGTTGAGTACCCCGGCGGAACTGAACGTGCACATTTTTGCCCGTTTTCGTGCACGTTGAGTACCCAGCGGTACTGGCCGCGCACATTTAAGCTAGAAAACGTGTACGTTGAGTCCCCAACGGTACTGATCATACACACTTGAAGTCGAAAACGTGTACGGCGAGTACCTGGCAGTGTGGTTTATCGAAGTTCTTTGGCGGCCAGTAGCTGCCGGACCACCTTTTCTTTGATGTAAATCGCCGTTGATATTTGATAGGATGACAGGCCGAAATCCCTGTTTAGGATAAGGATCATTTTGCTCTTGTCGTCATCGGACAGCTGATTAAGATCTTTGCCGGGGAATCGTTTCAGCAGCACCTGTGTCACAATACCGTCTATTTCGGCCTTGTTGAACTTCTGAAGTTCGCCAAGTCTTCTGGCAATCTGAAACATTACCTCATAGTCCTTGACCAGGGCCGTCTGCAAATCTTTCGGCTCCGGGAACAGCCTTAATACCAGGGACGTGTCTACAAATGAGCCGGGGTGAAGGCCCAGATAGGGGTGCACAAGCCAATCCGGGGGCAGCGTCTCCCGGCCAAGCATCATCCGAGACAGTTCACGGCCGGAAACCTGGCTTGCCGGAGTTCCGCCAACCAGCTTTGAAATATCCGCGTGATACAACCACGCGGAACTCCAAAGGTATCCTCCAACCACTCCCAAACCCTCTTCAAGGCAATTGCGGAGGACGTAGACTATTTCCATGCGCATCTGTGCCTCGGACTCTATGGGTACCAGTTTGAACCAATAGTCGGCAGGCAGCGGACTGAATCCGTCCCTGACCAGACGCAACGAGAGTTTACGTTTCAAGAAATCAAAGGCCTCAAGGCAATCTGCGCCAGTGCCGCTCAATATGATATGAATATGATTGGGCATCAGGGTGAAAGCATAAATGCGTATGCCGAATTTGATGGAAATCAGCCCAAGCATAAGCATGCCAAACGCATACTGCAAGACATTGTTGAAGATAAGCCCGCCTTGCAGGCCGTCGGTACAGAAGTGATAATAACCTTTTTTTAGTGCGCGGTATTCATCCCG
This sequence comes from Bacteroidales bacterium UBA4230, assembly GCA_002395605.1. Classification (GTDB taxonomy): domain Bacteria; phylum Bacteroidota; class Bacteroidia; order Bacteroidales; family UBA932; genus Cryptobacteroides. The sequence goes on from DGXO01000055.1 coordinate 11,093, forward strand.
TCTTTTTTGAGTTTCTTTCATGGTGCAAACTATTTTGCCCAAATGAAAGAAAAAAGAGCCGTTTCACCAAAATGAAACGTTTCTTTTGGGCGAAACGGCATCTGAAGGTATTCTGTGAGCGTTTTTAGCCGCCGGTATGGGACTAAAACCTCTATTTAGGGACGAATCTCTGTTGTATTACGTTTTTCCATTGAAAAAAATTTACGTTTCTTGTGATACAACGCCAAAAAACATGTTTTTTTCACACGGCCAACTCTCCTCCGGCCCTCTACACCCCGGCGGTTTTCTTCCATTCCTGGGGAGTCATGCCCGTGTGGGCCTTGAAGGTGCGGAAGAAGGACTGCTCGCTGGAGAAGCCGGACTCTTCGGCCACATCCGATATCAGCATACCGGGGGCGCTTTTCATGAGGCCCTGTGCATGACGGATGCGGTAAGAGGCCACAAAATCCGGGAAGGTGGTCCCGGCCTGCGTATTTATACAGGCCGATACATATGAGACATTGGTCCCTAGAAGGCGTGCCATGTCGGCCTTGGTGAAGCCTTTTTGCGTGTATACCTGATTCCTTTCCATAAGTGTAACCATACGCGACATAAGGTCTTCACGGACAGGCGTTTCCGGGGTTTCATGAGCCTCGGCGCCGGGGCTCTTCCGGGACCTCAGAAGAACAAGGGCAAGGCCGATTATAAGAGCAAGGGAGAAGAGCCACCATAACCAGCCCGGGGAACGGAGTTCCTCATTTGTGGAAAGAATGAAAGCGCTTCGGCCGGTCTCGAAATTGGTCACTAAATTCTCCCTAAGCCTTACGCCTCCGGCACATGCAAGGCGGCCGTCCCCCAGAAGGACGAAATCGTCCGGATAGACGGGAACCGGCTCAGAGAACCATACTTTAAGCGAGGCTTTTCGGCCTTCAAAGACGGGGTCGTAAAGAAGCTGTGCTGCATTCAGCCGGCCTTTTTCATCACACCCAAGCAGCCAGGCCGCCCGTGAAGCCCGGTCTACTTGCAACACGTTTCCCCAGGTGAGGGCCGAACTGTCCGGGCCGAATTTTGGGAGTGGGTATTCCGTCTCCAGCAGGGAAAACCGGCCGCGGTTCACTCTGAGGAAGGCACACTGCGCCTTGTCGGCTTTTGCCGAAGCCGGAACCAGATAGTCGTATTCCCCGATTTTCAAGTCTTCCGCGGACCGAACCGAATTCCCGCCCGTGACGGCCCATTCTTCAAGAAGGGCTTCGCGGTAAGGTTCGCCGCCTGAGCGGTCTACAATGCCACTGGTGCCTTTCCCATAATTGTCCACCCCGCCGAAAATAACGACCTCACCGGGGCCGGACTGCAGTATGTAAGGACGGCTCCGCGGCTCGCCCACGTCCCGGAGATGGGAAAAGCCGGTATCTTCGGCCCAGATTCCAACGGCATCCGGAGCGTACCAGTTCCCGCTCACCACAACCCTTCCATCCTCCATGGCGCAGGCCGATGCTCCGGAGCGTTTCCTGTCCAGAATCCCCACAGACTGGAAGGTGTGACTCTCCTTGTCGTAGATTTCCACTCCCCAGCTCTGGCCTATCCCGAAATGCTCTCCTGCACCGCCGCCAAGCATCACCCGGCCATCCGGCAACCGGGTTATGAAGCCGAAGTCGTGAGAGTAGTTTGCGGGCACTTCATGCCAGGCTCCGTCCTTCAGGTATTCGGCCGTGGCAAGCGGGATATAGCCATCCGTGTGTCCGCCAAACCGCGTGAGTTCTCCGTCAATAAGAAGGAGGGCGCCGCCTCCGCGAGGCTTGTTGAGGTCCGGAAGGGGCTCTACGCGGATTCGGTAAAACGGTACGCCTCCCGCCTCAGGAGCCTGCCCCTCTTCACCGGAAGGGGAGCAGGCCGCGAAGAGCAGTACTGCAATAAATATCAGGACATTACGACGCACGCACAAAGATAGGGCTTATTTCTTTGTATACGTAGCCATACGCATAAATAGTTCATTGCCTTTGAGGTAGATGTAATGCGTCTCCGTAAACTCCTGATTGTATGGCTGCCAGTTCTCACATTCCAAAGTCACGGGATCCACCTTATAATAAATGTACTCGTTTTGCTGAGTTTCGGGGTTCCATCCTAGCGATTCGGAAGAAGAATACGCCATTTTATAATTAATTGTCAAGACATTGCCTTCAAGGCTCCAGTTTCCGGTATTTTTAGTTGCAGAAATCCCTCCTTCGGCCTCCTCGGTTTTCCAGGTGGTGTACCATGTGACAGTACCGCTTTCAAAAACCACACGGTCGACACCGCCGTCGGCAGCCACTTCCCAGGTTCCCAGAAGGTCGGAGGTTTTTATGCCGAAGTCCGCGCCCTTCTTGAAAATGATGACCGAGTCCTCTCCAAAGAAGCCGGAATCCTGCATCAGGTAATCGTCTTTCCAACTCCACCACGCAACGGGGCCGTCCTGCTTCACTACAGTAATGGTACGAACTCCGGCCCATCCCCAATTCTCAAGGTCGCTTTTTTGCATTTCCCCGGTTTCATAATCGGCCTCAAAAACCTCCTTGGCAGTGGTTGTAATCACATTGTTTTCGAGTTTGTAGGTACCCTTGTCCAGTCTATTGCCGCCGGCACCCTGCCACAGCCACTCGTATGAGCCGTCTTCCTTGAAGGTGACATTGAAATAATGATATTCGTCCAGCCTCATGAGCCAGGTGCCCACAATGCCGTCGTCTTTCTGGTTGTTTCCGCCCGGGCCTTCCGAATTGGTTTTGCCACAGGAAATTGCCACTGCAGCAATGGCTGCCGCTGCAAGATAAAACAGTTTTTTCATTTTGATTGTTGATATCGGTTTCACGCTCCTAATTTACACAGCCTTCCAAGCCGGAATGATACCATTTCAAATAAAGCGCACTAACAAAACGACAATTGGGTACTGGACGCGCACATTGGAGGCTTAAAACGTGCACGGTGAGTCCCGTTTGGTACTGAGCGTACACACTGGAGGCCGAAAACGTGTACGGCGAGGACCGGAAGGTACTCAACGTGCACGAAAACGAGCAAAAACGTGCGCGGCCAGTACCGGGGAGGGAAGATGCCCGGTCGCGGCCGGGCATGACGAAGGACGGGCCGGGCATGACGGTGTGGGCGGGCATGACGAAGGGAAGTGGCGGGCATGACGGAAAGAGGGGACGGGGAGTGGAAAACTGTTGAAAAAGCTGTTCATAACTTTTGGTAAATCAAAAAATTATCCGTATCTTTGCCGTCCGCAATTGTGCCCTGTTGGGCCTACAATTAGCGTAAAATATTAATAAACAATTAATTAACAAACACCAATGCCTGGTATTATTGGAAAGAAAGTCGGAATGATTTCCGTCTTCGGTGCCGACGGTAAGAATATACCGTGCACCGTCATCGAGGCTGGTCCGTGTGTTGTCACGCAAATCCGCACCGTGGAAACCGACGGTTACGCCGCAGTGCAGCTTGCCTATGACGAAAAG
>DGXO01000055.1:14652-39125 GCA_002395605.1 Bacteroidales bacterium UBA4230
ACGCACCAGCGCGGCCCTGAAGGGTCATTTTGAAAAGGCAGGAACCACTCCCAAGAAGAAGATTGTGGAATTCCCCGCAGACTTCGCCGGAGAGGTTAAGCTTGGAGACACCATCACCGTCTCTGACATCTTCACGGAGGATGTCAAGTTCATCGACGTGGTGGGTACATCTAAAGGTAAGGGTTTCCAGGGCGTCGTAAAGCGCCACGGATTCGCCGGAGTAGGTGGTGTGACCCATGGTCAGCACAACCGTCTCCGTCACCCTGGTTCAATGGGTGCTTCCTCATGGCCTTCACGTGTATTCCCCGGAATGCGCATGGCCGGCCACATGGGCAATGAGCGCGTGAAAGTGTTCAACCTCGAGGTTCTCAAAGTCATCCCTGAGAACAATCTTGTAGTAGTTAAGGGTTCCGTTCCCGGAGCCAAAGGTTCGTACTTAATTCTGGAGGACTAAACTATGGAATTGAATGTTTTGAAGATTGACGGCACTCAGTCCGGAAAGAAAGTCGTCCTTGACGAAAAGGTGTTCGGCGTAGAGCCCAACGACCACGTCATCTACCTGGACGTTCTCCAGTATCTCGCAGCCCAGCGTCAGGGTACCGCACGTACCAAGGACCGCTCTGAGGTTGCATATTCCACCAAGAAGCTCGGCAGGCAGAAGGGCGGCGGCGGTGCACGTCACGGTTCCCTCAAGGCCGGTATCTTCGTGGGTGGTGGTAACGTTTTCGGCCCTAAGCCCCGCGATTACCGCTTCAAACTCAACAAGAAGGTCAAGCAGCTCGCACGCGTAAGCGCCCTTTCCTATAAGGCCGCAGACGGCAAGATCATTCTTGTGGAGCCCTTCGCAATGGACGCCCCCAAGACCAAGGAGCTCAAGACCATCCTTTCCAACATCAAGGCCGGAGACCGCAAGGTTCTCGTTGTCCTTCCGGAAAACTCCAACAATATTTTCCTGTCATCAAGGAACCTTCCCAACGTGCAGGTAATCACCGTTGACGAGATCAATACCTACGCCATTATGAATGCCCATTCCCTGGTGCTTGTGGACGGCGTGCAGGACATCCTCGCAGCAAGAGTTAAGTAAAGGAGAGTAAAGAAATGGGTATTTTAATTAAGCCAATCGTAACCGAGAAAATGACCGCTGAGGGCGAAAAGCTCAGCCGTTACGGTTTCATCGTTGACCGCAAGGCCAACAAGATTCAGATCAAGGCTGCCGTAGAGCAGATGTATGGCGTATCCGTAGCAGAGGTCAACACCCTCAACTACCACGGAAAGCGCAAACAGCGCTACACCAAGGCCGGACTTCTGAAAGGTCGCACAAATCACTTCAAGAAGGCATATGTAACTCTTGCAGGTGAAGACAAGATTGATTTCTACGCTAACATCTAAGAAGGAGAATAAACTATGGCAATCAAAAAGTACAAGCCGGTAACTCCCGGCCAGCGTAACAAGGCTATCAGCTCCTTCGACGAAATTACCGCGAAGAAGCCTTACAAGAAGCTCCTTGCTCCCATTAAGAGCACTGGCGGCCGTAACAACACCGGTCAGATGACCGTTCGTTACCGCGGCGGCGGACACAAGAGAATGTACCGCCTGGTGGACTTTGTCCGCAACCGCGACGAATTCAAGGCAACCGTTCTCACCATCGAGTACGATCCCAACCGCAGCGCACGTATCGCCCTCATCCAGTATGAGGATGGTATGAAGAGCTACATCATCGCCCCCAACGGCCTCAAGGTAGGTCAGGTTCTGGAGAGCGGTGCTGCCGCCAGCCCGGATATGGGTAACTGCCTCCCTCTCGCCAACATCCCCGTTGGTACCCTCGTACACGCTATCGAGCTCCGTCCCGGTCAGGGTGCTGCAATGGCACGTTCCGCCGGCACCTATGCCCAGCTCGCAGCCCGCGAAGGCAACTACGCAATCCTGCGCCTCCCTTCGGGTGAAACCCGCATGGTTCCCGTAGCATGCCGCGCTACTGTAGGTACCGTATCTAACCCGGATCATAATCTGGAATCCGACGGTAAGGCCGGACGTACCCGTCACCAGGGTCGTCGTCCTCACAACCGTGGTGTTGTGATGAACCCCCACGATCACCCTATGGGTGGTGGTGAAGGCCGCGCCTCCGGTGGACACCCTCGTTCCCGTAAGGGTCTGCCTGCAAAGGGCTACAAGACCCGTAACCCCAAGGCCGTGTCCAACAAGTTCATCATTGAAAGACGTAAGAAATAACGGAATAAACTAACAGATTATGAGTCGTTCACTTAAAAAAGGACCGTACATTCAGGAAGCTTTGGAGAACAGGATTCTCGCTATGAATGACGGCAGCAAGAAGAAAGAGGTTGTCAAGACTTGGTCCCGTGCCAGCATGATTTCCCCTGACTTTGTGGGCCACACCATCGCAGTTCACAACGGCAATAAGTTTATTCCCGTTTATGTCACTGAGAACATGGTAGGTCACAAGCTGGGCGAGTTTGCTCCCACCCGCATTTTCCGCGGCCACGCAGGCAACAATAAGAAATAATGTTTAAAGAAGTAACATTATGGGAAAGAGAAAAAGACTGATGGCAGAACGCCTGAAAGAGACCAAGAAGCAGACCGCTATAGCAAAACTTAACGATGTTCCTACCTCTCCCCGCAAGATGCGCCTTGTGGCCGACACCGTGCGTGGCGTTGAGGTGAACCGTGCCCTTGACCTTCTCCACTACTCAAAGCGTGATGCTTCCATCCGCCTGGAGAAACTCCTTAAGAGCGCCATTGCAAACTGGGAAGCCAAAAACCCTGAGCAGACCAAGGAGCTCGAATCCGGAAACGTGATTGTCAAAACCATCATGGTAGACGAAGGACGCACCCTTAAGCGTATCCGTCCCTGCCCTCAGGGCCGCGCCGGACGCATCCGCAAGCGCTCCAACCACGTTACCATCGTTCTTGACGTCAAAAAAGCAGTGGAGGAATAAACTATGGGACAGAAAACTAATCCTATCAGCAACCGTATCGGCATCACCCGTGGTTGGGATTCCAACTGGGTAGGTGGAAACTACGCAGAAAAGATTGCTGAAGACTACGAAATCCGTAAATACCTGGGCAGCCGTCTGGCAAAAGCCAGCCTCTCCCGCATCATCATTGAGCGCACCCTCAAGCTCATCACCGTCACCATCCACGCCGCACGTCCGGGTGTCATCATCGGCAAGGGCGGTCAGGAAGTTGACAAGCTCAAGGAAGAACTCAAGAAGGTTACCGGCAAGGATGTTCAGATCAACATCTTCGAGGTAAAGCGCCCTGAGGTAGACGCCACCATCGTATCCGACAGCATCGCCCGCCAGATCGAAGGCCGTGTAAGCTACCGTCGCGCCATCAAGATGGCTATCGCCACCGCAATGCGCGTTGGTGCCGAAGGTATCAAGGTTCAGATCAGCGGCCGTGTAGGCGGCGCCGAAATCGCCCGCTCAGAGATGTTCAAGGAAGGCAGGACCCCGCTCCACACCTTCCGCGCCGATATCGACTACGCACTTGCAGTTGCTCACACCCAGATGGGTACCATGGGTATCAAGGTGTGGATCTGCAACGGCGAGAAATACGGCAAGCAGGACCTCTCCCCTAACGCTGGCTTCGCAGCCAACGCAGCAGCTCCCGGCGCAGGTCGCCGTGAGAGTGGCCGCGGTGAGCGCGGAGGCCGTGGCGGCCGTGGTGCTCGCCGCGAAGGTGGACGCGGAGAACGTCGCTAAGACACTTTGCTCCTTAAGGAAGCGGCCGGGGTTGTCCCGGTCGCTTTTTTTATTATATTTGTACCTTGAAAATATTGTGAATATGAAAAAGTTATTTGTAATTGCCGGTATCGTTGCAGTTTGCGCAGTCAGCTGCAAAACCAAATCCGTAGAAGAGAAGCTCACGGAGTTTAACCAGTGGAACGAAGCCCTCATAGAGGAATACACCACCGGTATCATGAAGTTTGAAGGCAACCAGGAAGCCGCCGAAGAATATGCCGATTCCATCATCGGCCTTTATAAGGATTACAACCTCAAGGCTCTCAAGGGCAATCTCGACAATGCCGTTGGCGTGGCTGCCCTCAGGAACCTCTATGGCTCCGTAGAGCAGGACGAGTTTGAGGATTATGTAAATAAGATCACCGCTCCGGTGCACGGTAAGGATTCCGTCTTCCTCAGTGGCCTCAAGGAAGCTCTCAAGGCACAGAAATCAACTGCCGAAGGCCAGATGTTCACAGACTTCGAGGTAGATGGTGTCAAATTCTCGGACTTCATCGGCAAAGGAAAATACGTTCTTGTAGATTTCTGGGCTTCATGGTGTGGCCCCTGCCGCGGGGAAATGCCCAATCTCCGCGCCGTCTACAACGACTTCCACGGAGATAAGTTCGACATGCTTTCAGTTGCCGTTTGGGACAAGCCCGAAGACACTGTCAAGGCCGCCGAAGAAGAGAATATTGTCTGGAACCAGATCATTAACGCCCAGAAGATCCCTACGGACATCTATGGCATCGAGGGCATTCCCCACATCATACTCTTCGGCCCGGACGGCACCATCCTTAAACGCAACCTCCGCGGAGAAGCTATCCGTGAGGCCGTGGAGGAAGCCCTTGGTGACAAGTAAACTTGATGAAGGAATACTGGTTCTGAAATTCCCGCGAAAAACTTACCACTGTTTGTTGATTTATCTCGATATTCATATAGCTCTCCGACGAAGTCGGTGAGCGATGGCGCAGATTCTTTGCAGCTATGTTCTTTTTTATGAAGAATATACTCGTTTTACTTTCTTTTGTTTTTTTGTTTCCTGTAGCGTACGGACAATCCTTAAACGGAGTGTCTATGGGCTATAAGGTGTTCCAATCGCTGTCGGAATATAGAGAAATGAATGGGAACGTAATGTCGGTCATTGAATATCAAGCTGAGATTAAACCATTGATTGAAGCAAAATTTGGTGATGGCGTCACACTTGATTTATCCCTTTTAAGTGAGTGGGATGTTGTTACTGCGAAGTATCCCGGAGGAGACGTGATTGATTTCGAGGGAGGGTGTCTGGCTGGTTATGATCTGGAGACATCTAAGTTTTTGACTGCTGAAGATATTTTCCAGGGGGGTGTACGTGTTGGTAATGTAGCACCTTCCAAGTTATTGCTTCCGTGGTCTCATACAGTAGATTGTGCCGTGACCGGGAAGAAGAAGCCTCTATTTAACAACTCGGTTGAGATCCCAGATGGGGACGTCCCTTTTTATTTTAATGTTGTTGACGGTATAGTTAATAGGATTTGTATGCCCTTGCGGCTAACGTAAGTGACCGTTAAAGAACAAATAGCCTTATTCCCTCATTCCCCCGGCGTGTACCGTTACTACGACGCCGAGGGAAAGGTTATCTATGTGGGTAAGGCAAAGGACCTCCACAAGAGGGTGGCGCAGTATTTTGTGCCGCCGGAGAGGCTCAACACCAAAACGCGCATCCTGGTATCAAAGATTGCCGATGCCCAGTTCTCCGTAGTGGACTCCGAGGCCGATGCCCTCCTCCTGGAAAACAACCTCATCAAGCAGTACAAGCCCAAGTACAACATCCTTCTCAAGGACTCAAAAACCTACCCCTGGATATGCGTGACGGGGGAGGAGTTCCCCCGGGTGTTCATCACCCGCCGAATGGAGAAAGGCAAAGGCAACCGTTACTTCGGCCCGTACAGCAGCGTAATGCACGCCCGCGGGCTCATAGAGTTCTTCGATGAGATTTGGGCCCTCCGCACCTGCAACCTCCGCCTTACCTCTGACGCCATCCTTCGCGGGAAATACAGGCCCTGCCTCAAATTCCATATAGGCAAGTGCAAAGCCCCGTGCATAGGCAAAATCTCCCTCAAGGAGTACCAGGAGGGCGTAGAGGAGATTGTTCGCATCCTCAGCGGCCGCGGCAGCGAGGTCATAAGGCATTACAAAGCTCTTATGGCCGATGCCGCAGAACGCCTTGACTTTGAGCAGGCCCAGGTGTTCAAGGACAAGCTCCATTACCTTGAGAAGCACTACGCAAAGAGCATCATAACCCAGTCGGTCGATGTAGACGCCGACGTCTTCTCCATGGTCTTCGACTCCGGCGAGGCATTCGGCAACTTCCTCAGAGTGAGGAGCGGAGCCATTGTCCAAAGCCTAAACCTAGGCTTCAAGAGCCAGATTGAGGAAGACGAGGCCACCATGCTCTCCACCTTCATCGGGGAAATCGAAGACAAGTTCGGCAGCCTTTCTGAGGAAGTCATAGTGCCATTCCTCCCTGATGTGGAGATCCCCGGCACGGAATTCAAAATCCCACAAAAAGGCGACAAACTGGCCCTTCTGGAACTTTCGGCCAAAAACGCCAAGGAATTCCATTTCAACTCCCTGAAGCAGAAGGAGCACACGGACCCCGACGCCTGGCGCATGAGCGTGATGGAGGACCTCCGGAAGGCTATCGGCATGAAGGAACTGCCGCGTCACATGGAGTGCTTTGACAACTCCAACATCCAGGGAACCAACCCTGTGGCGGCGTGCGTGGTTTTCCGGGACGCCGAGCCCTGCAAGAAGGATTACCGGCGCTTCAAGATAAAGACCGTCATCGGCGCCAACGACTTCGCCTCCATGAAGGAGGTTGTGAACCGCAGGTATTCAAGGATGCTGGCCGAAGCCCCCGACGATATCCCGCAGCTCATAGTGATAGACGGCGGCAAGGGGCAGCTGGGTTATGCTCACGAGGCCCTTGCCGAACTTGGGCTCCTTGACAGGGTTACGGTTATCGGCCTTGCCGAAAGAATGGAGCTGGTGATAAGGGTAGGGGATCCTTACCCCCTTTTCATCGACAGAAACTCCCAGGCCCTGAAGGTGCTCCAGCGCATCCGCGACGAAGCCCACCGCTTCGGCATAACCTTCCACCGGAATCTCCGCTCAAAAGCGGCCATACAAAGCGCCCTGAGGGAGATTAAGGGTGTGGGAGAAAAGACGGAGCAAAGGCTCCTTCTCCACTATGGCAGCGTCGCCCGCATTGCAAAAGCCCCCCTTGAAGAGCTTTCGGCCCTTGTTGGCGCAGACCTTGCAGTAAAGATACATGATTACCTGAATGAATGAGATTTCTCGACTTCGCTCGAAATGACAGATGATGACAGACAAACAATTCAATAAGTGGTTCAGCGCCATACTGATGGGGCTGATGGTGGTGGTGATAGTGATTACCACAGTGTTCAAGCTAAACCAGCCGGACGCCAGGGCGCTGATGCTCATCATTGCCGCGCTTGGCTCCGTAATGGGCGTGGCGTCAACGGTGCTGTCGGCCAACGGCATCATCTGGACCTTCATCTTCGGCATCCTGGATGTCACCTTCTGCTGTATAGTTGCCGCCGACAACCAGATCTGGGGCAACTTTGCCCTGCACCTTTTCTACTTCCTTCCCATGCAGTTTGTGGGAATATGGCAGTGGAAAAAACGCGGGGCCCAGGGCTCCAAATCCGAGGTCAAGGCCAGGCGCTTTACCGGAAAGCAGTGGCTTATAATGGTAGCGTCTGTCCTTGCCGGGCTTGCCGCCGTGTACTATATCCTGGTTCAGATCAAGCTCCGTACGGTGGGGGCCGATTTCGACCGCGCGCAGGTGTTCTTCGACGCCGCCGTCACCACCTTCAACATTGCCGGCCAGATCCTGATGTCCCTTGCCTTCTATGAGCAGTGGTACCTGTGGATACTAGTAAACATTTCCTCCATATTCCTGTGGGGCGGCACAATGCTGTCATCGGCCGCCTCCAGCTATACGGTGGTGATGTTCATCAAATACTGCTTCTACCTGGTCAACTCCATTAACGGTCTGCGTATATGGTATAAACTCAGTAAACAATGAGATTTCTCGACTTCGCTCGAAATGACAGTATTGTCATCTCGACCGAGCGAAGCGAGCGGAGAGATCTCATGCTTTTTGCATTTAAAAGAATTTTTACTAAATTTGCACGTTATTACGCAATTGACTAAGAATAAAAAACGTAAATAAACTTAAAACCTAGTGTATTATGACAAAGGAAGAAATCGTAAAGCAGGTCACTGATATCATCGTTGACAAGCTTGGCGTGGAAGAAAGCGCAGTCACTGAAAGCGCAAGCTTTACCAATGACCTTGGTGCAGATTCCCTTGACACCGTAGAACTCCTTATGGAATTCGAGCGCGTATTCGGAATCAAGATTCCCGATGAGGAAACAAGCGGCATCGCCACCGTTGGTGACGCCATCGCAAAGGTAGCGGAGAAGCTCGGCTAATCCAAAACCCTTTAAAATAAAAGAGGCTGACCGTTTGGTCAGTCTCTTTTTTATTTTCCGGGGAATGCGTATGTGACCCTGAATACAGGAGGCCTTGAGGCCGAAGGACCGTTTAGCACGGCCTTGTAGTAGCGGTCTGTGTCCAGTTCCTGACTGGTTGTGTAGGTTTGCTGGGAAGAAGCCGCCATCATCTGGGCCAGCATCATGTAGTTGTAGTAGTTGTTGTATCCGTAACCACCATAGCCGCCATACCCGCCGTAACCGTAACCGCCGTATCCGCCGTAACCACCGCCATAAAGGCTATTGTAGTAGCTGGCATAAAGGAGGTTCTGGTAGTAACTGTTGTCCATCATTGAACCATTGGCTTCGGCCACCACTTTTGTGTGTATGGTAAGGAGCCAGATATCGGCATTGGTGGCTGTGTCAAGGTCTTTGCGCTTGAGGAGTTCCTGCAGGTGATAGGTGATGTCCGGGGAGTACATGAGGTTGGAGCGGTCTATGTCGCCTTGGTCCTCCGTGCTCACGGAAGCATCTGTAAGGCCGGCGAAGGTGATGGTCTCAACGCCGTCGGTGGATTTGACGGAAGTGCGGATTGTGGGGCTGAGCACGGACGGGAAATACTTCATGTCCATGTAGTCCTGGGGCTGCTCGTAGGGGAGCTCTATGGTGGCCTTCACTATAATGGCTTTTTCGGGGTCCCCGCCGTTGGCCCTGATGGCCTCCACGGTTTTTTCCTGAAGCTCCTTTGCGCTGATGACAGGCTTGAGCCCGGTGCCGCCTTCCACATAGATGTTCCCGGACGGGGTGGTTTCGGCGGTTGAGTGGTAGGTGCGGTTGAAGCAGTACTGGTAGAACTTGGTATTGTTCTGTATGGACAATGCTTCATTTGCGAATTCGGGCTCTCCGGGGATGAGAAGGAAGGTGGAATCCTTGCGCACGCCTTTCCATTCAGAATTCACCTTGAGCAGCGCCACGTTGCTGTTGCGGGTGTAGTAACTGTTGGAAACTGAAAGGCAGGAGAAGTTGAACATGTTGATTCGGCCTCCGTTGCCTTCCGGGATGTCGGTTTCAATGTATATGCCGGGAAGTTTCTTCACATAGTCTTTGTAAAGGTCCTCGGGATCGTCTTCATCCCTTTGCTTGAACACCGGTCCCATCTCCTTGATGGCGTCTACGTATTTTTGGGCGAACTCCGTGGTGAAGTAGAAGTCCAGGGCCCCCGTGCCGTCAATGACCGGAATTCCCTTTGTGATGGTTTTGGTGCCGTGAGGGATGTCCTGGGCCGCAACGGTGTTCCCCCTGTCCAGGGAGTCCGTGAGCTCATAGACGTAGACATTCTGGAAAATGCCCTTCTGGGAGTCCTGTGCGCAGGAAATGGAATCCAGCGCAAAGTAAATGTCCATGGACACGGCTTTGGGGTTGGTTCCAAGGTCCAGGGTGTCAAGTGCGGGAATGAGCGGGAATGCCGCGGCCCTTGTGGTAAGGCCGAAGGTGTCGTCCCGGATGGCTCCGATGGTAAGATGGGAATCCGAGTATCCGGAAAGGTCACTGGAGAGTTTCATCTTGATCTCCGTGAGCGGGAACTCCTGGGTGTAGGTGTCGTATATAAGGCTCTTGTCAATGAGGCCTTTACCAAGGCTGCCGTCCACCTTTACGCATGAGCCCAGGCCGAAGCCTGCGGCAAGAAGGATGACGGCGGCGACTATGCTTTTTTTCATTTCAGGATTTGGTCGTAAAATGCGTTGTACTTGTCTGCGTAGGCATCTGAGGCGTACATCTCTTTTTGGTACTCCAGAACCGGGACGCCAAGCGTGCCCACGTGGCTCACGAGTTCCGGGTTCACATCCGGGCTGCCCAGGATGATGCCGTCTGAATACTGCGCAGCAAGTTTTGCAAGTTCTATGCCTGACGGGGTTTCCGTAAGAATGTCCACGTCTTTGGGTTTGACTCCGCCGAAGAGGATGGCTTTGTCGAGGCCGGGAGCGAAAGATTCCGTGGGGGTGTCTTCAAACAGCGACAACACCACTTTTGCGCCTGTAAAAATGGGATCGTCTCTGTAAGCTTTGCTGAGGTACAGCGGCAGCACGTGGGAAATCCAGCCGGAGCAGTGGATGATGTCCGGTGCCCAGCGGAGTTTCTTGACGGTTTCAAGCACGCCCCTTGCAAAGAAAATGGCTCTTTCGCCGTTGTCCGGGAAGAACTTTCCGTGGTCGTCGTGGTAAACGGCCTTGCGGCGGAAGTAGTCCTCGTTGTCAATGAAATACACCTGGATCCTGGCTGCCGAAATAGACGCCACCTTGATTACGAGGGGGCGGTCTACGTCCGATATGATAATGTTCATTCCGGACAGCCTGATAACCTCATGGAGCTGGTTTTTGCGCTCGTTGATGCATCCGTAGCGCGGCATGAACGCACGGATTTCATTTTTGCGCTCCTGGATGGCCTGGGGAAGTTCTCGGCAGAGGTTAGAAATGTGACCTTCCGGCAGATATGGGAACATCTCGGAATTCACAAACAGTATCTTCTTTGCGGAATCAGCCATTGTAACAATCTTTTAACTCACAAAGTTACTAATTTTTTTTGACTTTTTCCGTGGTTTGGTGTAACTTTGGGCCGAAATTAGGCTCATTATGGCTGGATACAAGAGTAACGTAGCAATGCGCAGGCGCCTTGTCAGCGCATGGATTTCAACGGTTATCAGTCTTTCGCTGGTGCTGCTCCTGGTTGGCGTAGGCACCATACTTCTTGTAAACGCCAGGGCCGTGTCGGACTATTTCAAGGAGAACATGCAGGTGTCGGTGCTTCTGAGGGAGCAGGTCTCGGAGGAAGACGGCCTTGCCTACGAATCCAAGATTTCGGCCCTTCCGGGAGTTCGTTCCACCCGCTTTGTGTCAAGGGAGGAAGGCGTGGAGGAAATGTCGGCCCTCCTTGGCCGTGATTTCCTGGATGTCTTTGAAACTGCGCCGGTTCCCATCTCCATAGATGTGAATTTGAATGCCGAATATGTCCAGTCCGACTCCCTCAAGATGATGAAGGAAATCCTGTCCGAGTCCCCACTGGTGGAGGAAGTCAATTACCAGACATCGCTGGTAGACGCCCTAAACGCCAACCTGGCCAAAATTTCAATAGGCCTGGCGGTGCTTGTGGGGCTGCTTCTGTTCATCTCCTTCGTGCTTATTTCAAACGTGGTGCGCCTGGAACTGTTCTCAAGGCGTTTCTCCATTCACACCATGCACCTTGTGGGTGCCACAAAAGGCTATATCCGCGCTCCGTTTGTGGGCCGTGCGGCCCTTCAGGGGCTGTTTGCGGCGCTGCTTGCCATCCTCCTTCTTGTGGGGATGCTGTTTGTGCTCAAAGGCGAATTCGCGCAGATGTTCTCCATATTCACTCTGGATACCCTCCTCATAACCATGGGGGTTATGGTAACCGCCGGCGTACTTATCTGCGCAATAAGCACGTTCTTCGTGGTGGGCCGCCTGGTGGGCTACAACAGAGACCAACTCTACGCATACTGATTTATGGACAATAAAGACAAGATGGCCACTTCGGCCAAAGGACTTAAACTGATGATAGCGGGGCTTCTTGTGATGGCCTCCGGCTTTCTTCTTCTTAGCGGGGGGGGCTCAGACGACCCCCAGGTGTTCAACTACGCAATGTTCGACTTCCGCCGTCTGGTTGCCGCGCCGCTGGTGATAGTGGCCGGAATAGTTCTGGAAGTCATTGCAATAATGGGAAAATTTGACAAATAATTGTCATTCTGAGCGAAGCGAAGAATCTCAAAAAGAATAATATATGGATTGGTGGCAGGCAATTATCCTTGGCATAGTACAAGGCCTTACTGAATTCCTTCCGGTGTCCTCCAGCGGACACCTCATGATATTCAAGGAAATCCTTGGAGCAGACTCCGAGGGCTTCCTGGATTTTACGGTGGCGGTGCATTTTGCAACCGTAATTGCAACGCTGGTGGTGTTCTGGAGCGTTATCGTGAATCTCGTGAAGGGATTTTTCAAGTTTAAATACAACGACGAAACAGACTACATCTGCAAGATTCTGGTCTCCCTTGTCCCGGTTGCCCTGGTGGGCTTCCTTTTCAAGGACCAGGTAGACGCCCTGTTCGGCGGTTCCCTCAAGAACGTAGCCGTCGGCCTTTGCATTACTGCGGCCCTCCTTTGGGTCTCCGACAGCGCCGGAAAGCGCTTCAGGGTGCCTGTGGCAAAGGATACCCGTAACGGCATTTCCTACTGGCAGGCGTTTGTGGTGGGCCTGGCGCAGGCTTTCGCCGTAGCGCCCGGCATCTCCCGCAGCGGCAGCACCATAGCAACCGGCCTTATCTGCGGCGTAAAGCGCGAGGCCATGGCACAGTTCTCCTTCCTCATGGTGCTCATTCCCATCATCGGGGAGCAGACCCTGGACCTTCTGAAAGTTGCCATGGGCTCCGAGACCTTCGGCACAGGGGTGGGTTCGCTGCCCCTTGTCCTTGGTTTTATTTCGGCCTTTTTGAGCGGCCTTTTCGCCTGCAAGGTTATGATAGCCATTGTGAAAAGGGCTAAGCTCCTGTGGTTTGCGCTGTACTGCCTTGTGGTGGCGGCCCTCATATTCATCCTCGCCTAATGAGAAGCCTCACTTATTTTGTCTCGGACGTCCATCTGGGGCTTCGCCTTCCGGAGGCTCCGGAGCGCGAAAAACGCTTTGTGGAGTTCCTGAGAGGCATTCCCGCAGAGCGCACGGAGTCCCTGTACATGCTTGGTGACATCTGGGATTTCTGGTATGAGTACAAGGACGTTGTGCCGAAGGGCTATGCGCAGGTTTTTGCGGCGCTCCTGGACCTTATGGATGCCGGCGTGAAGGTTTATTTCATTGAGGGCAACCACGACCAGTGGAGCTACGGCTATTTCTCGGAGCTTGGCATGATATGCCCCAAGGCTCAGCCTTATTACACGGAGATTGGCGGGAAGCGCTTCTGCCTTGGCCACGGGGACATGCTCGGGAACGGCAACAAGAAGTACAAGCGCATCCAGTGGATGTTCCACAACAAGCTTTTCCGCGCCATGTTTTCGGCCCTCCATCCCCGCATAGGCATAGGCTGGGGCAAAACCTGGAGCCGCCAGTCCCGCACCCACAAGCCCGTTCCCAAATACGTGTTCAAAGGCCAGTCCGAGCCCCTGTACCAGTGGTGCAGCGCCTGCCCGGAGAAGGTGGACTACTTCATCTTCGGCCACTATCACACCTTCTGGGATACCCCGGTAGGGAATTCCCGCCTCCTTGTGATGGCCGACTGGAAAGAGCCCAACTGGCTTGTCTTCGATGCCGAAACGGGTGAGCTCAGCGCCCGTCCGTAAGGCTTCTGTCATTTCCGGCGGAGCCTCCTGTCATTTCGAGCTACACTTTTTGTCATTTCGAGCGAAGCCGAGAAATCTCCTTTTGGCAAACTATTTGCAAAACACTACCTTTGCCATGATGAAAAAAGCATTTCATATCGTCCTGTCGGCACTTCTTCTCTCCTGCTTCGCGTTTGACGCGGGGGCTCAGAGTCACGTCCAGAAGGCAATGCAGGCGGCAAAGGACCAGCGCGAGGCTTTAAACCGCGCGCAGGCTATCCGCGAAGGAAGCGAGGCTCCCCAGAGCGGGGAATGGCTTCGCATGAAAGTGGAAAACGGAGACACCACCTACTACGACAAACTTCGGCCCGTATGGATAACCACACGCCGGAAGGGGACCTCCGACAAACGCTGGAAAGACTACTACAAGCTGGTTTACCGCTTTGCGCGCGTGTATCCTTATGCCGAAGCCGCCGGCCCCATTGTGCAAAAGGCCGACAGCGTGATCAAGGCCAACAACATGAACTCCGTCAAGAAGGACCGCTACATAAAGGATGTCCAGAAACAGCTTTTCAAGAGCTACGAGGGCATATTCCGCAAGATGACCATCTATGACGGCGCCCTCATGATGAAGCTCATAGACCGAGAAACCGGAATGTCTTCCTATGAAATAATAAAGGAATACAAGAACGGTATTGCCGCGGGCTTCTGGCAGGGCGTTGCCAAATTCTTCGAAAACGACCTCAAGAGCACCTACGACCCCACAGGGGCCGATGCCGACACCGAACTCCTGGTCCAGGCTTGGAAGGCAGGGGAGTTCCCCGCCCTCTACTGGTCCGTCTTCTGGGAAGACCCTCCCGTGGCCGAAATCGGCGAGATAAAACTGGATAGATAGAAATTGTCGAAAACTGAAGGAACTTTTTTTTATCACATATCGTAAAGCGCTGATAATTCTTCAGTTAAGTATCAAAAATCGCGGTAGAAAATATTGAAAAAATCTTCAAAACAATTTGGAGATTCGGATTTTTTTTGTAACTTTGCAATCCCGAAATTGGAGCAAGATGCACCCAACCAGCTGAGTTTCAATAAGTTAGGGACTAGTAAGGAAATTTTAAAAACATTACAGCAATGTTACAGCCTAAAAGAACAAAATTCAGAAGGGAACAGAAAAACCGCATGAAGGGCAATTCCGGTCGTGGAAACCAGCTCGCATTCGGCTCTTTCGGCCTTAAGAACCTTGAGAATTGCTGGCTCACAGCCCAGCAGATTGAGGCAGCCCGTCAGGCCATTTCCCGTAGGATGAACCGTGAAGGTCAGATCTGGATCCGTGTCTTCCCTGTGAAGCCGTTCACCGCCAAACCTCTGGACACCCGTATGGGTAAAGGTAAAGGTGACCCTCAGGGCTTCGTCGCTCCTATCACCCCCGGCCGTATCCTCTTTGAGGCAGAAGGCGTTTCACTCGCAGTTGCAAAAGAGGCAATGCGTCTTGCAGCCAACAAGCTTCCCGTAGCCACCAAATTCGTGGTCCGCAGGGATTATGTAGAAGAATAATTAACGGAGACAAGGAAAATGAAAGTATCTGAAGTACGTGAAATGTCGGTTGCAGATCTTCGCGACCGCATTGAGGTGGAAAAGAGCAATCTGGACACCATGAAAATCAATCACGCGATCTCTCCGCTGGAGGACACCTCCAAGATTCGCAAGACCCGTCAGGACATCGCTCGCATGATCACCATCCTGGCCGAAAAAGAAAAACAGCAGAACTAATAAAGTAAGATTCGTATGGAAAGAAATCTTCGTAAGGAAAGGGTCGGCATCGTGGTGTCCAACAAGATGGACAAGACCATCGTTGTTGCCGTTGAAACTCACGAGAAGCACCCCATCTACGGCAAGTTCGTAAAGAAGACCACCAAGTTCGTGGCCCAGGATGAAAAGAACGAGTGCTCCGAGGGCGATACCGTCCGCATCATGGAAACCCGTCCCCTCTCAAAAACCAAGAGGTGGAGATTAGTTGAAATCGTAGAAAAAGTCAAGTAATTATGATACAGCAGGAATCACGTTTAACGGTTGCCGACAACAGCGGTGCTAAGGAAGTCCTCTGCATCCGCGTTCTGGGCGGTACCCGCCATCGTTATGCTACAATCGGCGAGACCATCGTCGTGACCGTGAAGAGCGCCATCCCCGGTGGCGACGTCAAGAAAGGCACCGTCACCAAGGCCGTGGTCGTTCGCACCAAGAAGGAAATCCGTCGCGCAGACGGCTCTTATATCCGTTTCGACGAAAACGCTTGCGTTCTTCTCAATGGCGCAGGTGAACTTCGTGGAACCCGTATCTTCGGCCCTGTGGCCCGCGAGCTCCGCGAAAACTACATGAAGATTGTTTCACTGGCACCGGAGGTCCTTTAACCCGTAAGAGAGTATGAAAAAGTTCAACATCAAGAAAGGCGATACCGTGTATATCAATGCCGGTAACGACAAAGGCAAAACCGGAAAGGTCCTCGAGGTCATCCGTGAGAAGGACCGTGTCATCGTAGAGGGCGTGAACATGGTGTCAAAGCACACTAAGCCCAATTCCAAGAACCCTCAGGGCGGTATTGTAAAACAGGAAGCAGGCATCCACATTTCCAACGTCAACCTTATGGACGCAGCTGGCAAGCCCACTCGCGTAGCCCACAAGGAAGTGGACGGAAAGAAGGTTCGCATTGCTAAAACAACCGGAGTGGAGATTAAGTAATTATGGCAAAGAAAGCAGCAAAACCCGCAGAAGCCCAGGCGCTTCCTAAGGGATATACCCCGGACCTCAAGAAGGTCTACAAAGAGGAGATCGTTCCCGCTCTCGTAAAGCAGTTCTCCTACACCACCGTAATGCAGGTTCCCAGGCTTGTCAAGATTACCCTCAATGAAGGTGTGGGTGACGCTACCCAGGACAAGAAGATGGTAGAGGAAGCCGCAGAGGAACTCTCAATCATCGCCGGACAGAAGGCAGTCATCACTTCCTCCCGCAAGGATATCTCCAACTTCAAGCTCCGTAAGGGCATGCCCATCGGCGCAAAGGTTACCCTGCGTGACGTCAGGATGTACGAATTCCTGGAGCGCCTCATCCGTGTGGCCCTCCCTCGTATCCGCGACTTCAACGGTATCTCCGAGAAAATGGACGGTCAGGGCAACTACACCCTCGGCATCAAGGAGCAGATCATCTTCCCTGAAATCGAGATCGACAAGAACCCCCGCATCCACGGCGTGGAGATTACATTTGTGACCACTGCAAAGAC
Organism: Bacteroidales bacterium UBA4230; assembly: GCA_002395605.1. GTDB lineage: Bacteria > Bacteroidota > Bacteroidia > Bacteroidales > UBA932 > Cryptobacteroides. The sequence goes on from DGXO01000055.1 coordinate 31,487, forward strand.
TGACGAAGAAGCTCACGCTCTCCTGAAGGCTTTCGGTCTTCCTTTCAAGAAACACAATAACTAAGATAACAGCATGGCAAAAGAATCAATGAAAGCTCGCGAGGTAAAACGCGCGAAATTAGTTGCAAAGTACGCTGCTAAGAGGGCTGCCCTCAAAGAGGCCGGCGATTACGCCGCCCTTGACAAGCTCCCCAAGAATGCAAGCCCCGTACGTCTCCACAACCGTTGCTCTCTCACCGGCCGTCCCAAGGGTTACATGCGCGACTTCGGCCTCAGCCGTATCCAGTTCCGCGAAATGGCCTCCCAGGGCCTCCTCCCCGGTGTCAAGAAGGCAAGTTGGTAGTATTACCTAATTATTATTTATAAACAACAATCGGATATCGGGCGCGAAAAAGCGCCGGTCCACAAAAAGACAAAAAAATGACTGATCCTATTGCAGATTTCCTGACCAGAATCCGTAACGCCTATTCCGCTGGTAAGAAGGTGGTTGAAATCCCTGCTTCCAACATCAAGCTGGCTATCACCAAGATTCTGTTCGAGAAAGGTTACATCCTCAGCTACAAGCTCGTTGAGGGTACTCCTTTCAACACTATCAAAATCGCTCTGAAGTATCACCCCCAGACCAAGGCTGCCGCAATCAAGAGCATTGTGCGCGTTAGCACCCCCGGCCTGAGGAAGTACGCCGATGTCGCCAACATGCCCCGCGTTCTCAATGGCCTGGGCATCGCCATCCTCTCCACTTCAAAGGGCGTTATCACCGACAAAGAAGCCAAGGAGCTTAACGTAGGCGGTGAGGTTATTTGCTATGTTTACTAATCGAATCTAACGTTATGTCAAGAATCGGAAAATTACCTGTAGTCCTTCCCGCCGGTGTCAAGGCTGAACTCCTTGACGGCAACGTAGTGAAGGTGAAAGGCCCTCTCGGTGAGTTGTGTCAGAAAGTTGACGCAGACATCAAAGTCACCATTGAGGGAAATGAAATCAAGTTCGAGCGCCCCAGTGACCTCCCTCGCTTCCGCTCCATGCACGGCCTTTACCGCGCTCTTGTCCACAATATGGTAGTGGGCGTCAGCGAAGGCTTCACCATCAAGCAGGAGTTTGTCGGCGTAGGTTACCGTGTAGTTGCACAGGGCCAGCTCCTCACAATGTCCCTTGGCTATTCCCACGACATCCAGCTCATGCTTCCCGCAGAAGTTTCCGCCGAAACTCCCCAGGTCCGCAAAGGTGAGAACCCCATTCTTATCCTCAAGAGCCGCGACAAGCAGCTGGTTGGCCAGGTAGCAGCCAAAATCCGTTCATTCCGCCGTCCTGAGCCTTACAAGGGCAAGGGTATCAAGTTCGCCGGTGAGCAGCTCCGCCGCAAGGCCGGAAAAACCGCTTCGGCTAAATAATAATCATAGGAGGAAAGAATTATGGCACTCAACAGAATTGAAAGAAGAAGAAGGATTCATTACAGGATCCGCAAGCATGTCAATGGCACCGCAGAGCGTCCCCGTATGGTTGTGTTCCGCTCCAACAAGCAGATCTACGTCCAGGTCGTCAACGACCTCGAGGGCAAGACCCTTGTGGCTGCCGCCTCCAATGACAAGGCTCTTGCAGCCCAGACAAAGGGTAAGAGCGGAATCGAAGCCGCAGCCATCGTCGGAAAGGCTATCGCAGAGCGCGCTCTTGCAGCCGGTATCTCCCAGGTCTGCTTCGACCGCGGAGGTTACCTTTTCCATGGCAGGGTAAAATCACTCGCAGACGCTGCCCGTGAAGGCGGCCTCGCATTCTAATAACAGAGACTACTATGGCAAATTCAAACGTAAAAAGAGTTAAGACCTCTGACCTTGAGCTCAAGGACAGACTGGTAGCCATCAACCGTGTTACCAAGGTCACCAAGGGTGGTCGTCACTTCCGTTTTGCCGCTATCGTCGTCGTCGGCGATGAAAACGGTGTCGTAGGTTACGGTCTCGGTAAGGCAAACGAGGTTACCGCCGCTATCGCAAAGGGCGTTGAGGATGCAAAGAAGAACCTTGTGAAGGTTCCCGTCATCAACACCACCATTCCCCACGAGCAAATTTCACGCTTCGGCGGCGCAGAAGTATTCATGAAACCCGCTGCTCCCGGTACCGGTGTCAAGGCCGGTGGCGCTATGCGCGCCGTCTTCGAGAGCGCTGGTATCCAGAACGTGCTTGCAAAGAGCAAGGGTTCATCCAACCCTCACAACCTGGTCAAAGCCACCATCGCAGCTCTCACCGAGATGCGTGACGCTTACACCGTGGCTGGTCTTCGCGGCATTCCCATGAGCAAAGTTTTTAACGGTTAATACTAGAGAGACTATGGCAAAGCTTAAGATTACCCAGGTCCGCTCCAAGAATGGAGAGACCAAGCGTCAGATCGCTAACCTCAAGACTCTCGGTATCCGCAGGATGCACCAGACCGTTGTCGTAGAGGATACCCCTATCACCAGGGGCATGCTTGAGAAGGTCCAGCATCTGGTTTCTTATGAAGTAATTGACTAAGAGGAGGATTAGAGATGAAACTTGAAAATCTGAAGCCCGCAAAGGGCGCAACCCATAACAGCAAGCGCGTTGGCCGCGGCCAGGGTTCCGGTAAAGGTGGCACCGCCACCCGTGGTACCAAGGGTGCACAGGCACGTGCCGGCTATGAGCACAAGATTGGTTTCGAAGGTGGCCAGATGCCTATGCAGAGGCGTCTTCCCAAGTTCGGCTTCAAGAACCCTACCCGTGTAGCCTACAAGGGTGTCAACGTTTCCACAATTCAGGCCCTCAGCGAAAAGCTGGGCATCGCCGAATTCGACGTCGAGACTTTCATCAGCGCAGGTATCGCCTCCAAGGGAGAACTTGTAAAGGTGCTTGGCAACGGTGAAATCACCGCTAAGGTAGAGGTTAAGGCAAACGCTTTCTCCAAGAGCGCCATCGAGAAAATCGAGGCCGCCGGCGGAAAGGCAACCGTAATCGAATAATTCCCAGTCACAATGAAGAAGTTTATTGAGACAATTCGAAACATTTACAACATCGAAGAACTGCGCAAGCGGATAGGTTACACTATCCTGCTTGTGCTGGTTTACCGTCTGGGCAGCTTCATTCTCCTTCCCGGTCTGGACCCCGAGGTCCTCAAGGGTGGTATTGCAGGTACCCAGGAAGGCCTCGTAGGACTTCTCAACATGTTCTCCGGCGGCGCCTTCGGTAACGCCAGTATCTTCGCTCTCGGTGTGATGCCCTACATTTCGGCATCCATCGTGGTCCAGCTCCTCGGCATGTTCGTTCCCGCCTTCCGCAAAATGCAGATGGAAGGAGAGAGCGGCCGAAGGAAGATGAACCAGATCACCCGCTACCTCACCGTGGCCATTCTCGCCATCCAGGGCCCTGCCTATGTTGCCGGCATGATTCCCGCAGCAGCCCGCACCGTCACCTGGAGCCCCTTCATGTTCAACCTGGTTTCCACCATCATCCTGATGGCCGGTTCCATGTTCGTAATGTGGCTCGGCGAGCGCATCACAGACCGCGGTATCGGTAACGGTATCTCCCTTATCATCATGATCGGTATCGTTGCCCGCCTTCCTTACGCCCTCTTCGCAGAGGCTGCACAGAAGTTCACCGGCAACGGTGTCGGCGGTCCCCTCATGTTCGTTGTTGAAATGGTAGTATGGGTGCTCGTCATCCTCGCCGCCATCGCACTCGTACAGGCAGTCCGCAGGGTGCCCGTGCAGTATGCAAAGCGTGTCATCGGCAACAAGCAGTACGGCGGTGTGCGTCAGTACATCCCCCTCAAGATCAATGCTGCCGGCGTTATGCCTATCATCTTCGCACAGGCCCTCATGATGTTCCCTATGCTGCTTGGCCGCTATGACGCCACCCGTGGCATCGCAGCCGCCTTCTCCAGCTACACTTCCGTCTGGTACAATATCGTATTCGGCCTCCTCGTCATCATCTTCACCTACTTCTACACCGCCGTCACCGTGAACCCCACCATGATGGCCGAAGACATGAAGAAGAACGGCGGCTTCATCCCCGGCGTAAAGCCCGGCAAGAAGACTGCCGAATACCTTGACAGCATTATGACCAAAGTGACCCTCCCGGGCTCCATCTTCCTGGCCATCATCGCCTGTCTGCCGGCCCTGGCAAACGTGATGGGTGTGAACAATCAGTTCGCCTCCTTCTTCGGCGGCACCTCGCTGCTGATCATGGTTGGCGTAATCCTGGATACCCTCCAGCAGATTGAGAGCTACCTTCTCATGCGCCACTACGACGGACTTATGAAAACCGGCCGCCTCACCGGCAGGTCCGGAATGTAATTTTTGAATGTACTATCGAAGTTCGATATGGTAAGGCCTAAAACCAGCGAAGAGATAGAACTGCTGAGGATCAACGGAGACCTTGTGTCCCGTACTTTGGCGGAGGTCGGAAAACTGGTCGCCCCAGGTGTGACAACCGCGAGGTTGAATGAGGTGGCCGAGACCTTTATCCGCGATCACGGAGCAGAACCTTCCTTCAAAGGCTTTGAAGGCTTCCCGGCAGCGCTCTGCATGTCAGTGAACGATGTTGTAGTCCATGGTTTTCCCTCAGACTACGTCCTCAAAGAGGGTGACATCGTTTCAGTAGACTGCGGAACCCTGTACAAAGGGTACAACGGAGATTCGGCCTACACCTTCCCTGTGGGGGAGGTGGACGCCGAAACCCGGAAACTCCTGGATGTCACCAAGGCATCCCTGTACAAGGGCATTGAAGCGGCTGTGGCAGGAGGTCGCACAGGCGATATCGGATACGCGGTGCAGTCGTACGCAGAATCATTCGGTTTTTCCGTTGTCCGCGAACTCGAAGGACACGGCCTTGGCAGGGAAATGCACGAGGAACCCGGAGTTCCCAATTACGGGAGAAGGGGTCACGGCGCCCGCCTCATTGACGGAATGGTTATTTGTATTGAGCCTATGATCTGTGCAGGCGGCAGAGGTGTGTATCTTGCAAGAAATGGTTGGGCAGTACACACCGCCGATCACAAGAACGCGGCGCACTACGAGCTTACGGTTGTTATCCGGAAAGGCCGGGCCGAACAACTCTCTACCTTCGATTACATTGAGAAAGATGGTTTGATTAAATTTTAAGGAAAAACGTTTCGCCTATGTCCAAACAAGTAGCTATCGAGCAGGATGGTACTGTGATTGAGACCCTCCCCAACGCGATGTTCCGCGTGGAGCTGGAGAATGGTCACGTCCTCCTCTGCAACATTTCAGGTAAGATGAGGATGAACTTTATCCATATCCTTCTCGGTGACCGGGTAAAGGTAGAAATCTCACCCTATGATTTAACCAAAGGAAGAATTTCTTTCAGATACAAATAAAAACTAGATAACGATGAAAGTCAAGACCTCCATCAAGAAACGCAGTGAAGACTGCAAAATTGTCCGGCGTAAAGGCCGCCTGTACGTTATCTGCAAGAAGAACCCCAAGTTCAAGATGCGCCAGGGTTAATTAAGTGTAACTAATAAAAGTACAGATAGAATATGGCAAGAATAGCCGGTGTTGATTTACCCAACAACAAACACGGAGTTATAGGTCTTACCTATATCTACGGAATCGGCCGCAGCAGCGCCCAGAGGATTCTGAGCTCTTGTGGCATCGACCCTACTATCAAAGTCGGAGACTGGAACGACGATCAGATCGCCGCTATCCGTACCCTCATCAACGAAGAGTTCAAGATTGAGGGTGAGCTCCGTTCCGCAGTCCAGATGGACATCAAGCGCCTTATGGATATCGGTTGCTACCGTGGTATCCGCCACCGTGCAGGTCTCCCTGTACGCGGCCAGAGCACCAAGAACAACGCCCGTACCCGTAAAGGTAAGAAGAAGACCGTTGCTAACAAGAAGAAAGCAACCAAGTAATCTCACAGACTAGCTATGGCAAAGAAAACAACAACTACCAAGAAAAGAGTTGTGAAGGTAGAAGCCTATGGCCAGGCCCATATCTCCTCCACCTTCAACAACGTGATCGTGTCCCTGACCAACGCTCAGGGCCAGGTGATCAGCTGGTCTTCTGCCGGCAAGTGCGGTTTCCGTGGTTCCAAGAAGAACACTCCGTACGCCGCCCAGATGGCAGCAGAAGATGCCGCCAAGACCGCTTTCGATGCCGGTCTTCGCAAGGTTAAGTGCTACGTAAAGGGCCCGGGTGCAGGACGTGAGTCCGCCATCCGCACCATTAACAACGCAGGTATCGTGGTAACTGAGATCATCGACGTAACCCCTATGCCGCACAATGGTTGCCGTCCCAAGGGTCGCCGTAAAGTTTAATTTTAATTGAAGTAGAATTATGGCAAGATATACTGGTCCTACCACTCGTATCGCCCGTAAATTCGGCGAACCCATCTATGGCCCCGACAAAGCCTTTGAAAAGAGAAACACTCCTCCGGGACAGCACGGTCTGGCTGCAAAGCGCAAGAAGCAGAAAGAATACGGCACCCAGCTCAAGGAGAAGCAGAAAGTAAAATACATGTACGGTGTTCTGGAGCGTCAGTTCCGTAACACATACGCCCGTGCAGCCCGCATGAAGGGTCAGACCGGTGAGAACCTCATTCTCCTCCTCGAGAGCCGCCTCGACAACCTCGTGTACCGTCTTGGCTTCGCTCCCACCCGTCCCGCCGCACGTCAGCTTGTCCTTCACCGTCATATCACCCTGGACGGCGTGGTTTGCAACGTTCCTTCATGCCAGGTTAAGCCCGGTCAGGTAATTGCAGTCCGCGAGCGTTCCAAGAGCCTTGAGGTTATCCAGGCTTCCGTAGCATCCGCTACCAAGTACTCCTGGCTTGAGGCCGATATGAACGCCCTCTCCGGCAAGTTCCTTAATGTTCCCGCCCGCGAAGAGATTCCCGAGACCATTAACGAGCAGCTCATCGTTGACCTCTACTCCAAGTAATAGACTTTAACACCGTAAACTTATGGCAATCTTAGCATTTCAGAAACCCGACAAGGTGATCATGCTCGAAGGCACCGATACCGTTGGTCGTTTTGAGTTCAGACCTCTTGAACCCGGATACGGCCAGACCATCGGCAATGCACTCCGTCGCATTCTCCTCGCCTCATTGGAGGGATTTGCCATTTCTGAGATCCGGATTGAGGGTGTTCAGGATGAATTCCAGACCATCCCCGGCGTGATCGAGGGAATGCAGGACATTATCCTCAACCTCAAGCAGGTACGCCTGCGCAGGATGGTGGACACTGTAGACTCCGAAGTGGCAAATATCACAATCAGCGGCAAATCCGAATTCACCGCTGAGGACATCTCAAAAGGATTGTCTTCTTTCAAGGTGTTGAATCCTGAGCTGCACATCTGCTCCCTGGAGCCTTCAGTAAAGATCGTAATCTCCCTTACAGTCACCAAGGGCCGCGGCTTTGTCCCCGCAGAGGAAGAAAGGGATGAGAACACGCCCATCGGCACAATTCCCGTGGACGCCATCTACACCCCTATCCGTAAAGTCAACTGGACCGTGGAGAACTACCGCGTAGAACAGAAGACCGACTACGAAAAACTCAACCTTGAGATTGTAACGGACGGTTCCATCTCCCCCGAGGCCGCCCTGCAGGATGCAGCAAATATCCTCATCTATCATTTCAAGCTCTTCACAGATGACAAGAAGATCGCCAT
>DGXO01000083.1:0-137 GCA_002395605.1 Bacteroidales bacterium UBA4230
CTTGACACCTGGTTCAGCTCCTGGCTCTGGCCCATCTCCGTGTTCGACCCTGAGATGCCCGGCCATCCGGACCACAAGCCCAACAAGGACCTTGCCTACTACTATCCCACCAACGACCTCGTGACCGGCCCGGACAT
>DGXO01000083.1:221-28175 GCA_002395605.1 Bacteroidales bacterium UBA4230
TTCTGGGTGGCCCGCATGATCATGGCAGGTGAGGAGTTCATGGGCAAGGAGCCCTTCTCCAACGTTTACTTCACCGGTATCGTGAGGGACAAGATAGGCCGAAAGATGAGTAAGACCCTTGGGAACAGTCCCAACCCTCTTGACCTCATTGAAAAATACGGCGCCGATGCCGTTAGGATAGGCATGCTCCTTTGCTCCAGCGCCGGCAACGACATCTTCTACGACGAAGCCCAGATTCAGCAGGGCGCCGCATTCTGCAACAAGATCTGGAACAGCTACCGTCTTGTGAAGGGCTGGGAGGTGGATCCTTCCGTGGCCCAGAGCGCTTCGGCCAGCCTGGCGGTTGAATGGTTCAAGGCAAAACTCTCTGAAACCGTGGCCGCAGTGGAAGACCACTACACCAAATTCCGCATCTCAGATGCCCTCATGACCATCTACAAACTCTTCTGGGACGACTACTGCTCCTGGTATCTTGAGGCCATCAAGCCCGCTTTCGGCAAGCCAATTGATCCCAAGACCAAGGAAGCAACCCTGGAATTCTTTGAGGCCCTACTAAAGCTCATCCATCCAGTGATGCCTTTCATCACAGAGGAACTGTGGCAGGATATTGCAGAGCGCAAGGAGGGGGACACCATCATGTATGCCCCCACTCCCAAGGCCCAGGCATTTGACCCTCAGGTGACTCAGAACTTCGCCCTTGCCCAGGAAGCCGTAAACGGCGTCCGTGGCGTACGCAGTCAGCGCAATATCGCCCCCAAGGAGGTCCTGAAGCTCCATGTCAAGGGCGCAGGGTTCCCCGCAGCGGTAATTCCCGTGGTGGAGAAACTTGCAAACGCAGAGGTGTCCATAGTAGATGCATTCGGCTCCCAGGGCGTTGGCTTCATGGTCCGCACCATTGAGATGCAGGTAGAGATGGAAGGCCTCATCAACGTGGAAGAGGAACTGGACAAGGCTCAGAAGGAGCTTGAGCACCAGGAGAAATTCCTTGCCGGAGTCCGCGCAAAACTCTCCAACGAGCGCTTTGTGAAGGGTGCCCCCGCCGCCGTGGTAGAGGTGGAGCGCAAGAAAGAGGCCGATTCCCTCTCCAAGATAGAGAGCCTCAAGGCCAAGATCGCTGCACTTCAAAAATAGGCGTCATGGCGGTTTTCAAGACAACATTCCCTGTAAGGTACTATGAGACAGACCAGATGGCCGTTGTCCATCACTCCAACTATATCCGCTATTTTGAGATAGCCCGTGACGAGATGATGGTCCAGCTTGGTTTCCCCATCGAAAGATGTGAGGCCGAACTTGGCGTGATTGTGCCCATCGTCTCAGTGGAATGCCACTTCAAGCATCCCGCCCGCATGGGAGACGTTCTAACGGCTTCGGCCATAGTGGACAAGGTGCCGATGGCAAAAATGCATATCCGTCAGGAAGTTGTGAACCAAGACGGCATGCTTTGCGCCGAAGGCGAGGTTGTCCTTGGATTCCTGGACAAGAAGACCTTCAGGCCCGTACGCTGCCCGGAGGTAATATGTGACCTTTTTGAAAAATTCACTCAAAACGATTAATGATATGCTTCCTCTTGTAATAGGTCATTGGGAGATTATCGCCATTGTTGCGATAATCCTTCTCCTTTTTGGCGGAAAGAAGATTCCGGAACTGATGAAAGGACTTGGAAAAGGCGTGAAGAGTTTCAAGGAAGGGGTGAATGAGGTGGAGAAAGAGATAGATAACGCTTCCTCCGACAATACCAAGGAGAAATAGGGTGGCCGGGAAGGACGTCGAAATGTCCTTCTGGGACCATCTGGAGGCACTGAGAGGTACCATTTGGCGCTCGGTGCTTGGTGTTGCCTTGGCCTCCGTCATCTTCCTATGCTTCCCAAAGGTCCTTTTCCAGGCTGTCCTCTGGCCCACCCGGCCGGATTTTCCGCTGTACCGTCTTCCGGGCGTGGACTTTTCCATGGACCTTGTGAACATTGAGCTTTCGGCCCAGTTTTTCGTGTACCTTAAGGTGTCGGTGCTGTGCGGCCTGGTGGTGGCCTTCCCTTATGTGGTGTGGGAAATATGGAAGTTTGTGGCCCCTGCCCTGTATGACAACGAGAAAAAGGCGGTGGGGGGAGCATTCTCCATCTCTTCCGGCCTGTTTTACCTTGGAGTGGCCGTGGGGTACTTTGTGGTGCTGCCGGTATGCCTCATGTTCTTTGTGAACTTTTCCGTTAGCGATGCCATCGTAAACACCATATCGCTTAGCTCCTATATGTCCCTTTTCACCTCCATGGTGTTTCTAATAGGGATACTTTTCGAGTTCCCCACAATTATCCTGGCGCTGTCTTCACTTGGCGTCGTGGGCCGCTCGCAGTTGAAATCTTACCGCAAACACGCCTTTGTGGTGGTTCTAATCCTTTCGGCCCTTATCACCCCCAGTGACCCTTTTTCCATGTTTGTGCTGGCTATTCCGCTCTATGGCCTCTATGAACTGTCAATACTCCTTTGCAAGCAATGATTTCTGTCAGTAACGTCACCGTTTCCTTCGGGAGCTACAATCTTCTTGACTGCGTGAGCTTTCATATAAGCGACGGGGACAAGATAGGCCTTGTGGGCAAAAACGGGGCGGGGAAGAGCACCCTTATGAAACTCATCATAGGGGAGGAAGCCCCCACTTCCGGAAGCATAGAGAAGCCTTCCGGGGTAAGGATAGGCTACCTTCCCCAGATAATGCAGCACCATAAGGGAAAGTCCGTGATTGAGGAGGTCATGACGGTGTTCGACCACCTTAAGGAGATGGAGGCTGAGCTTGAGAAGCTTACGGCCGAACTTGGGGAGAGGACGGACTATGAGTCGGAGGAGTATTCGGCCCTCATTGCACGCCTTAACGAGCTCAACGACCGCCTGGCGCTGGAAACAGGGGAGTCCCCTCTGGTACAGGCGAAGAAGGTGCTTTTCGGCCTTGGGTTCAAGGAAGAGGAACTGGAACGCCTCACAGAGACTTTCAGCCAGGGGTGGAACATGCGCATTGAGCTTGCCAAGATCCTGCTGTCAAGGCCGGACGTCCTTCTTCTGGACGAGCCCACCAACCACCTTGACATTGAATCCATTGAGTGGTTTGAGGACTACCTTAAAAGCTTCCGCGGCTCCCTAATGATGGTTTCCCATGACCGCAAGTTCCTGGACAATGTAACTACGCGCACCGTGGAGATACTCCTTGGGCATATTCACGACTATAAAGTGCCTTACAGCCAGTATGTTGTCCTTCGGCAGGAAAGGCTGGCCCAACAGACGGCCGCCTATGAGAACCAGCAGAGGATGATAGAAAAGACGGAGGATTTCATAAACCGCTTCCGCTATAAGCCCACAAAGAGCAACCAGGTGCAGTCCCGCATAAAAGCCCTTGAGAAGCTGGACAGGATAGAGATAGACGAAACCGAGAATACAACCCTGAGGCTTAAGTTTCCGCCGGCGCAGCGCTCCGGAGACGTTGTGTTCAAGGCCTCCGACATTACCGTAGGCTATCCCGGCAAGGTGGTTTTCCGCCACGCCGACATTGAGATAAAAAGAGGGGAGAAGGTTGCCCTCATAGGCCGAAACGGAGAGGGAAAGACCACCCTTATGAGGGTAATAATGAAGGAGCTCTTCCCCCTTGAAGGCGAGGCCCGCGTGGGACATGGCGTGAGCATAGGTTATTACGCCCAGAATCAGGAGGATATACTGGATCCCAAGGAGACTGTTTTCGGCACCCTTGACCGAATTGCCGTTGGAGACATAAGGACCAAGCTCAGGGATATCCTGGGGGCGTTTCTTTTTAAGGGAGAGGACATAGACAAGAGGGTATCCGTACTAAGCGGCGGGGAGAGAGCCAGGCTTGGAATGGCCAAGCTTATGCTGTCGCCATACAACGTCCTGGCACTGGACGAACCCACCAACCATATGGATATCAGGTCCAAAGATGTCCTGAAGCAGGCGCTAAAATCTTTTGACGGTACACTTATTGTTGTGTCCCATGACCGTGATTTCCTGGACGGGCTGGTGGACAAACTCTACGAATTCCGTGACGGAAAGGTCACCGAGCATTTGGGAACGGTTGCCGAATTCCTGCAAAAACGGAGACTGGAGAGCCTCCAGGAGCTGGAAAGGCATATTCCGCAAAAGGCTCAGGCGCCTGAGGTTCAGAAGGAGGGAAGTGCGGAATTCAGGAAGATGAAGGCCTTCTCCAAAGAGGAAAAGAAGATTAAGAACCGGATCGACTACCTGGAGAAACAAATTTCGGCACACGAAGAAAAGATGGCCGAAATAGAGAAAATCCTTGCAAATCCGGGAAATAATGACGATATTTTGGAGCTAACAAGGGATTACCTTGAGCATAAGCGTACAATGGAAGAGGAGACCCAGGAATGGACCACGCTTATGGAGCAGATGGAAAACCTGTAATTTTAAAGAATATGAAAGCGCTGATTAACAAAATCTTGTTTCTTGTTACCGCAAGTGTCGCTTTAGTATTTGCGGTGCCTCGTACCGCCTATGCCCAGTACACATCCCAGCTGGAAGAGAAGGCTATTCCGGTAGGGGATTTCACCGGCATTGAAGTCACCGACGATTTTGAGATTACCCTCACAAGCGGTCCCTGCCAGGCCAAGGTTACGCTGGACAAGATGCTGTCTCCTTATGTCCAGGTATATGTCCGCGGCAAGGTGCTTCACATTGAATACGACTCCAAATCCGTTCCCAAGGACGTCAGAAAGCTATACAAAGGCAGGAATGCCCCCAAGCCCGTTTTCAGGGCCAATGTCTCTCTCCCTGAACTCCAGTCTGTGGTTCTTGGCGGGAATGCCACGCTAAACTGCGCCGATGTCATGGAAAGCAAGCTCTCTACGGACATCGAAGTCCTGGACAAGGCCCAGCTCAAGAACCTTAACGTAAAGGCTGGATCGGCCAGTGTAAGCCTCAGGAAGTCGGCCCAGGCTGCCATTTCCGTGGATGCCGTGAACAAGGCCGAATTCAAGACCGAGGGCAACTCCAACCTCAAGGTCACGGTGAAGGCACATGACTTTGTCTCCAGTTCCGCAGGCTCTTCGGAGGTTGCCGCTACAGTTACCGCCGAAAATGCAACTGTCTCCAGTGCAGGTAGTTCCAAGGGCGCAGTCTCCTTCACCGGTGAAAAGGCCGTGATTTCCCTTACCGGCACCTCTCAGCTCAGTCTTTCCGGCAAGGGCAAGGTCCTCTCCGTAAATGGGGAAAAGTCATCTGACCTTGAAGCCGCATCTTTCGACACCAAGGCCGCCGATGTTTCCCTGAGCGGTTCCGTCAAGGCCAACATTACGGTTTCGGAAGTCCTTGATGCCACCCTCACAGGCGGCAGCGCGCTTTACTACACCGGAAATCCGGTATTCAAGATTGGAAAAATAGTCAAGTCAACCCTCGCCCCTTACGGCTCTTCAAACAAATAGGATGATATACGACTCCCATATGGATACTCCTTCCCAGCTGCTTCGGCTGAGGAATGTGGAAACAGACAACAAATACGGCCATGTAGACTTCCCCAAGCTTAAAAGAGGGGGAGTGGACGGGGCCTTTTTCGCTCTTTATACGCCTCCCCAGATGGCTCCGGACGCCGCCACGCGCTATGCCCTGGAGATGCTGAGCGCAACCTACGATATCGCAGACCGCAACCCGGACATCGCCGCAATCACTTTTTCTCCCGCAGAAGCAGCCAAAAACCGTGAAGACGGCATTATCTCGCTGTTTATCGGCATGGAAAACGGCTCTCCAATCCAGGAAAACCTGTCCCTCCTCCGGACTTTCTACAGGTTGGGCGTGAGTTATGTCACCCTTACCCATAACGGAGACAATGCAATAGCGGACGCCGCGTCTGAAGGGAAAAAGTGGAACGGGCTCAGCCCCTTCGGCCGGGAGGTTGTGAAGGAAATGAACAAGCTTGGGATGATGATAGACCTCTCCCATGCCTCCGACAAGACTTTCTGGGACTGCATGGAGTTTTCCAAGGCTCCCATCATCGCTTCCCATTCTTGCTGCCGCAGTCTCTGTGGCCACAGGCGCAACCTTACAGACGATATGCTCAAGGCACTGGGGGAGAAAGACGGATATGTTGGAATCAATTTCTATCCCGCTTTCATAAGCAGCCGTTTTGGAGAGGATCCCGCAGAGGCCGCCCTTCTTGACAAGGCCGAAGAAGTGGACCAGTATTGGAGGAAATGCCCATCAGACCCTGAACGCACGGAAGCCTGGCACAAGATGCAGGATTCCCTCCTGGAAATATGGCGTCCGGGGGTGAGCGATGTAGTGGATCATATAGACTATGCGGTGAAGCTGGCGGGCATAGACCACGTTGGACTTGGCTCCGATTTCGATGGAATCTGCGTTGGCCCCAAGGGTCTGGAAGACGTGTCCAAGATAGGTGCGGTAGCCGCCGAAATGAGCCGCAGAGGGTACTCCAAAACCGATGTCGACAAGGTTTGCGGACAAAACCTCATGGATGTATGGCAAAGAGTCATAAACTGCTCTGAATTAGAGCGTTAGGTGCAAAAGTAACAAAAGAGTTAGATTAACTAACTCTTTTGTTACTTTTATTATGTATCAGCATTATAGCTGATTTTCCATGTAAAGCCTCAGGAAGTTGAGTGCAGAGGCCGCGAAACGCTCTATGTTGCGTGCGCGGTCGTTTTTATATAGGTATGTCACGGTGCGTGTACCCCTTGGGCCGCTCACTCCAATCCATACTGTTCCGCCGGGATTCTTTCCGTCTCCGTCTTTGTCGGCAAGGCCTGTGGTGGCAACGGAATATGTGCTGCCGGTAAGGCGGCGTACACCTTCGGCCATGGCGGCTGCAACCTCAGAACTCACCACTCCGTTTTCCTCAATTACGCTTGCCGGAACTCCCAGCACTTTCTCCTTTACGGAGATTGCGTAGGAGGTGACGGAGCCAAGGAAGTAGGCCGAGGATCCTGAGACGGATGTGAAGAGGTGGGCAATTTCTCCTCCGGTGCAGGATTCGGCACACGAGACTGTTTCCCCGCGCTCTTTGAGAAGCTTCCCTACGGAAGCCTCCAGGGTGCTGTCTTCCCCAGCATATACCAGCGGGCCGATTATGCCCTTGAGTTCTTCCATTTTGGCCTCCAGGCGCCTTTCCTGGGCCTCTTTTTCCCCTCCGTAGGCCGACAGCCTGAGCCTTATTCCCGTGAGGGTGTTGGGGAGGTAGGCAAGGTGCATATCGGCGGGAAGGGCGTCTTCCCAGAACGCAATCTTCTCGGAAAGGGCGGATTCGGCAATTCCGTAAACCATTATATTACGGTGAACGATGCTCTCCGGCTTGAAATGGGCCAGAATGTCCCCTAAAACGGCCGGAATTGCGCCCACGGCTTCGTGGGGTACTCCTGGAAGGGCATACAGTGAAGCCTTGCCTAAAAGGCCGCGGAACACCATTATGGGGGCAGTCCCAAGCTTGTTTACAATGACTTCGGCCTTTTCCGGCACCTGGGCCTGGGCAAGGTTGATGGGAAGAACGTCCAAGCCCCTGCCTTTCAGGATTTTATGCACCATTTCAAGCTGGCCGGGATCCTCCTTGTAGCCCTTGCTTCCGGAAAATTCGGCAAGGACAGCCTTAGTGATATCGTCTTTGGTGGGCCCCAGGCCTCCTGTGGTTATTACAATGTCCGAGGAAGATAGTTCCCGTTTCAGGGCCCCCTCAATTGCATCCCTGGAGTCCCCGACTGAAACCATGCTGTTTACATGGATGCCGGCTTCTTCCAGGGCGGTTGCTATATGGGCCGAATTTGTGTCAGTTACCTGGCCGATGAGGATTTCATCGCCTATTGTGCATATACTTGCGGTAAGCATTATGGAGATAGTTGTTATTTACTTAGGGATTGAAGGATTTTCAGGCGCTGGATGTGCCCAAGAGAGGTTTCAACGGGGATTCCGCGGCTGCAGTAGTCCTGGATTTCCTCCGGGGAATCCGAGCTTAGGACAGAGGGAAGGCGCCCCTGCGTGACGCTCTGGATGTATTCGAACCTTTTTGTGCCGTGGATTACCACGCCATCAATGCCGGAAAGACGGCAGTAGTCTACAAGGGGAGCAATTTCGTCAAGGGTAAGGCCGTCCGTGATACGCACCAAAATGCGCGTATAGCGCTCGTAGCACAGCCTAAGGCTCAGGATTTCGTCCAGAAGAACCCTTATGTCGGCTATTTCCGGGGTGCCGTCTTCCCAGCCGGTGTCAATTATGAGGAAATCCACAAAGTCGTAGAGAAGGGCAAAGGAGCGCTGGATGTCTCTCTTGAGATTTACCGCCAGAACTGTCTCCTTTCTCAGAGACTGCAGCTGGGTTATCCATTCAAGTGTTTCCTCTTTAGGGGGAGTGAGGGTTAAAAAACCGGGCGCAGGCCGACTTATCCTATATGATTTAGAGCTGTTTACACCTTCATAGGCACCAATTGGGTTCTCAAGTAAAACGCCTGAGAATTCAATTTTGGGGACTTTGTCAAGTTTTTTTCTGAAAAACAGCATCCTTAAAGAATATCTACGGTTTGCAGATACAAAAATAATAAATTATTCGTCAGGATGGAACTCTTCAAAGGTGTTGTCCGAGTAAAACACCAGGATTCGCTGGACTTTCCGGCCGGAATTTGCCGTTTTCTGGGGGAAGAGATCCAGCATAATACTGTCCTCAGTACCCTCAGAGGGCTGTTCCTTATACATTTTGCCCTTTCCGGTGAGAAGCCATTCCAGGTTAAGGGTGGGGTAATGGAGCATCAGGCTCTCAAGGAAGTCGTAGCCGGGCTTGTTGCGCCCAGCCAGAATATGGGACACGGAACCGCGCGCAACTGAAAGGGTGTCGGCGAACTGGGTTTGCGTGATATTTTGGGCCTGCAAAAACTGCAAAAGTCTGCGATTCATATTTCTAAAATTCTCTTTCACAAATATACACAAGTTTTGTAAATATTCCAAAACGTTTTTGTTGCATGGTGAATTCATGAAAGTAGGGAAGTGAGGGCTAAAATACCTATAATTAAATTTATGTGATTACATGTAAATGACTGATTATTTGCATTGTATATAGTACGATTATTGTCAAATTATAGACTATTCCCATATTTTCTCCTGAGGGGGCATTGTTCTATTGAAGTTTAATTATATATAAATGATATAAAACACTGATTTTCCGTGAAATATAATGATAGTAAACTTTACTGTGGAACACTTTTGCAAAAAAGTATCAGTTTTTATTTTACAGATTTGAAAAGTATCATTGCGTTTACAAAACTGAATGAAAAACAGCTGCAATTAATTTCAGTTTTGTAAAACCCCAACTTTGGAAAAACATGTTTTCTGCTGGGATTTCGGAAATTCTGATTAATAGTGTAACTTTGCCCCGAAAAACGAATTCTCAATGATACCTGAAATTCATATAGAAGATTACAATTATGGCCTGGACGACTCCAGGATAGCGAAATACCCCCTTGCAGAGCGCGATGCATCCAAACTGCTGCATTACAAAAACGGCGAAGTTTCCCACACCGTGTTCCGCAACCTGCCGGACCTTCTGCCCGCAGGCGCAATGATGGTATTCAACGAGACAAAAGTTGTACCCGCCCGCCTTCATTTCAGACGCGAAAGCGGTGCACACATTGAAATATTCTGCCTGGAGCCAGTAAGTCCGGTAGAATACAACCTTGCATTCGCCTCTACCGCGGAATGTACCTGGAAATGCGTGATTGGCAATGCAAAAAAGTGGAAGGAGGACATCCTGAGGCTGTACAATCCGGACAACAATCCGCTAATTGAGGCAATGGACCTTAGGGCCGAACTTATGGGCCGTGACGGGCAAACCGGACAGGTGAAGTTTACCTGGAAGGATGAAAGGCCTTTCTCCGCGGTCCTGGAACTTGCCGGGACCGTGCCCATTCCGCCGTATCTCAACAGGGAATCCGAGGCTATTGATACGCAGCGTTACCAGACCCTTTATGCGCGCATAAGGGGCTCTGTGGCTGCACCTACGGCCGGTTTGCATTTTACCGACAACGTGCTTGAAGGCATAAGGGCAAAAGGAATTGACATAGAAAAGGTATGCCTCCATGTTGGAGCCGGGACCTTCCTTCCCGTAAAAAGTTCCCTTGTGAGCGAACACCCCATGCACCGTGAACCATTTGCGGTGTCAAGGGACCTTCTTGAAAAGCTCAGGGACAAAAACGCCCCGCTTGTTGCGGTTGGGACCACTTCCGTGCGCACTCTTGAATCCCTATATTATGTAGGTGTAAGCTGCATTGAAGAAGGCGCCCCGCGGGATGTAGACCAGTGGGCTCCATACACCAGGGAATACACATATTCCACCAGTGAGGCCCTCCAGGCAATCATAGACTGGCTGGACAAGGAAGGGCTCAGTGAGATCAGCGTCGGAACGCGCATAATCATAGTCCCGGGCTTCAAGTTCCGCCTTGTGGATCTTCTGGTCACAAATTTCCATCAGCCGGAGAGCACCCTCATCCTCCTTGTTTCGGCCTTTGTAAACGGTGACTGGAGAACTATTTACGACTACGCCCTGGAAAACGGATTCCGTTTCCTTTCTTACGGAGACTCATCACTTCTTGAAAAGGCCTAGGGAAATCCAAAAAAAAGGCTTACTTTTGCATTGAAGAAGACATTTGCGTTATGAGTATGGATCTCACAGAATACATGGATATTGCTCCCTTTAACGACGAAGAGGCATCGGCCGCCCTTACGCGGCTTTCGGTTCATCCAAACACAAAGTGGATATCCAAGAAGATATTCCCAAATGAGCCCGATACCCTTCTGGGAGACATTCTGAGAAACATTCACACCGTGGATGAATTCCAGCACGTGGTTATGTCAAAGGCCATCCAGTGGGTCATTGACAGCTCCGTAAATGAGTTCACCTATGAGGGCCTTGAGAACCTTACCTCCATTGAGGGCAAGTATCTTGCAATGTCCAACCATCGTGACATTATCCTGGACCCTGCCTTCCTGCAGCTCATCCTCATCAAGAACAACCTTCCGGAAACCCAGATTTGCGTAGGGGACAATCTCCTTAAGCATAAGAGCGTGGAGCTTCTCATCCGCTCCAACCGCATGATAAAGGTAATCCGCGGTATTTCGGCCCGTGAGCTCTATCTGTCCTCACAGCTTCTTTCAAAGTACATCCGCGAGGTTATTACCTCCGGCACAAGTTCCGTCTGGATTGCCCAGCGCCAGGGCCGCACCAAGGACGGCCTGGACACCACGGAGCAGGGCCTCCTGAAGATGTTAGACATGAGCGGCGGGGAAGACTTCGTGAAGAATTTCCGTGAGCTCAACATCATCCCCATAAGCATCTCCTACCAGTACGATTCCTGCGATATCCTCAAAGCCCGGGAACTTCTCATTTCCCGCACGCAGAAATATGTAAAAGGAGAGACCGAAGACCTCCAGAGCATCATCCAGGGCATAGTCCAGAAAAAGGGGAACGTTCACATTAAGTTTGACAAGCCCCTCTCGGAGGCCGAAATCCACGAGGCCTCCCTCTGTGACAAAAACGACCGTTACCAGTACCTCCGCCACATCCTGGACCGCCGTATCATAGAAGGATACAAGCTTTGGAACACCAATTACATGGCGTATGACATTGTAAACGGCGGCTCCAAATACGCATCGGAGTACACCCCGGAGGACATGACTGCGTTCAAGGCCTACATCGAGACCCTTCTTGGCCAGGTGGAGCCCACCTTGAACAAGGATGAACTGCGGGATATCCTGCTGCACATCTACAGCAATCCCGTATTGTCAAAGGAAAACCTCCTCTAGAGATTCATTATGAGCCAGGCCATGTAGCCTGCCCACAGAATAAGGAACAGCACACCGTCCAGACGGTCAAGGCTGTTCCTTTTGCCTACAAAGCAGCTTGTGAGAAGCACAAGGGCGCTAGCCATGAGTATCCCAAGGTCCACGTATGAAATATCGGCAAAACTAAGGGGACTGATAATGGCCGATCCTCCAAGAATGAGGAGCACGTTGAAGATATTGGAGCCGATGATGTTGCCAAGTGCAAGCTGACCCTTTTTCTTGACGGCCGCGGCTATGCAAGTGGCGAGTTCCGGCATGGAGGTGCCTCCGGCAAGGATTGTGATAGCAATGAATTTGTCCGATACGCCGAAGGAATGGGCGATGTTTACCGCGGAATCCACAAAGAGCCGGCCGCCGAATACAAGCGCTGCCAGGCCGCCCACTATATAGATAACGGCAAGCCAGATGGCGGTTTTCTTTGCGTCCTGGGCGGAATCTGATTCAGGTTTTGAGGAGGTGAAACTATACCACATGTACGCTATGAAAAGCGCAAGGAGTATGCCGCCGTCAATCCTTGAAAGGCCGTCAGTTCCAATGCCGAAGATGGTGTGCTCAAGACCCAGAAGTACCAGGACAACCACAGTGAAAATGTTCATGGGGATGTCCCTCTTGCGGTTTTCCGGGGTTATTGTCATGGGGAGGATAAGGGCGGTGACGCCAAGGATGAGGAGGGTGTTGAAGATATTTGAACCCACCACGTTTCCGATGGCAATATCCGCGTTCCCTTGCGCTGCGCCAATGAACGAGACCACCATTTCCGGGGCCGATGTGCCCATCCCGACTATTGTAAGGCCTATTATAAACTCACTGAGGCCGGCTTTGCGTGCCACGGCCGATGCTCCTTCCACAAGGTAGTCGGCGCCAAAAACCACAAGTGCGAGGCCGACAAGAAACAATATAATCTGAAGCAACATGTCTTCTAAGTAAAATTGAACGCAAAATTAGCAATTTTCTCACATAATTGCTATATTTGTTACTCTATGAGACTTCAAAAACTCATATTGGCAGCCGTAATCGTATGTTCGGCCCTGTCTTGTGACCCTAAGCCGCAGGATCGGCCCATACCCACGCCGCCAACTCCCGTAGAGCCCGAAGACCCTGATCCAATAACCATGATAACCATTCCCGGCGTATATGGCGTTGAAGGCGGGGACATCATTTTTGATTACTCCAAGGACCAGCTGAGCATGGTGAAATATGACACCGGCTGTACCTACAGGCTCATCAATCCTGAAACCGTTACGGTTGTAAGCGTGTCCGGCCTCCCGTGGGAACTCACCACCGGACAGTCCGTATCATTCCTGTACAGGGTCCAGAAACACGGCCACAGCACCGTAAGCAAGCGATATCAGATGCAGGTAATGCAGGTCAAGGATGGCAAGGCCTGGCTCAAACAAGATGACAAAACCTTCATCGTACTTGCCCTATGAGCCTTTCCGCCCTCATACTCAGTGCGCTTCTTTCGGCCACGGTCCCTGCGCTGGACACCCTCAGGATACCCTGCATCCTGGTGGAGTTCACGGACATAAAGTTTGATGACGAGGAAGTTACAGGCTATTTTGACTCTCTTCTAAATGCCGAAGGTTATTCGGAAGGGATGGCAACGGGGTCTGTGCGGGATTATTTCCGGGACAATTCCCTTGGCGCATTCACTCCCGTTTTTGACGTTTTCGGCCCGGTTACCCTCACAAAATACCGCGCATACTATGGCCGTGATGTAATTGAGGACGGAGTCAGGGCCGATGCCGCCGCCGACAGGGCGCTTGCCGAAGCCTGCACCCTGCTGGATCCGGATGTGGATTTCTCCGTTTATGACAGGGACTCGGATGGCGTCCTTGACCTTGTAATGTACATTTACGCAGGCCACGACCAGTCTCAGGGAGGCCCTCAGGACGCTATATGGGCCCACCACTGGAGCATGTCGGAGTCCACATCCCCGGACCTTAAAAACGTGGTCCTGGATGGTCTCAGGCTGGATTCTTATTTCTGTTCGGCACAGCTTAGGGGCAAGGATGGCCGGGCCCCCGCCGGAATTGGAATCATCTCCCATGAATTCGGCCATTCACTTGGCCTTCCGGACTTCTACGACCAGGTGGCAGCGGACGGAAAGCCTTCCCGTGATGTTGGCGGGTTTGCCCTCATGTGCTATGGCGCAAACAACAATTTCGGCTTCACTCCGCCTTATTTTACCGCCGAAGAAAGGATAATCCTTGGATGGATGGAGAGGGAAAGCCTTCTGGAACTTCAGCCGGGAAGGCAGGTTCTTTCGGCCATAAAGAACAATATGGCGTATGTGATTCCCACCCTTAAGGAAGGGGAGTGCTTCATTTTGGAATACCGTGATTCCAAGGGATGGGACGCACCGCTTCCGGAAGGCCTTGTGGTGTATCACCTGGACCGCTCGGAGGCTTTTTCATGGCGCTGGGACGCCTGGAAAACTCCCGGGGAGGGCATCAACGACAACCCTCTGCACCCCTGCTACTACATTGTGCCGTCGTATTCCGGCAACAAGGATGCAGGCAATATGGTTTTTCCCGGAGTTTCCGGGGCACTTTCCCTTGAGCCTGTGGATTGGAGCGGGAACCCTGCGCCTTGCCAGCTTACAAACATTGAGCTTACCCCGGATGGTGTTTCCCTGTATGCCCAGTTTGACTGCGGGCCCAATGTAAACGGCTATGTCAGAAATATTTACGGAGTCCCTATAGAGGGCGCTACGCTTGTGCTGGATGAGGGGGAGGAGGTGCTCTCGGAGCCTGACGGCCACTACTTCATCCCCGTGGAGGAAGGCAAGACTGGGCCCATGAATCTTATGGTTTCGGCCCCAGGGTACCGCAGTTTTGTCACCGGAGTCTCGCTTGGAAATTCCCGCGTAATCTCCGTGCCTGTTACCTTGAGGCGTGAAAGCGAGGGTGAGGGAGTAACCCTTTCCAAATATGACAGCAAGGGCACTCAGGGCTACTACAACAAACCCGGGATAGGCGCCGTGCGCTTTACCCCGGAGGACCTTGCCCCTTACGCCGGCAGCGTCCTACGGGAGATTGTCTTCTATCCCTACCTTCTTCCTTCTTTCACCGGAGAGATTTACGTGACGGTGGACATCGGCCCCCGCCGCGTACTCACTAAACTGGTGGAAATGCCCTCATACGGGGTTTATTTCCGTAATTCAGTGGATGTCTCGGAAGAGGGGATCGTGATTCCGGAAGGCGAGTATGTCTATATCGGGTACGGCAGCCCGGACACAGGGACAGATTCCTTCTTCCTTGGAACGGTATATCCGGGAGACAAGAAAAACAGCTATTACTCTCCCTTCAGCCTCACAGCGTCTTCCTGGAAGCAGATGTATGTGGAAAGAGCCGACATCATGATGAATCTCATGCTTGAAGCCAAGGCCGAAGAACAGATGGGGGCCCAGGACCTCTCTTCTCTTGGATACACCTACATTGCCCCCGGAAGCGGCGCATGGCTTCCCGGAGAAACTTTTGCGCTGGAACTTGTAAGGCCTGAGAATGCCCCCAAAGTCCAGGTAAGCTGGATTTTCGATGGAGAGCCTGCAAAGGGAAGCTTGGTAACCCTTGAGAGCGGCTACCATGTGCTGGAGGCCGTCCTGGAATACGAGTCCGGAGTTACGGAACGCGTAAGGAAAGAATTCAGTATCAGATAAGTTCCAAAGCCACCACGTTCTCCACGTGCATGGTGTGGGGGAACATGTCCACGGGCTGCACCGCCGTAATCCTGTATTTTAAGCACAGGATGGCAAGGTCCCTTGCCTGGGAGGCGGGGTTGCAACTGACGTAAACCATTCGGCCCGGAGCGGCGTCCAGTATTACCTTTGCGACATCCGGGTGAATCCCCGCGCGGGGAGGATCCAGGATTATGACATCCGGCCTGCCGTGCTCCTTTATAAACCCCTCATTCAGAACATCTTTCATGTCTCCGGCAAAGAAGGAGCAGTTGGTGATGCCGTTACGCCTTGCATTGTCTTTGGCGTCTTCTATGGCCTCCGGAACATACTCAATGCCAACCACTTTGCGTGCCTTTCCGCTTACAAACTGGGCAATGGTGCCGGTGCCGGTATAGAGGTCATATACAACCTCATTGCCGGTGAGCGCTGCAAAATCCCTGGCAACGCTGTACAGCCTGTACGCCTGCTCCGAGTTTGTCTGGTAAAAGGATTTGGGGCCGATTTTGAAGCTGAGCCCTTCCATTGACTCGTAGATTGCGTCTTGTCCCTTGTAAAGGACAGGGGAGAGGTCCTGGATGGAGTCGTTTAGTTTCTCGTTGACTACATACCAGAGGCTGGTGATTTCCGGAAAACGGGCGCTGAGGGCATCCAGAAGCGCTTTTATGTCTTCCATCCTGGGCTGGGCGAAGCACATTATAAGCATTATGTCTCCGTTTCCGTTGCTCCTTACAAACATATTGCGGAAAAAGCCCCTGTTTTCCCTTATGTTATAGAACTCGTAGCCATGCTCCAGGCAGAACTGCTTCACAAACAGCCTTATGGCGTTTGAAGGCTCTTTCTGGAGGTGGCAGTCCTTGATGTCCAGCACTTTGTCAAAGAATTTGGATACATGGAAGCCAAGCCCCACGCGCTCTGCCGGAGAAAGGGCGTCAGGATCTTCTCCATTTAGTATCCAGCGAGAAGCTGATGCGCTGAATTCCAACTTGTTACGGTAATATTCCGTTTCTGGAGAGGGGAGTGTAGGCCGAATTTCCGGCACTTCCAGATGCCCTATGCGCACAAGCTGGTCTTCAACCTGCTGCCTTTTTGCGGCAAGTTGCATTGCATACGGAAGCGGCTGCCACCTGCATCCTCCACAAACGCCAAAATGAGGGCAAAACGGTTCCAGACGGTGCTCCGAGGGCTTTACAATGCGTTTTATCCAGCCCTCCATGTAGTTTTTCTTCTTTTTGAACACCTGGATGTCCACAACATCTCCGGGAACTGCAAAGTCCACGAAAACCACCATGCCGTCCACGTGTGCCAGGGCTTTGCCTTCGGCCGCAACGGCTTCTATTTTCACATTCTCAAGGAGAAGGTCTATTCTTTTTCGAGTCATGGTGCAAATTTACGATAATTTTGGGAGGGGAGAAATTTATTTACACAACTTAACATAATATAAATTGTGTAACTTCGCGTATAATGCTGGCTTCGCCAGGTTTCGACGCTCGTTAGCACAATTTGGAACTCCGATCATAGCGATGCTTCGCCCAGGTTTTGACGCTCGTTAGCACAATTTGGAACTCCGATCATAGCGATGCTTCGCCAGGTTTCGACGTTCGTTAGCACAATTTAATTGATTTGAACCTTAATATTTAGAAAAAAAGGTTATATTTGCTTTTTGTAAGGTATTGATATTTTTTGTTTAACAAATCTGCATCATTATGAAAACAAGAATGATTGTCGGGATTGTTGCCGTTGCCCTAGCGCTTCCGGCCTTTTTGGTTGGTTGTGTTCCGGACAAAAGATACAATCTGGAAGACATGGACTCAGAGATCACCATTCTTAAAGGTGTCACTATGCCCCTGCCAAACCTCCAGGAAATCACTCTCGGAAACCTCATCGAGATTGACCCTTCCGGAGAAGTGTTCAAAATCAATTCCAACGGAGAGTACATGCTCTCATTCAAGATGGAGCCCACTAAAATAGATGGTTTCTCAATTGCCTCAAATGCTATTTCCCTCAGCGCCAGCGGAGAAGACTCCACTCCGCAGAAAATTGGTGAATACACCAGCATTCCGGCAAATACTCCTTTGGACTACGACCCCGAAGACAAAGCGGCCGTGGAAGCATACCTTTCCACAATTGGGTATAGCGCCGACATGGACCAGCTCCAAAAGGAAGATTTCCTGACGCAAACCATTGACTATTCATTTGATGTGGATTTCTCCATCTCGGATTTTCCCAAGGAGATTTCGGCCGTCAAGAGCGCGGTTCTTGCAGGTTCAATCGGCCTTAACATAGTTCCTTCCGGCCTTCCTTTCTCCAAGATTCTTCTCAGGGCTGGCTCCAAGATTGTGTTCCCGGATTTCATGCGCCTTTCTTCTTGCAGCAATGCCGCTTTTACCGTGCAGGAAAACGGCTATACTCTGCTTGCAGGCTCGGACGTGGTAATTCCCATGAACACAGGCCTTTCGCTTGAAGTCGCCCTCTCCGGCCTGGATTTCGGCACGGACGGCAAGGCTGCTTCGGCCGGAAAGCTTGCACTGGCTAGCCAGGTCAAGATTGAAAACGGAAAAATTACCCTGAATCCCCTGGATTTCACAGGTTCCACAAAGGTGGTGAATTACCCCAAGAACCCTTCTACGGCACCCACCGTCCTTGACGGTTCCCTTACCGTAGTTGAGTCCGACACCCCCGTCACGGACTTCAAGATTGGCTATTCCTATACCGCCGGCATCACTTCCGTGAGCTCAGTTGTTCTCAAGCTCAGTGAATCCGCCGCTCCTTCCTTTGACAAAGAATATGGCTTTGACATTACCGGTCTTCCGGACATACTCTCCGGCGCTGATGTAGACATAGAACTTGCCGAAATCCAGCTTGGAATGGCCGTAAACAGCTCTTTCCCTGTGGATTTCAACCTTAAAGGAAATATCCTTTCCCTCCGTAGCGGTGCATCCGAGCCTCTTCACAAGTACGAAATCGGCCCTCTTGCATTCAAGGGCAACGCAAAAACCTCCTACAGCCTTGGAGAAAAGCCCGACGGAGAATCCGGAGGCGTTGTCTATAAGCACGTTGAAGGCCTTGGAAAGATCCTGAGTCCCCTTCCGGACCGCGTGGAGGCATCCGGATTCAGCGTCACCTTCCCCAATGACTGGACCACCATCGCCACTGGGCAGAACTACGGCGCAGAACTGGAAGTTTCCCTTGACGCTCCCCTCTCGTTCACGGCCAAAACCGCCCTTTCGCTTGGCATAGACCTTAACACGGAGCTTAATCTCACCAACCTTGGCAAGAATGTTCCCAAGGTGAAGGCCGAACTTGAGTTCACCGCCCTCAACACCGTTCCGCTGAGTTTCGGAGTGGAAGCCAGCGCTTACGATGAAAACAATGCCCGCATCGAGACCATCACCTCTTCCGTAGACGGATTTATCGAGGCCGGTACGCTTGAAGCCCCTAAATCCAGCAAGATTGTGGTTACCCTGGACCTTGACACCAGCCATATCATCAACAGGATCAGGCTTGGACTTGGCGCCTCTTCAAATGAGGCCGTGGCCGGTACCCGCCTGAATAGCAACCAGGGACTTACCCTTTCCGGTCTTTCCCTCACTCTCCCCAACGGTATCACCGCTGACATCAAGAGCCTTACCACCAATAAAAACCAGTAAGATACACCGCTATGAAAACCGTAAAAAGCATATTCACAGCCTCTTTGGCACTGCTGCTTCTAAGTCTTGGTTCCGTTAAGGCCCAGGATTACCAGACCGGCTATTTCCTTGGCGGTTACCAGTACGGATATCGCCTCAATCCCGCTTTCCAAAGCGAGCACAGCCATGCCGCAATCTTCTTCGGCCAAACCGGAATGTCCGCCAACTCCAATATCGGCATAGACAACTTCCTGTTTGTGAAGGACGGCAAAACCTGCCTTTTCCTCAACGACAAGGTGTCCTCCAGCGAGTTCCTTGGCGGACTCAACAAGTCCCAGAACAATATTTCGGCCAACCTCAACATCAACCTTCTCAGCGCGGGTTTCTGGGTAGACCGCAACTTCTTCAACATTGACCTTGGGGTAAAGAGCATGACAAGCGTCACTCTCCCCTACGACCTTTTCCGCTTCCTCAAGGACGGTACCACCAGCGGCAACACTTTCAATCTGGGCGGCACCGGCGTCCGTTCAAAGAATTATCTGGAACTTGCTCTTGGATGGTCCCACAACTGGAACAATTTCATCAGCGGCGGCGCACGTCTCAAACTCCTTGCAGGTCTGGCAGAGGCTCAAGCCTACATGACAAAGATGAACCTCACGCTGGAAAAAGACAAGTGGACCATCGATGCCCAGGGTGCCCTGGACGCCTCGTCTCCCGCATTCAGCGTTGGAGTGGACGATTCCGGCTACTATGATTATAACAAAATAGGCTTCAACGTTGGCAAGATGGGTCCTGCAGGCTTCGGCTCTGCAGTGGATCTTGGCGTGAGTGTCAATATTCTCCCATGGATTACTGCTTCGCTTGCCGTACTGGACCTTGGCTTCATGGTCTGGAACCGTGAGTATTCCGGCACAACCCCTGAGGCCGCATATACCTACGAGCCCGCCGCAGGTGCGTCGATAAATGTGCTCGGAGGAGACGACGGCAGCACTGCCCTTAACCAGGAAATTGATAAAATGGTGAAGGCCTTGGAGAATATCTACAAGTTCAAGCCCTCTGACAAACCCGGTTCCAAGGCCGAAATGCTCCCATTCCGCATGAACGTCGGCGCCGAAGTCCGCCTTCCCTGGTACGAACGCCTGTCACTTGGCCTTCTGTACAGCATGCGCGCAGGTCAGGGCTTCAACTGGGGCGAGGGCCGTGTTTCCCTCAACATCTCCCCTCTTGACTGGCTGAGCCTTTCCGGAAGTACCGCATTCAACAACTTCTTCCGCTCATTTGGTTTCGGCCTAAACCTGCATCCAGGAGTTATCAACCTCTTTGTGGGCGCAGACATGATTCCCGCAACTGTAATTCCCATCAGTGATTTCTCCGCTTCCCTCAAGAACATCCCCCAGATGCTTGGCATTCCGGCTTCGGACATGAACTTCAACATGTACATGGGTCTTACAATTACAATAGGAAAACGTAAAGTCGATTATCGTAAAAACATTATAAACAACTGAGCCATACTCAGTTAAACCAATTACTAAAACCTACATCCTACATAATGTCTGTATCAATCAAGACAGTTTCATCCAAAAAGGACCTTAAAGCCTTTGTAAAGTTCCCCCTGGAGCTTTACAAAGGCTGTCCTTATTATGTTCCGGGGCTTTTCATGGACGAAATGGCCAGCCTGGACCCCGCTAAGAATCCAATGTCCAAATACGCCAAATTCCGGCTTTTCCTGGCATACCGTGACGGAAAGGTGGTTGGGCGCGTGGCTGCAATCATCAATGAGATTGCAAACAAGAACTGGCAACACGACGAAGTACGCTTCGGCTGGATAGACTTCATTGACGACATGGAGGTCTCCAAGGCCCTCATAGATGCAGTTTCGGCCTACGGAAAGGAAATGGGCATGACCCAGGTCACTGGGCCCCTTGGCTTCACGGACTTCGACAACGAAGGATGCGTGGTGGAAGGGTTCAATGAGATTTCCACCTATGCCCTGAGGTACAACTACGAGTATTACGGGCGCCACTTTGAGGCTATGTCCATGACAAAGACCAACGACTGGCTGGAGTACAGGATCTATGTCCCGGATGCCCTCCCGGAGAAAGTCACCCGCATAGCAAACATGGTGGAGCAGCGCTACAGCCTCCATGTGAAAAAGCTTTCAAAGAGGGATATCACAAAGGGCGGCTACGGGGAGAAACTCTTCGACCTCGTGAACCGCACCTACAACCAGCTCTACGATTTCACCGTTCTTCCGCAGGATGTAATGGACAAGTACGTAGACTCTTACCTTGGCCTCCTGGACATGGATTATGTCACGGCCATTGAAGATGCGGAGGGTAAACTAGTTGCCCTTGCAGTGGCAATGCCTTCAATTGCCAAGGCCGTGCACAAGTGCCGCGGCTATCTTTTCCCCTTCGGCTGGTGGCATCTAGTAAAAGCAATGTACCTGAAGCACGACCCCGCAATTGAGCTCATGCTTATAGGCGTAGATCCCGAATACCGCAACAAGGGGGTTCATGCAATGCTTTTCAACCAGTTCATCGGCAACCTTATAAAGGGCGGCTTCAAATACGGAGAATCCAATGCCGAAATGGAAACCAACACCTCCGTCCAGAATATCTGGAACGACTACGAGAAAGATTTCGTCCGTAGAAGAAGGGTGTTCTCAAAGCCTATAGAAAAGTAGGATGGGCGCTTCTTCCCAAATGCTTCCTCCCCTTCCGGAGCGCATGAGACCTAGTACGCTGGACCAGTATGTGGGCCAGCGTCATCTTGTTGGTGAGGGCTGTGTCCTCAGGAAAATGATAGAAAGCGGAAATCTCTCTTCATTTATCCTGTGGGGCCCTCCCGGTGTTGGGAAAACCACCCTTGCGCATATCATTGCTCAGACCCTGGACCGGGATTTCTACACGCTGAGCGCCGTTACGGCCGGTGTGAAGGATGTGAGGGACGTTTTTGAGAAGGCCTCAAAGTCTTCCCTTTTCAACCAAAAAGGCGCTCCTATATTATTTATAGACGAAATCCACCGCTTCAACAAGGCCCAGCAGGATGCCCTTTTGGGAGCGGTTGAAACTGGCACCATAGTCCTTATAGGCGCCACCACTGAAAACCCCTCCTTCGAGGTTATCACTCCCCTTCTGTCACGCTGCCAGGTTTTTGTGCTTAAATCCCTTGGGCAGAGTGATTTGCAGGAACTATTGGACCGTGCTCTCAAGGAGGATGTCCTCCTGAAGGACAAGGATATAGAACTAAGGGAAACCCAGGCCCTCATGCGCTACAGCGGCGGAGACGCCCGTAAGCTTCTCAATGTCCTGGAACTCGTGATTGACGCCCAGCCCGGAAGTTCCCACATTGTCATAGACAACGCCACCGTAACGTCCTCCATTCAGGAGAACATGGCCATCTATGACAAGGACGGGGAAATGCACTACGACATTATTTCGGCCTTCATAAAGAGTATAAGGGGCTCGGATCCCAACGCCGCCATCTATTATCTGGCACGCATGATAGACGGCGGGGAGGATCCCCTTTTCATTGCCCGAAGGCTCTGCCTCAGCGCCTCCGAAGACGTTGGCCTTGCAAATCCCAACGCCCTCCTCCTTGCCAATGCCTGCTTTGAGGTGGTCTCCAAGATAGGCATGCCTGAGGGCCGAATCCCGCTTGCCGAAACTACCGTTTATCTGGCATCGTCGCCCAAGAGCAACGCCTCCTACATGGCCCTTGAAAACGCCCTTGCCGAAGTCCGGCAGAGCGGCAATCTGCCGGTGCCTCTTCCCATAAGGAACGCCCCTACAAAGCTAATGGAGGAACTTGGGTACTCCGACGGCTACAAGTATGCCCACGACTACCCCGGTCACTTTGTGGACATGGAATTCATGCCGGACGCCCTAAAGGGAAGGGTCTTCTATGAGCCCGCCCAGAACAAGCACGAAAACGGCCTCAAGGCCTATCTTGAAGCCTGCTGGCCGAAATACTATCAAAAAAAATAAGCGCCCTTCTGGGCGCCGGGGGTGTATATAAAGGGGGGCGACCCCCTTACGAGAAAGGGGTTATCCGTTTGTCAAAACGGATAACCAACTCCGAAATGGACGGCGTAGTTGCCGTCGAACCATTGGGCAGGGCCTAACCAGCGCTGCCCTTCTTTTTTTCCGGGGTCATGGATACGGAAACCACTGTCTATGCGAACTAGGATGAGCCCAAGGTTAAGGCGCAGCCCGAAGCCCCAGTCCAGGCCTATCCCCTTCAGGGTTGATGACGTAAAGCTGAAGGCGGAGCTGTCATCGAAGCCGTCAAGGAGTTCGGAAATATCAGGGTCTTCTATGTTATAAGAATCCGGGAAATCCCAGATGTTGCCGGCATCGGCAAAAACCGCGCCCTCGAACTTCCAGAAGATGGGGAAACGATACTCTACGTTTGCTTCCATCTTGATCTCGCCTACGGCGCTTGGAATCACAAACATTGTGGAGTAGAACGTGCTTGTTCCGGGGCCCAGGGTCCTGGCCTGCCAACCCCTCATGGAGTATGCTCCGCCAACGTAAAAGAGTTTTTCCAGCGGAATTGATGAGTTGGCCGAATTGCCGTAAGGGAAACCTGCGCCGGCAGTAAAATGAAGGGCCAGGGCCTGTTTGTCCTGCTTGCCGAAACGGAAAGTCTTGCCAAGGTGGACTTCTCCCCTCACATATTGGGTGTAAGGGACGCTCCAGATAGTTCTTTCACCGAATTCGTTCGTGGGAAGAAACTTGTTGAAAAGGCTCAGGACGTTTCCGGACAAGTCAAAGTTGAACCTTACATAGTGATAGGGAGTGGTGGGAACCACGGAGTTGTCCGTGGTGTAGTACAGCATGGAGCTCACTCCCATGTCAAACTTGTCCATGTAGGCGCCGGCCAGCACCATGTTGTCAATGAGCCGCATCCCGAAATCGTCGGATATGTCAAAAAGCCTTGTCACATTGACCCTTATGGGCGTGAACTTGTAAGAGAAACGGGAGTTGAAGCGCCCCGTATAGCTGAATTCCCCGGCAATGGCAGTGCGTTTGAACTCCGGGCGGTCCTGGTAGTTGAATGCCGCCGAAATCTCCGTTTTGGGGATGTATCGGCCTTTGAAAAGGTGCGTGGGAAGGCCGATGAATTTCGGGAACTGGATGCTTCCGGTGGTGCTTACCTCCGTGGAATAGGCGTCCGATTTGGGGCGGAACTGGAAATTGCCCTTGACGCCAAGATTCAGCACTTCCCCGCCGTGGAAGATATTCCTGTGATAGTACGTTAGCTGCGGAGAAATGCCGAAAAGGGCCGAAGAGTTCACGGACGCCTCCAAGTTCACCTTGAACCCCTGCAGGCCGGAATTCCGGAGGGCGATGTTGCAGTCCACCTTGTCCCCGGGAGCCTCCGTGGTGGTGATGTTGACGCCGGTGAGCATGCCCACATTGGAGAAACGGGTGTAGGTGGTGTTGATGTCTTTTTCGTTGTAAAGCTCCCCGGGCCGAAGGATATTCAGCGTCTCAATGACTCCAGGGCGTATCCTGAGCCTTTGTGGCTTGGAAACGGTGAGGTTCCCTATGGTGAATTTCCTGTGCTCTTTTGCCGAAGCCGGGCTGTCTCCTAGGGCATAGTCGCGGATGCTCATCTTGAGGGCTGCATTACCGTCTCCGGAGAGGGTATCGGCCTCAAAGAGATAGAAACTCTTGTTGAAGCCGTAGTAGCCTTTTGTGCGGAAATACGCCGCACTGCGGTCGGCCTCCTTTTCAATCACTTCTTCCGAGAGGAACATCCCGTTTTTGAGAGAGACGTTCCCGAGGTCTTCCTTCCAGTCCTCCTGGAAAGTGCCGTAGGAAGGGATGTCGTAGTCAATTGCGCTTATCTTATAGCGCCTTCCAAGAGCCACGTAATAGGTTACGTAAACCTTTCTCCCACTTACCCTTACGCCACTTTCCACCACGGAGCCGTAGTAGCCGATGTAGCGGAGGTGGTTCTTTATGTTGTCTATGGTTTCGTCTACCTTTGAGGCGTCGTAGACTACAGGAGCGGTGCCAAGTTTCTTGAAAAGCCTCTGGAAGGCGTTGGCGCCCTCCCCTCCCCAGTTGTACACCACAAGCGAGGGGCTGGTGCCCAGCATCCAGGCATTGGGCTTTTGCAGAAGGTACGGGCCGAGGTCGGCGTCGAAGGTTTTGTCGTTGACTATTATCTTGTTGGAGCGCAGGAGATACTCCCCGTCACGGAGAGTGCGGGTGGTGCTGCAGGAGACCGCCAAGGCCGAAGCTGCGGCAATTGTAATTAATATGCGCCCAATCAGTTTCATTCTTACAAAAATAACACTTTTTTCCGTATATTTGTAGGTCAAAACCAAAGACACTGATGAAAAACAAGTACATTGACCTTATAGACCAAACCTTCGACTTCCCCCAGGATGAATTCATGGTGGTAGACGGTAATTTGATGTTCAATGACATAAATCTCATGGAGATAATAGAGAAGTACGGTACTCCCCTCAAGATTACCTACCTTCCCAAGATTTCTTCCCAGATCCAGAGGGCAAAGCGCCTTTTCAAGGTGGCCATGGCAAAGGCCGACTACCAGGGCAAGTACAATTACAGCTACTGCACCAAAAGCTCGCAGTTTGCCTTCGTGCTCCACGAGGCCCTCAAAAACGACATTCACCTGGAGACATCTTCGGCCTATGACCTTGACCTCATGGAAGCCCTGGAAAGGGACGGCTCCGTGAACAAGGAGGAAATCTATGTGATCTGCAACGGCTTCAAGCGCCCGCAGTACATAGAGAACATAGCAAAGCTCCGTAAAAACGGCTGGAAGAGGATAATCCCCGTCCTTGACAACAAGAACGAGTTCGAGGATTTGGCGGACCTTATTGAGGAAGATACCATGATGGGTATCCGCATAGCCTCCGAGGAAGAGCCCAACTTCGACTTCTATACCTCCCGCCTGGGAATCCGTTATTCGGACATCGTGAAGTTCTATAAGGACACGGTGGCAAAGTATCCCAACTTCCACCTCAAGATGCTGCACTTTTTCATCAATACCGGTATCAGGGACACCGCATACTACTGGAACGAGCTTTCAAAGTGCGTGAAGGTGTACTGCGAGCTCAAGTCCATCTGTCCGGAGCTTGACAGCCTCAACATCGGCGGCGGCCTTCCCAACAAGACTTCCCTGGCCCAGGACTTCGACTACGAGTATATGGTGGAGGAAATCATCAACCAGATCAAGGTCACCTGCAACGCTTACGGCGTTCCGGAGCCCGATATCTTCACGGAATTCGGCAGCTTCACCGTAGGCGAAAGCGGCGCCACCATATTCAAGATCCTGGACATCAAGCAGCAGAACGACAGAGAGAAGTGGTACATGATAGACAACTCCTTCATGACCTGCCTCCCGGATACCTGGGGCCTGAACCAGAGGTTTATCCTCCTTCCCGTGAACAAGTGGAACGACGAATACCAGAGGGTGTTCCTGGGCGGCCTCACCTGCGACTCCCAGGACTTCTACAATGCCGACTACCACGCCAACGCCATCTTCCTTCCCACCATCCGCAGCCGCAGGGAAAACCTCTACATAGGCTTTTTCCACACCGGCGCATACCAGGAAGCCATTTCCGGCTACGGCGGCATCAAGCACTGCCTCATGCCTTCTCCTAAGCACATTCTCATAGACCGTGACAAGGAAGGCAATCTTGTAACCTCTGTCTTTGCCGAAGAACAGAGTGCCGAATCCATGCTCAAAACTCTTGGGTATTGACGATTTGGGAGGGTTATATATCCCTGAACCGTCGGCTTCGCCGACCCCTCCCACTTCGTGGGCCCCTCCCTCTTACAAGGCCGAGGGTGGCCATGGGTTCAGGGACATATACCCTCCCAAATCATGAATAGGACAATGATTACAGCAGCAGAAATAAAGTGGATCAAATCACTGTCACAGAAGAAGTTCCGGGACAGTGAAGGGATGTTTGTGGTTGAGGGCGAAAAGATGGTCCAGGAGGCGTTGAAATCCGGTTTTGAGGTAGAGCGTGTTTACAGGAAAGAGGAAATCGGAGAGGCTGCCATGGCCAGGATTTCGGCCCTTTCCTCCCCTTCTCCGGTGCTGGCTGTTGTGCGTATTCCGGATTCAAGGATGGTGGTTCCAGGAGACGGCCTTTACCTGGCGCTTGATGGAATAAGGGATCCGGGGAATCTGGGTACAATCCTCAGAATTGCAGACTGGTTCGGCATAGATGCAGTTTATGCCTCTGAAGATACTGTGGAGCTGTATAATCCCAAAGTGGTGCAGGCCACCATGGGCGCCATTTTCAGGGTTCCGTTCTATACGGCCCATATCACGTCCCTGTGCTCATCCTATCCCGGTCCGGTTTATGGAACTTTCCTTGACGGGGAGAACATGTACTCTAAAGAGCTGTCTTCCAAGGGAATAATAGTTATCGGCAATGAGGCCAACGGCATATCAAAAGAGACGGCCGCCGTTGTGACAGACCGTCTCTATATTCCTCCTTTCCCCGCCGATGACCCTGGCTCGGAGAGCCTTAACGCCGCAGTTGCCACGGCTGTCACCGTTGCGGAGTTCAGGAGACGTTCACTATAGCATAGTCAAAGGCCTTCACCGTTAAGGTATAAACCGTGCGGACGGCTTTAATTCCCAGGTAGTCAAGTGCTTCCGTGGGTATGCGAAGCGTTATTTCGGCCTCTGGGCCGAAGTTTGCCGCTATGAGGAAGGTCTTGGAGCCATCCGAGCGCAGCCATGCAAAATGACTGTCAGGATTGAAGCCGCCGTCCTGGCAGTAGCAGAGGTCGAAGGTCTTGCCCTCACGGAA
>DGXO01000063.1 GCA_002395605.1 Bacteroidales bacterium UBA4230
GACTCAGAAGCCCATCCGATTTGTTTCAGAGCGCAAGACGGTATCCCTCCTTTCTGATGAGATTCTCTACATCGAATCCAACGACAAAGAGGTGACGGTCAATGCCACCGAAGGCCGCCGCTTCCGCAACAAAACCGGCATCGGCCAGTGGGAGGACCTGCTGGGTGACAACTTCCTGCGTATCCACCGTTCTTACCTGGTCAATGCCAATTATGCAACGCTCATTTCGCCCGATACCGTGACTATCGGCACGGCAGAACTCCCGGTTTCCAGGAAGTATAAGGAGGAGGTTCAAACTATCCTGACAAACCACAGGGCATAAGAAACCCATTTTCCACCACTGTCCACCTTATCCACTCCGTCCACCGTGGACAAAGTGGACACGAATGGTCCCTAGCGCAAATACCGGACGGTCCCACGAATGGGATAATCAACGCGCACCTCTTCTGTCAGTTTGAAAATGACGGGAAAAGTGTATGTCACATCTGTCGGCTCACCTTTTTTATCCCATGCGGGTTCCCATAGTTGCGGGGCCGATTCAATAACGCGGACCGCTTCCTCGTCAAGAAGGGGATGTAAACCACGGAGAATCCTCACGTTGGTGAGTTTCCCTTCTTTTGTGATTGTGAATTGAGTTGTGACCCTCCCTTCAATTCCTGCCTTTTTCGCCTCTTCGGGATAGCGTTTATGCTCGTTGACCCAAAGAGAGAACTTGTTGGCATCTCCACCGTCGAAATAGGCTCCTGAGTTTATTACGCGTCCGCAAGTGCCACAGACAATAACTTCCCTGTGTTTGTCCTTCTTCTGGGCCATAGCCGGCACAAGAGGAAGCAATAAAAAGAAAGACAATATGATAGCGCTGGTTTTCATATGGCCGATATGGCTGCAATTATAATGCCGATGGTGCCCAGTTCCAGCGGCAGTGCCGGTGCCAAGGTTGATAAGGGAAGCGGTACTTGCTCGTCTATAACTATCCCACAAGGCAGTTTTAATACTCACTATCAGCAAAGAAAAAGAAAAGGGCGCTCAATGTCCCTTTCCTTTACAGAGCTAGTCATCTACCACCACGAACTCCTCCAACATCCAACTTATATCATCCGGCCGCTCCTCCTGTATCTGGCTCAAAACGGCGGTGATAGCTTCCTTTGTCGGGTGGATTTCGGAAGTTATGATGCCGTTTCCCTTCAGATACTCAATTACGGCCGAAAGCTCCCCAAAGTATTCCCAGAGGTAGAGGTTGGCTTTCTCGTCGTTCCAGTCCAGTAGCCAGCGTTCAGGAAATATCTCACCGGTAGCATCGTTGGTTTGAAATATACACATGCCGGGTTCCTCTGTCTGAAAGAAGATTTGCAGCGACGGGTACTTCTGTTTGATAAAATGCCTAACATCTGACATCTCTCCCCAAG
This sequence comes from Bacteroidales bacterium UBA4230, assembly GCA_002395605.1. GTDB lineage: Bacteria > Bacteroidota > Bacteroidia > Bacteroidales > UBA932 > Cryptobacteroides. The sequence goes on from DGXO01000063.1 coordinate 1,407, forward strand.
CCGTCTCCGTGTTGATTTTGAGGATGCCGTTTTCCAGAGAGTAATCCAAGATGTGTCCACGGCAATAGGTTTTCTCCCAATCACCTCCCAGAGCATGAACCAGATTACCAAGCCAGAGTTTCCCAAAGCCATTAGGAAGTAGTGATCCGTCCATGTCAGCCAGGTTCTGAATGGTTTTGTGAAGGGCAGCTACTTCGGATTCGCTGCCCCTTACCTTGTATAGAGTATAGGCCCAGTTCGGCATTTTTACTCCTCCACAACAAGCTTTACGGTATCTGCGATGATTTCGTAGTTGACGCGGTCTGCGCTATCTTCCCCGACATAGCGGCGGCACCGCTGCTTCCCATGCACTTCCACCCATGTGCCTTTGGTGATTTTGGAAAGTTCGGCAATGCCGGCGCCCTTCCACGCGTGGACGGAAAACCAGGTGCAATTAACGACGGTGCTGCCGTCCCTACTGCTGTAGGTGTCCTCTGTCATAACCGAGAACTGCGCCGTCTCGGTATCGGCGGCTACGGTTACGTGGCACTGGCCGACTACACCGCAGATGGTGATTTCATTCTTGAACTGTTTCATGATGATTGTTATTAAGGTTGTATCGTTTGATTAGTACACTGACCGTCCATGGCGTGAACTTGGCGCCCCTGCTGGTGACGAAACCTTCAGCATTCAGCGTCTCTGCCATTGCGGCCAGTGTGAGATCCTGCTTTACCAGGACCTTGAGCATTGCAGCTGCGCGCTTGTTGTTGGGATTCTCGCGCGCCTTTCGCATATTGGTCTTCCTGGAGTTGGATATGGCCTTATCCAGGTTACCTGTAAGATTCTCCGGTTTCCCCAAAGCCATTCCACGGGCCTTCTTGGCATCCAGGGACTGCTTCGTACGGGTGGAGATGAGTTGCGCTTCATATTCGGCGATACTGGCGATGATGTGCAGTACCAGCTTATTGGCCTCCGGGAAGTCGCAAAATTTGATTTCAACGTCTGACTCCAGGAGCTTGCTGGTAAAGGCGACGTTCCTGGAGAGACGGTCGAGCTTAGCCACGATCAGGGTAGAATTAGTCTTTCTGCATAGGGCCAAAGCTTCTGTAAGTTTAGGGCGGTCGTTATGTCGGCCGCTCTCTGTTTCCACAAATTCAGCAATTGGGGTTTGGTCACGCAGGTAGTTGTGGATAATCTCCCTCTGTGCCTCGATGCCCAGACCAGAGACGGCCTGTTTCTTCGTGGATTGGCGTAAATAAGCAATGTAAGTCATTTTTCACGATTGTTAAACGAACGTTTAGTATATGAGATAGGGCGCCAGAATAACCTGACGCCCCTTTTGTGAGAGTTTGCGCTATTAGGAAATGCCATATTCTTGGCATATCCGCGCGCTGTAGTTTTCGACTTTTTCCACGGCTTCGTCTATGGCAGGTACCAGTTCGTTAACGTAAACGTCTTCCCTGGTTTTGACGGTTTTGCCATCGGTGTCGATGAGGTTGAAGAGGAACGCATCGGCGCCCTCGTCGTAAAGGATTTGAACTCTCCCCTTGTGCTTGAAGCCCTGCACGGTGAATTCCAGTCCAGAGCGGTGTTCAGCGTCCTCGACAATGCGGTAGCTTTTGTTGTCCACGCCCCAACTCATTACGATAATAGGGTAATTCCTGAGGACCTCCAGAATGTAGGCTGCCATCCTGCGCTGTTGTTCTAATGATTGCACGGTCGTTTCCATAATGATTTGGTGAAAATTGTGTAAAGCGGATACTGGCAGAAGCCGCTGCGCTCGGTAACGCCCATCGGCACACCAAGTTCATTATCACGAATGAACTTTTCGGCTTCGGGATGGTTGTTGGTATCTATAAACGCAAGGCTATCCGACTGGAACCTGCTGTTTAAGTTTACGGTGATAACTTCGGTTTCCCCGTTCCTGTAAGTGAGCATCAGGGCAAGGTGACCATTGTTAAGATAAGTTTCGGCCGACACTTTAA
>DGXO01000078.1 GCA_002395605.1 Bacteroidales bacterium UBA4230
CAAGAACAAGAAGAACACCCCCGAGCGTCTTGAGCGTATGAAGTACAACCCCTACCTCAAGAAAGTTACTCTTCACCGTGAAATCAAGTAAAGTATAGGAGAACCAAACTATGGCAAAAAAAGCAGTTGCTACCTTCGACGCCAAGGCCGGTGCCAAGCACATGGTTAAGGTGATCCGCATGGAAAAGAGCCCCAAGACCGGTGCCTACGTTTTCGTAGAGCAGCTGGTAGAGGAAGGCAAAGAGAAGGAATTCTTCGCAAAGAAGTAAACTTCAGTGTAATAGAACATGTCGCAGGCCAGGGATTTCCCAGACCTGCGACATATTTTTTCGGCCTGGCGCCCAAGTGCCTGGCATTCAACGAGATAACGATAATCGGGTGCACTTCCAGGTGCACCCGAGGTATAGCAAGTGGCTGAGAATCAGAGAGATGTGCGCCAGCGCTACTGGATGTCTTCCAGCTTGAACAGGTCTTCTACGAAGGCTTTTTTGTCAAAGACCTTGAGGTCTTCTATGCCTTCCCCGATTCCAACAAACTTTATGGGGAAATTGTAGGTGTCGGCGATGCCCACTACAACGCCGCCTTTGGCGCTACCGTCCAGTTTTGTGATGGCCATGGCGGTAACGTCCGTGGCTTTAGAGAACTCTCGGGCCTGGATGAAGGCATTCTGGCCGGTGGAGCCATCCAGTACCAGAAGGACCTCATGGGGGCCGTCAGGCACCACTTTACGGATGACATTGCGGATTTTGGTGAGCTCGTTCATGAGATCCACGCGGTTGTGGAGACGGCCGGCAGTGTCTATGAGAACTACGTCGGCCTCCTTTGCCACGGCGCTCTTGACGGTGTCAAAGGCCACGGAGGCGGGGTCTGCGCCCATTGCCTGCTTCACTATGTCCGCGCCGGCGCGTTCGGCCCAAACTGTGAGCTGGTCTACGGCTGCTGCACGGAAGGTGTCGGCTGCGCCGATGACAACCTTCTTGCCCTGTTTGCGGAGCATGGCGGCTATCTTTCCTATGGTGGTGGTTTTGCCAACGCCGTTCACGCCCACGACAAGAATCACGTAAGGCTTCTTTGTGAAGTCGAAGGGCTGCACCGGGGCGTCGTCTCCGATGAGGTTTGCAATTTCGTCGCGGATGAGGGCGGTGAGCTCCTCCATGTTCACGTATTTGTCTTTCTCTACGCGGTCCTGGATGTTGTCAATGAGCTTGAGAGTGGTATCCACGCCCATGTCGGAGCCAAGGAGAGCCTCCTCCAGTGCATCCAGTACATCGTCATTGATTTTGGACTTGGCGCTGAATGCCCTTCCCAGCTTTTGGAAGAAGCCGAGGTTGGTTTTTTTAACACCGCTTGCAAAAATACCCATGTCAAATATGTTTTAATTTACAAATATACTCATTTTCCATGGAATCCGGCAGTTGTTTTTCCGTGAGGAAAAATGTATCTTTGTAGACTATTAGAGATAAAGAAAAAACAGATATATGAAACTTAGTTACGATTGGTTAAAAGAGTATCTGAAGTGCAGCCTCACCCCTCAGGAGGTGGCGGAGGCCATGACTTCGATTGGCATTGAAGTAGACAGCGTTGAAACCAGGGAAGTGGTTGAAGGCGGCCTCAAGGGCGTTGTGGTTGCAAAGGTTCTCACCTGTGAGCCTCATCCGGACAGCGACCACCTCCATATCACCACCGTAAACGACGGCTCCCCGGAACCCCTTACCGTGGTTTGCGGCGCCCCCAACGTGGCGGCGGGCCAGAAGGTGCTCTTTGCCCGTCTAGGGACCATCCTCCCCGGTGATTTCAAGATCAAGAAGTCCAAAATCCGCGGAGTGGACAGCTTCGGCATGATTTGCGCCGAAGACGAACTTGGAATAGGCACCAGCCACGACGGCATTATGGTGCTCCCTGAAAATGCTCCCGTGGGCGTTCCCGCCAAGGAATACCTTGGCCTCAAGGACGAATCTGTGATTGAATACGAAATCACCGCCAACCGCATTGATGCAGCCTCGCACATCGGCGTGGCAAGAGACCTTTACGCATATCTCTACAGCAAAGGCATTGAGGCCGAACTTACCCTTCCTTCCGTGGAAGCCTTCAAGGAAGGTGAGGGAGAGTCCATCCCCGTGGAAGTGCTCACGGAGGACGGCGCACCCCGCTACACCGGCATCACCGTAAAGGGCGTGAAGGTTGCCCCCAGCCCTGAATGGCTGCAGGAAAGGCTCCTTTCAATTGGCCTCAAGCCCATTAACAACGTTGTGGACATCTCCAACTTCGTGCTCTTTGAAACCGGCCAGCCGCTCCATACCTTCGACGCCTCCAAGATTGCAGGCGGAAAGGTTATCGTAAGACGTGCCCAGGAAGGGGAGCCCATCCGCACCTTAGACGGCCTTGACCGCAAGCTCCATGCTTTTGACGTTGTCATAGCCAATGCCGAAGGCCCCATGTGCATTGCCGGCGTATTCGGCGGTGAAGATTCCGGCGTATCTGACAGCACCGTTGATGTCTTCATCGAGGGCGCATACTTCGACCCCGTGAGCATCCGCAAAACCGCCAAGAGCCAGACTCTTTCCACAGACGCCAGCTTCCGCTTCGAGCGCGGCGCAGACCCCGAGGCCGCCCTTTATGCAGCCAAGCGCGCCGCCCTTCTTATCACGGAGATTGCAGGCGGAAAGGTGGTCGGCAAAGTCAGCGAGTTCTACCCCAAGCCCATTGTCCGCGCCCGTATTCAGCTGGATTACAACCGCATAGAGCATTTCATCGGCAAAAAGATAGGCCACGGCACCATTGAAAAGATACTGAAGGGCCTTAACTATGAGTTTGTGGAGCGCACAGCCAC
>DGXO01000053.1 GCA_002395605.1 Bacteroidales bacterium UBA4230
GTGGCCCTCACCGTTGCGGTAGATTTTAAATTGAAGAAAGACAAACCAAAGTTTGGCATTAACGGAACAACTGTAAACTAATGGATTACTCATTTCAGGAAATAGAGAAAAAGTGGCAGGCTCGCTGGGAGAAGGAGCAAACTTACAAGGCCGAAGTATCGGAAGGCAAACCCAAGTATTACGTGCTGGACATGTTCCCGTACCCTAGCGGCGCAGGTCTTCATGTAGGGCACCCCCTTGGCTATATTGCCAGTGACATATTTGCACGCTACAAGAGACTGAAGGGTTTCAACGTGCTGCACCCCATGGGATTTGACGCCTTCGGCCTGCCCGCAGAGCAGTATGCAATCCAAACCGGCCAGCACCCGGAGAAAACAACCCACGACAATGTGGCGCGTTACTGCGAACAGCTGCGGCGCATTGGCTTCTCATTTGACTGGGACCGCGAATTCCGTACCTCGGACCCCGATTATTACAAGTGGACCCAGTGGGCCTTCCTCAAGATGTTCGGCTCATGGTACGACAACGCTGCCCAGAAAGCCCGCCCCATAGAGGAGCTTGTGGCTGCCTTTGAAAAGGGCGGCTCTTCGGCCGTTGATGCAGCCTGCTCTGAAGGCCCCGCGTTCAGCGCAGAGCAGTGGAAGGGCTTCTCGGAGAAGGAGAAATCCGATGTCCTTATGCGCTACCGCATTGCATATCAGGGAGAAAGCACCGTGAACTGGTGCCCGGCCCTTGGAACCGTACTTGCCAACGACGAAGTCAAGGACGGCTACTCGGAGCGCGGCGGTCATCCGGTTTTCCAGAAAAAGATGACCCAGTGGCAGCTTAGGGTGAGCGCCTATGCCGCCCGCCTGCTGGAGGGCCTGGACCGCCTTGAGTGGACCGACTCCCTGAAGGAGATGCAGCGCAACTGGATTGGCCGCAGCGAAGGTGCCGAAATGGTATTCAAGGTAGAGTGCGACGGCACTTCCCACGACGTCACCATCTTCACCACCCGTGCCGATACCGTGTTTGGCGTAACCTTCATGGTGCTTGCTCCGGAAAGCGAGTGGGTGGAAAAACTCACTTCGGCATCGGAGAAGGCAAACGTTGATGCCTACCTTGCCGAAGTCAAGAAGAAGACCGAGCGCGAGCGCATGGCCGCCAAGGCCGTAACCGGCGTATTCTCAGGTTCTTACGGAATCAATCCTTTGACCGGGGAGAAGGTCCCGGTATGGATATCGGAGTATGTGCTTGCCGGCTATGGTACCGGCGCAATCATGGCGGTTCCGGCCCACGACAGCCGAGATTACGCTTTTGCAAAGAAATTCGGCCTGCCCATCATTCCCCTTATTGAGGGTGCCGATGTAAGCGAGGAAAGCCTGGATGCCAAGGAAGGCATCATGTGCAACAGCGGCTTTCTGAACGGACTCACCGTCAAGGAGGCCATTCCGGCAGCCATCGACTACGTTGAGAAGCACGGAATTGGGCACAGGAAGGTCAATTTCCGCATCCGTGACGCCATTTTCTCCCGTCAGCGCTACTGGGGAGAGCCTTTCCCCATTTATTACAAGGATGGCATCCCTACGCCGGTTCCGTTTGAGGACCTGCCCCTTACTCTTCCTGAGATTGACGAGTACAAGCCCACTGAGGACGGCCAGCCGCCCCTTGCACGCGCAAAAGACTGGACATACAACGGTTATCCGCTTGAGACCAGCACCATGCCGGGCTTTGCAGGCTCCAGCGCATACTATCTCCGCTACATGGACCCTCATAATGACTCCGCTCTTGTGAGTCACAAGGCCAACGATTACTGGAAGAGCGTAGACCTTTATGTGGGAGGCACGGAGCACGCTACCGGTCACCTCATCTACAGCCGCTTCTGGAACAAGTTCCTCTTTGACTATGGCTATGTCTGCGAGGACGAACCTTTCAAGAGGCTTGTAAACCAGGGCATGATCCAGGGCCGCTCCAACTTCGTGTACATGATTCCCGGTACCTCCACGTTTGTTTCGGCCGGTCTCAAGGACCAGTACGAGACCATTCCGGTGCACGTGGATGTCAATATCGTTTACAACGACCGCCTGGACCTTGAGGCTTTCCGCGCGTGGCGTCCGGATTACAGGAATGCTCAGTTCATTCTGGAAAACGGGGAGTACATTTGCGGCTGGGCCATTGAAAAGATGTCCAAGAGCATGTACAACGTGGTCAACCCCGACAAGATCTGCGATACTTACGGTGCCGATACCCTCCGTCTTTATGAGATGTTCCTTGGCCCTATTGAGCAGGCCAAGCCCTGGGATACCAAGGGCATAGACGGCGTAAACCGCTTCCTCAAGAAGTTCTGGCGTCTGTTCTGGGACAGGGAAAAGTGGCTTGTCACGGATGAAGAGCCCACAAAGGATGAACTGAGGGCCCTCCATAAGCTTATCGGCAAGGCACAGGAGGATATAGAGAATTTCTCCTACAATACCACAATTTCGGCCTTCATGATTGCCCTCAATGAACTTGGAAACTGCTCCAAGAAGGCCATCCTGGAGCCCCTTACCATTATCCTGAGCCCGTTTGCCCCGCATATTGCAGAGGAACTGTGGCATCAGCTTGGACACGAGACTTCCGTGGTATACGCCTCGTTCCCGCAGTACGACGAATCCCTTGCCGCCGACTCTTCCGTGAAATACCCCATATCTTTCAACGGCAAAACCCGTTTCTTCCTGGATGTCCCGGCATCGGCCTCTCCCTCAGACGTCGAGGCCCTGGTGCGCGGCCATGAAAGCACGCCCAAGTACGTTGGAGACATGAGCATTGCAAAGGTGATAGTGGTTCCCGGCCGAATTGTAAACGTGGTGCTAAAAAAGTAAACGATGGACCGCAAGAAAAAGATTCTAATAGGGATTTTTGACTACATCGTCATCACGATAGGCGTTATCCTTTTTGTGATGGCCTGGCAGAGCTTCCTTCTCCCCAACGGCATGATCGACGGCGGCCTCACGGGTGCTTCGGCCCTCCTTTCAATGGTAACCGGAGTCTCTGTGGACATATGGTACTTTGGAATCAACGTGCTGCTCCTTATCCTGGCCTGGATTATCCTGGGGCAGAGTTTCGGCATAAAAACCATATATGCCATAGTCCTTTCAACGGCCCTTTTCCGAATCCTCGGAGATGAGAGCATGAAGTTCCTTTGGTCTGTGGAAGGGCAGCCGCTTTATGTCGGGGACGGTATTCTGGTGCCCATCATAGGCGGTCTTCTGGAGGCGGTGGGCCTTGCGCTCATTATCATGAGGGGCGGTTCCACAGGCGGCACGGACATCCTTGCGCTTATCGTGAACAAGTTCTGGCCCATAACCATCGGCCGTTTTTACCTTTTTGCCGATTTCATTGTAATCACCCTCCTTATCTTTGTGCCCGGGCACTGCTTCACGGATGTGGTCTACGGCTATATCACCATGGGCGTGTGCGCCTATGTGCTGGACCTCATCATGCTTGGCAAGGATTCCACGGTGCAGGTGATCATATTCTCCAATCATTATAAAAAGATAGGGGACTATATAAACCAAGACATGGAGAGGGGAGTGACGGCCCTTAAGGCGGTGGGATGGTACACCCAGGAAGACCGTCAGGTGCTTATGGTGATGCTCCGGAAAACCGAACTCCCGGAGCTTGTGAAGGCGGTAAAGGACATTGACGAGACTGCCTTTGTAACCGTGGTGCCTGCAAACAACGTTTACGGTGAGGGATTTGACCAGATGAAAACAGGAATCGTAAAGAAAAAGAAACAATCATAGAGCTATGCCCATTTTAAAGAAAACCGTTTTTACCAACATCAAGGAGTGGATAATGGTTACCCTTGGTATCCTTATCTACACTACGGCCTGGTCTCTCTTCCTTATTCCCAACAACCTCATTGGCGGTGGAGTATCCGGTATAAGCTCCATGATCCAGTATGCAACCCACGGATCAATCCAAATGGGTTACAGCTACTTTATCCTGAATGCAATCCTCGTTATTGCCGCAATGGTTGTGCTTGGAATGGGATTCGGCGCAAAGACCATCTATGCCATCATATTGGCTTCGGTTGCCCTTAGGTTCCTTCCGGGAGTCATTCCCGCCACAATCATTAAGACCCTTGCCATAGACAACGGCAAGCTCCTCAGTGTCCTTATGGGCGGCCTCCTGGCAGGTATCGGCATAGGAATGAGCATCTCAAACGGAGGGTCCACGGGAGGCACGGATATCATTGCGCTTATCTACACCAAGTACCACAACGTGTCCCCGGGCAAGGTGATTCTTTTCCTTGATTTCATAATCATAGGCTCATCCCTCCTGGTTCCGTCCTTCGTCACCCAACTGGACCCCGAAACCGGTCTTGCAGTGCTTGACAGCGCCGGAAACCCCGTGATGTTCAAGATGCCGTTCGCCGAAAAAATAACAACGGTCCTGTATGGCCTTATCCTGGTTACCGTAAACAGTTATGTGCTGGACATGTACATTTCCGGCTCCCAGCAAAGCGTGCAGCTGTTCATCCTGTCCAAGAATTATGTTGAGATTGCCGATGCCATTACCCAGGACCTTCACAGGGGCGTAACCGTGCTTGACGGCCACGGCTGGTATACCAAGCAGGAAACCAAAGTGCTTATGGTCCTTACCCGTAAAAATGACCTCAATCTGCTTCTGAGATACATAAAGCAGCTTGATTCACATGCATTCCTTTCCGTCAGTTCCGTCAACGGAGTGTATGGAAAGGGATTCGACACCATAAAGAAGTAACTTTCTTTGACATATTGAGAGGGGTTTCTCGCCGGCGCCCGGCCTGCCAGTTTGAACGCCATGAACTTTCTGACAATTGTTCTGGCTTTCGTTTCAGTGCTGCTTGCCGCCGGAGTTGTTTACTTAAGCGTACAGCTTTACAGAAAGGAAGCCAGGCTCAGGGCTATAGACATAATGCAGCCCGGGGCGGATGAAATGTATCCGCAAGATTCCGCGAAAGACTTTACGGTGACCGATCAGTTCCTCTACGACAGGTGTTGCAGATACATGGTTGAGCGAAAGCCTTATCTTGTGACTGACTACCAGTTGCAGGATTTAGCTAACGCGCTCTTTACCAATAGGTTATACTTAAGTAAAACAATTAATCGTTTTTCTGGTAAAAATTTTAGGGCATACGTGAACTACTATAGGGTAATGTATGCCATGGAGCTGTTCAGGGCCAATATGAGCCTGAAGATTACGGACCTTGCCCAGTTGTCCGGGTTTGGGAACGAGTCTTCTTTCCTGAGCAGTTTCAAAAGCGTGATGGGGGAGCCGCCAAGTTTTTGGTGCAACAGGATAAGACTTAAATACCGGGAAAAACTTTAATTACCAAGCGGGCGCCGGCGAGATACTACCCTTCCTCAATGCCTTTCCAGCTCACCGGAACTGGAGCCGTTATATCCACCTCGGTCTTTTTGACGGGGTGGATAAACTGTATACGCCTGGCAAGAAGGCTTATTCCGCCATCAGGGTTGGAGCGTTTTGCCCCGTACTTGAGGTCTCCTTTGATGGGGCAGCCCATGTGGGAGAGCTGGCAGCGTATCTGGTGATGACGCCCGGTATATAGCTGGACTTCAAGGAGGTAGTAGCGCTCTGTCTTTTGGATAAGGGTGTACTTGAGGCGTGCTTCCTTGCCGTTTTTGGATACGTAGGACTTGTTCTGGGACTCGTTCCTTACAAGGAAATCCGTAAGGGTGTCGGATTCTTTGGGAGGTTTTTCGGCGGTAAGCGCCCAGTAGGTTTTGTGGATGTCTCCGTCCCTGAGCATTTGGTTTAGCCTTTCCAGCGCCTTTGAGGTTTTGGCAAAGATGCATACGCCGCTCACCGGCCTGTCAAGGCGGTGGGGGACTCCCATGAACACCTGGCCGGGCTTGGAGTCTCTCTGGGCGATGAACGCCTTAAGGGTTTCGGAGAGGGGCTCGTCTCCGGTTTTGTCTCCTTGCACAATCTCTCCGGTCCTTTTGTTGAAGATAAGGATATGGTTGTCCTCATAGAGGATTCGGCCCTCTATGTCCCTCAATTCTTCGGCGGGAATATTTCTGTATACGCTCATCTTGAAGCATTTAAAGCTCTATGTCCAGAACATGTTTTCCCTTTTTGTAGGGGATGAAAACACGGCCGGGACCGTTTTCCGTGCAGTGGATGCTGAGCTCGTATTCGGCATCACGGAAGCGGCGCTTCACCTTGTACGTCCCGTACTTCAGGGGGATACAGGGTTCAATTAGGAGGCCGTCAAACTGCGGTTTGATGCCAAGTATGGACTCGCTGACGGCCTTCCAGGTCCATGCCGCAGTGCCGGTGAGCCAGCTGTTCTTGCCTTCTCCAGGCCTGAAGGCTTCCTTTCCGGCCACCATCTGGCAGAACACGTAGGGCTCCACTTTCCTCAGGCTCTGGTCTTTTGAGAAGGCGGGCGTAATCTTGCGATAGTGGCGCCAGGCGTCTTCTGGGCGGCCGGCCATGGCCTCGCCTATTATGATCCAGGGGTTGTTGTGGCAGAAGATACCGCCGTTTTCCTTGTATCCTTCCGGGTAACTGCTTATTTCTCCGTATTCTTTGAGGTAGGCCGAATATGCCGGGGCATTCAGGACCAGGCCGTGCTCGCATTCCAGCATCCGGCAGGCCGAATCCAGGGCTTTGTCGCAGAGGCCTTCTTCGGCACCGATCCTGGCCATTGTGCACCAGCCCTGGCTTTCGATGAAGATCTTGCTTTCGGCACATTCATGGGAGCCTATCTTGTTGCCGTAGTAGTCGTAGGCCCTGAGGAACCATTCTCCGTCCCAGCCGTGCTTTTTTACGGCGTTTTCCATAGATGCGACGGCGGTTTTCACCTCCGCGGCGTCACTGTCTCCGATTCTTTCAAGAAGCTCTGCGAAGTCTCTTCCTTCGGCCACAAAGAGGCCGGCAATCATGAGGGATTCGGCCTGGCTGCCCTCTGTCTTGTTTTCCGTGGTCTGGAAACTTTCGTCGGGGTTGTCGGAGAAGCAGTTGAGGTTGAGGCAGTCGTTCCAGTCGGCCCTTCCTATGAGCGGAAGGCCGTGAGGACCAAGGTTTTCCCGCACATGGCGGAAGCTGATTTTGAGGTGCTCCAGCAGCGTTACCTCCGTTCCGGGCTGGTTGTCAAAGGGCACTTTCTCATTGAGTATGCCGAAGTCTCCGGTTTCCCGGATGTAGGCCACCGTGCCGAAGATGAGCCAGAGGGGGTCGTCGCCGAATCCGCCGCCGATGTCGTTGTTGCCGCGTTTTGTGAGGGGCTGGTACTGGTGGTAGCATCCGCCGTCCGGGAACTGCGTGGCGGCAATGTCAAGGATGCGCTGCCGGGCCCGTTCCGGAACAAGGTGCACTATGCCCGCGAGGTCCTGGTTGGAGTCACGGAA
>DGXO01000038.1 GCA_002395605.1 Bacteroidales bacterium UBA4230
CTCGACTTCGCTCGAAATGACAGGCACTTCGTTCGAAATGACAGTGTTTAGAGGATTGCGAGAATATCGGACTGCTTAACAATGAGGTACTTCTTGCCATCTACGGTGACCTCCGTGCCGGCGTACTTTCCGTAAAGGACGGTTTCACCAACCTTTACTTCCATGGGCTCGTCCTTAGAGCCGGGACCCACGGCCACAATTACTCCCTGCTGGGGTTTTTCCTTGGCATTATCCGGGATATACAGGCCCCCGGCGGTCATGGTTTCGGCCTCTTTGGGCTCAATCACCACTCTTGTTCCTAATGGTCTAAGCATAGTTTATTGTGTTTTTAGTTTGTTCGTTTCGGCCGATATATAATCAACGGCCGTGCCAATGACGGGTTCACTGACAAAATGGCAGAGTGGCTGCTAAAGGGAATTGACGGCCGAAGCCTTTACGCTGAAAAAGCAGTTGGAGCCATCCGAGAGGATGCGGTACTCCTTATGGTTGCCCCATGACGCGGGACGGTCCTCTATTTTCATGTCCTCTCCGGTATCGTTGGAAACATACGGGCTTATCGCCTTGTGCCATCCCTTGATACGCGAAATGGCTGTTTCGGCCTTCATTTCTCCGCTGCAAAGCTCTTTCAAATATGAAACATAGAGGGCTTTCCACTCCGGTTTCCCAAGAAGCTTTGAAATGAGCGGATTGTCGGAACTTCCCCATTTCAGGGGGCTCTGGCGCCCGGCGTCGCTCTGAACTCCGCAGTTCAGGCTTGTCCCAAGGGTGTTGTCGTAGTCGTAGGGAATGAAGAAGAATTTTCCCTCTGGATTGAAGTAGAAATAGTAGTTGTTGGTGTTGTTCCAGTAGTCGTCCCACATGCCCACGGCAACGTTCACGGCGTAGGTTTTTAGAAGGAGTTCCACATCCATGGCCTGCTGCGCCCAGGCGTAGAAGGCTTCTCCGGACTTTCCGTTTAGGTTTTTTATAAACTCCTGAAGCTGTGCCTTTGCAGCGGTGAAGTCAGTTTCATCCGACTTCAGTTCATAGGTGTAGTCGTTCTTGTTGTCATCGGCCCCCATCCAGGCGTTGGGGTCACGGAGATTTGCGCCCCACCTGGCCTTCCAAAGATGACCGTCCCGGCCCTCGAAGGCACTCTGGCGCCGTTTCAGGTAATCTCCCTTCACGTGCTCCATGAGCTCGTACACGCCCATGTAGGTCTCCTTGCCGCCCACCGTTATCCAAAGGCGGGTGTACCCTGAACTTATGGCAGTCCACACACCGGCCCTGTGGAAAAGGTCGTAGCAGAAAACCTCGCGGCAATACGAAGGGTCGTCCTTGAACCACTTGAGGTCCAGGCGGGAAGTCCCAAGCAGTTTCTGGCCCTCTGTGTATTCGCTGAAATGCAGGCCGAAGTGCACGTGGTTAAGGTTTCCGGCTTCCCCGGGGTAGCGCCTTGAGGTGTTTCCCTTTAACCGCAGTCCGGCGCCCGTCACCTTTTGCACCTGCGTGCCGTCCTTGTACTCTATATCGGCCGGAATGTACTCCTGGGTGTTGTTGTTCTTGTTGAAAGCGTCCAGAAGCGTTTTCCAGTTTTTGTCCGTTACGGTAATGCGCACCTCCGGTACATTTCCGCTCTCCGGAAGCACCGGAATAAGCCGGGGGATGTCTGTGCCGTCTTGTGAACCGCTGCCTTGCGAGCTGCTGCTGCCGGAATTCGGCCCGGCCCCCGCCGCCGGTATGATCTCCTGCTTTGTGCAAGCCGCCGCTACCGCCGCCGCAAGGCAAAATATGTACGCTAACCGTTTCATCCTAACAAATATACACACTTTTTTCCAATCTTTTGCCTTCACAGCTCCAATCCCGATGGTCTCCTTTTCGGCTCCGGTGCAAAACCACCCCGTTTTTGCACCTGGCACCGTGCTTTCCACGCCCTCCGGTGCAAAACCACCCCGTTTTTGCACCTGGCACCGCGTTCCCACTGTCCTCCGGTGCAAAACCACCCCGTTTTTGCACCCGGCCCGGTGTTTTCCCCGCCCTCCGGTGCAAAACCGCCCCCTTTCCGCACCTGGCACCGCGTTTTCCCCGTCCTCCGGTGCAAAACCACCCCGTTCTTGCACCCGGCCCGGTGTTTTCCCCGCCCTCCGGTGCAAAACCGCCCCCTTTCCGCACCTGGCACCGCGTTTTCCCCGTCCTCCGGTGCAAAACCACCCCGTTCTTGCACCGGGCGCCGTGTTTTCCCCGTCCTCCGGTGCAAAACCACCCCGTTTTTGCACCCGGCGCCGTGCTTTCCCCGCCCTCCGGTGCAAAACCACCCCGTTTTTGCACCTGGCGCCGTGCTTTCCCCGCCCTCCGGTGCAAAACCACCCCGTTTTTGCACCCGGCGCCGCGTTTTCCCGCCCTCCACAGATTCAGGGCCGTGGAGGTAAAGTGGTGATTCATAGGATGTTACGCAAAAGAGGGTGCCCGGAAAACAACACCCTCTTTTGAGTAAACTGGTGTGAGTAAAATACTTAGCTCCACGGCACAAGCAGAGCCAGCGGGTGAAGAAGACGCATTGCTATTAACCAAAAAACCATTATATTTGAAAACTAATTCTATAACCAATGAGAAAAGCACTAATCATTGCCGTAATGGCCATAGCAGCAGTGTCTTGCGGCAACAACGCTTCCAAGACAACGCGTATACCGGAGGACCCCCGCGTAGAGCAGCTCCTTAAAAAGATGACCCTTGAGGAAAAGGTGGGCCAGACCGTCCTCTTCACAAGTGACTGGACCGTAACCGGCCCCAGCATGCGAAGCGGATACCTCGAAGATATAAAGGCCGGAAGGTGCGGCAGCCTCCTGAATGCCTACACCGCGGATTTCACAAGGGAAGTCCAGCGCATCGCCGTAGAGGAAACCAGGCTTGGAATTCCCATTCTCTTTGGTTATGACGTAATCCACGGATTCCGAACCATTTTCCCCATAAACCTTGGCATGTCCTGCTCATGGGACATAGACGCCATTGAGGAAAGCGCCCGCATTGCCGCCGAAGAAGCCGCAGCGGCCGGCCTCCAGTGGACCTACAGCCCCATGTGCGACATTTCTGTGGAACCCCGCTGGGGCCGAATCTCCGAAGGCTCCGGTGAAGACCCCTACCTTGGCAGCCTCATAGCCGCCGCCATGACAAGAGGTTATCAGGGCGACGACCTCTCCAAGGACAACACCATCCTTGCCTGCGTGAAGCACTTTGCCGCATACGGCGCCCCCCAGGCCGGCAGGGACTACAACACCGTAGACATGTCCGAGCGCTGGTTCAGGGAATTCTACCTCCCTCCCTACAAGGCCGCAATAGATGCCGGCGCCCTAAGCGTAATGGCATCCTTCAATGAACTGGACGGCGTCCCCGCCCATGCCTCCAAGCACCTCATGACAGACATCCTCAAAGGCGAATGGGGCTTTGAAGGCTTTGTGGTCAGCGATTACACCGGCATCAACGAGATGATAATGCACGGCTATGCCGAAAACGAGGAGCATGCCGCAGAGCTCTCCATGAACGCCGGCCTTGACATGGACATGATGAGCGCCGCCTACATGAACCACATGACCGGTCTTGTAAAAAGCGGAAAGGTGAGCGAAAAAACCCTTGACGAAGCCGTCAGGCGCATCCTTAACATAAAGGCCGCCCTTGGCCTCCTGGACGACCCCTACAAATACTGTGACCCCGAGCGCGAAAAGGCTCGCACCCTCACTGCCGAAAACAAGGCCTTCGCCCGTAAGCTTGCGGCCGAAAGCATGGTTCTCCTCAAGAACAACGGCATCCTTCCCCTCAAAAAAGGTGAAAAGGTGGCCGTCCTCGGCCCTATGGCAAATACCCGCGACGACCTTCTTGGTTCTTGGCGCGCCGCCGGTGAAGTTGAAGCCGTCCCCGCCGGAATAGAAGATGCCATAAAGGAAGTTACACCAGTCACAAGCTCTTCAAACAAGGTTGTCCTTGTGCTTGGAGAGCCCTGGGGCTGGACCGGAGAAGCCGCTTCCCGCACATCCATCAATCTCCCCAAGGAGCAGACGGAACTCCTGAAAGCCCTCAAGAAGCAGGGCAAGCAGGTGGCGGTAGTGCTCCTTAACGGCCGTCCGCTGGATCTCAGCGCCGAATCCGAGCTCGCAGACGCCATCCTGGAAGCCTGGTATCCCGGCACCATGGGCGCCTATGCCGTGGCCGATGTCCTCTTCGGGGACTACAACCCCTCCGGAAAACTCTCCGTCACCTTCCCCCGCAGCCTTGGCCAGGTGCCCATCTACCACTACGCCAAGAACACCGGCCGCCCCTACATCCACCCGGATGCAAAGTATGAATCCAGGTATCTTGACTGCCCCAACGAGCCCCTGTACGCCTTCGGCCACGGTCTCAGTTACACCACTTTTGAGTATTCGGACATTGTCATTGGAGATGCCCGATCAGAGTCGGGCATGACGATAAAGGCCGACGGCACCCTGACAGTGAGAACCACCGTCACCAACACCGGCTCCGTGGAAGGCACAGAAACCGTCCAGCTCTATATCCGTGACCTCGTGGGCAGCGTAACCCGTCCCGTGAGGCAGCTCAAGGGCTTTGAAAGGGTAACCCTTAAGCCAGGCGAATCCAAAGAGGTCACCTTCACCATCGACAAGGAAATGCTCTCCTTCTACCGCCAGGACATGACCTGGGGCCCGGAGCCCGGAGACTTCAAGGTGTTCATAGGCGGAGCGTCGGACAATACCAAAGAAGCATCATTCAGGTATGAGATTTAGGCTTATTGCAGCCGCGGCGCTCATTTGCGCCGCCGCCTGCACCCAGCAGAGGCAACTCCCGGACGATGCCCTTCTGGACGTAGTTGAAAAGGCCACCATAGGCTATTTCACGGATTTCGCGGATCCCGCAACCGGCCTTGCCAGGGAGCGTAACAACGATGCCAACGGCAACATAGTGACCATCGGCGGTTCCGGTTTCGGCCTCATGGCCATAATTGCCGGTGCCGAAAGAGGGTATTACTCCCGCGAGGAAGGCGTTGAGCGCATAGAGAAGATAGTCTCCTCCCTTGAAAAGCTGGAGCGCTTCCACGGCGCCTGGGCCCACTGGTACAACGCAGATACCATGGAACCCTTCTCTTTCAGCAAATACGACGACGGCGGAGACCTTGTGGAAACAGCCTTCATGGTGCAGGGCCTGATTGCCGCCCGCCACTGGCTGGAAAAAGACAATTTCCCCCTTGCCGAACGCTGCCACGAGCTTTGGCTTGGCGTAGAGTGGAACTGGTACACGAAAGGGGGGACCGACACCCTCTACTGGCACTGGTCCAAGAACTTCGGCTTCAAGATGAACCACCCCATAAGAGGCTACGACGAAACCCTGATCACCTACATCCTGGCAGCTTCTTCCCCTTCTTTCCCCATCAGTGCCGAAGTCTACGAGAACACGTATAAGAACTCCACCTATTATTATAATGGTAAGGAGTACTACGGGATTACCCTTCCCCTTGGGATGGAACTTGGCGGGCCGCTGTTCTTCAGCCATTACTCCTACCTTGGCCTGGATCCCCGCGGCCTCACGGACGGCAAAACCAATTACTTTGAGAGGAACAAGGCCCACACCCTCATCCACAGGGCATACGCAATGGACAATCCCAAAGGCCACAAAGGCTACGGAGAGGATTTCTGGGGCTTCACTTCCTCCGACGACCCTTATGTGGGCTACTGCTCTCACCATCCCGGCACGCAGGACGAAAATGGCACCGTGAGCCCCACTGCGGCCATTTCCTCCATAGTCTACACCCCGGAGGAATCCATGAAGGTAATCCGGCACCTCTATTATGACATCCCGGAATCCTTCGGCCAGTACGGCTTCTACGACGCCATAAACCTTGGGGCCGAACCCAAGGTCCTGGAGCATTACCTTGCCATAGACCAGGGCCCGGAGGCCGTGATGATAGAAAACTACCGCAGCGGCCTTCTCTGGGACCTCTTCATGCAGGCCCCGGAAATCCGCAAGGGCCTCGAAAAACTTGGATTTTACTACGAATGACGCTGTCATTCTGGGCAGCGCTGTCATTCTGAACAAAACTGTCATTCTGAACGAAGTGAAGAATCTAAAACATTTTATAATGAAACGCATATTACTATCACTGACTCTTGTCCTCCTGAGCCTTTCGGCCTGGGCGCAGTACCAGGTGAAGGGCGTGGTGGAGGATGCCATGGGGCCGGTTATCGGTGCCACCGTAATGGAGGCGGGCACCCAAAACGGAGTCTCCACGGGCATTGACGGAGACTTTGTCCTCACCGTCTCCGGGCCGGATTCAAAGGTTGAGGTAAGCTGCATCGGCTACGCCACGCAGGTTTTCCCGGCATCGGCCGTTCCCGCAAAAGTTTTCCTTGGGGAAGACACCACCTTCCTGGATGAAGTGGTGGTGGTTGGTTACGGCACCCAGAAGTCAAAGGACCTTACCGCCCCCATCACCAACGTCAAGGGCGAAGACCTTGCAAAACAGGTGGCAGCCAACCCCATGAGCGCCCTCCAGGGCATGGTGAGCGGCGTCCAGATTACCCAGAGCGGCGCCCCCGGTGCTGGCCCTTCCGTTAAAATCCGCGGCGTGGGATCCATCGGCGACTATGCCAGCCCCCTGTACGTTGTGGACGGCGCCTTCATGGACAACATAGATTTCCTGAGCTCCAGTGACATCGAGTCCCTTACCGTCCTCAAGGATGCATCGGCCGCCGCCATCTACGGTGTGCGCGCAGCAAACGGCGTTATCCTTGTCACCACCAAAAAGGGTGCAAGCGGCAAGGTGAGGGTTGCCTACGACGGCTATGCCGGCGTTCAGGTTCCCACCAACATCCTGCCCATGGCAAACGCCCAGCAGTATATCCAGATGTACAACCTGGCATATCCCGACACCCCCTTCAACACTGTTTACTCCACAAACGGGGAAAGCACGGACTGGTACCAGACCCTTGTGAAGCCCGCCTTTACGCACAGCCATTCGCTGGACCTGAGCGGCGGCACTGAGAAAACCAACTATTCCGTGGGCCTCAGTTACTTCTACCAGGACGGTATCATGAACTTCTGCAAGAACGACTACAACCGTCTTAACTTCCGCGCCCGCCTGGACCAGACACTTACCAGTTGGCTCAAAGTCGGCTTCAATACGGTTGTGTCGCGCTACGGGAAGAACAATCCAAATTCTTCCGTATACTACCAGGCCTTTGTGAACCCTCCCGTTTACGGCGTTTACAACGATTCCAACGAAGCCGCCTATCCGGTGAAGTTTGACTCTCCCCAGAACTACGGTTTTGCCTCAGCCTTCGGAAACCCCGCCGCCAGCGCCTACTACCACAATAACTCCGACACCGGCCTGAAGACTGTTTTCAGCGCCTATGCCGAAGCCACTTTCATCCCGGAAAAGCTGAAGTTCAAGACCTCATACAACCTTGATTTCAGCTTCGCAGACCAGCAGGCCTACACCCCGGAACACTTTGTAGGCGGCTCCCAGAGCACATCCGTGTCTTCCATGAGCAAGACCTACGCATACGGCCTGTACCATATCCTGGACAACACTCTCACATATTCAGACCACGTGGGAGCGCACAACTTCACCGCCATGCTGGGCCAGAGCACCCGCATGCAGTACAACGCCTGGCTTACCGGCCGCAGGAGCGGCGTCCCGGATTTCGACGCCGCGTCCCGTTACCTCGTGAACGGCTCCTACAAGAACCAGGAGTCCGGAGACGGCGCCAGCCGCTACAACGGCCTCTCCTTCTTTGCAAGGGGTACATATAATTATAAGGAGAAGTATCTTGCCACCGTCACCGTTAGGGCCGACGGCTCTTCCAAGTACCAGGACAAGTGGGGCGTCTTCCCTTCAATCGGCCTTGGATGGAACATCTCCGACGAACCCTTCATGAAAGGAACAAAGAGCGTCCTTGACTTCCTGAAACTTCGCGCCAGTTGGGGTATGCTTGGTAACGACAACGTCCCCGCCAACGACATCAGCATCGCCGGCCGCACCGGCGTGGATTCTTCGGCTCTCTTCGGCGAAACCCTGGTGGACGGCATAGGCGCCCAGACCGTTTTCCAGAACTACCTCAAGTGGGAAGTGGTCACTGAAACCAACATCGGTGCCGATTTCTCCATGCTCGGAAGCCGCCTCAGCGGTGAGATTGACTGGTACCACAGGCTCACGGACCGCGTTGTCTTCCACGCACCCATAGCCACCGGCGGCGGCGTCGCCACCCTCCTCGCCAACAACGGAAAGGTGCTCAACACCGGCGTTGAGCTCTCCCTCAAGTGGGCCGATACCATAGGGCAGGACTTCAACTACAACGTAGGCATGAACGCCACCTTCAACCACAACGAGGTCCGCGCCCTGGAAGGCCGTGACAACATCCCCGGCGCAGCGGTGAACGGAGCCTATGCCACCCTCACCCAGGTGGGCTACCCCATCGGCGCATTCTGGGGATACCAGGTAGACGGCATTTTCCAGAGCCGCAAGGAGGCCCTTGCCGAAGGAGTACCCGCCCAGAAGGATACCGGCGCCGGCTACTTTGCCTATCATGACTTCGCAGGTGCCGAAGACGGCGGCCCGGACGGAAAAATCACGGATGCCGACCGCATTTACCTTGGCTCTCCTCTTCCTTGGCTCATGCTTGGATTCAACCTTGGATTCGAGTGGAAGGGGATAGACTTCTCCATGGTCATGAACGCAAACATCGGCAACAAGATTTTCAACGCAAAGCGTCTTAACAAGCAGGTTTTCCCCGCCGCCAACTACGACTACGACTTCTACCTTAACGCCTGGAGCAAGGAGCAGCCTTCCTACACCTATCCTTCTCCGGCGGCCCTCACCTCCGGCCTCATGGCCCAGTCCAACAGCTTCTGGATTGAGGACGGCTCCATGTTCCGCATCCAGAACGTGCAGGTTGGATACACCTTCCGCAACGTTTTCGGCAACGGACGCATCAGAGTATATGTGAGCGCCCAGCGTCCGCTCACCCTGTTTGGTTACAACGGCTTCACCACGGAAATAGGCGGCTCTCCCATCGAGACAGGCATAGACCGTTCGTCGGTTTATCCCATGCAGGCCATCTATACCATTGGCGCAAACCTGAATTTCTAAGGAGGAACAATCATGAAAGCTATCAAATATATAATAGTACTGCTTGCCGCAATTCTTACGGTGTCCTGCCAGGATTTCCTGAATATTCGCACGGAGGCCACCATGCCTTCCTCCGGGCTTGACTATACCAAAACAGAGAACATCTTCCTGCCCGTAAGCGCCGCTTACGCCAGCATGCGCCTTGGTGAAGGCGAGGCCCAGAACTACATCGCCGTCCTGGAGGTTGCCTCCGACGACGCCGACAAAGGAAGTTCGGCCGACGACGGCCCTTCCGTGAAGGAGTTCGATGAGTTTACCTACGGCCCTGAGAATGAGCATATCGGCCATGTCTGGAGCATTTTCTACAATGTGGTTTCGGCCGCAAACTATGCCGTTGAATCAATGGACGAGTTTGACAAGGCCGTCTCCTCCGATGACGCCAGGCGCCAGGTGGTTGAGTGCCGCGCCGAGGCCCGCCTCATACGCGCCTGGGCCTATTTCAACCTTGTAAGGCTGTTTGGAGAGGTTCCCCTCATAGACCGCACCATGGACTCCGAAGCCCTTGCCTCCATGAAGGTGAGTTCCGTCCCGGATCTGTACAAGTTCATCTACTCGGACCTCGATTCCGGCATAGAGAATCTTCCGGAATCTTACGTGGACATGCCCGGAAGGTACACAAAGTACACGGCAATGGCCCTCAAGGCAAAGGTGGCCCTTTATAACAAGGACTGGACGGAGGCTGCAAAGGAGGCCGATGCCATAATGGCAAGCGGCAAGTTCTCCCTTATGCCGAAGTTCCGTGACGCCTTCAGCGTTGAGCACGAGAACGGCCCCGAATCCCTCATGGAAATCCAGAGCTCCGACATGGGGCAGGTGTCCGGCGCCATGCCCATCTGCTACTATGGCTTTATCCAGGGCCCCCGTAATGGCGTAGAGCCCATGCAGGGATGGGGATACAAGGTGCCCAGCCAGGCTCTCATTGACTTTTTCAACTCCAGGGGAGACAACATCCGAAAGGCAACCACGCTACTTGAGCGCGGATCTACCACCCCGGAGGGAGATACCGTGGCCGAAAACTGCGCCAACCCCTACTACAACGGCAAGGTCTACGTTCCCAGCCGCTATAACACGCGCTCATTCAACGCCTACGCGCTTGACCATAACATGAGGCTCATCCGTTACGCGGACATTCTCCTCATCTATGCCGAAGCAATGGCAAACGGCGCTTCCATAGCATCCAAATCCGGATATACGGCCGATTCCGCCCTCAACGAGGTTCGCTCCCGCGCCGGGCTCCCGGCAGTTTCGGCCACGCTCCAGAACATCTACGACGAACGCCGCGCAGAGCTTGCCCTGGAGGAAAACCGTTTCTTCGACCTTGTGCGCTGGGGTAAGGCCGCGGAGGTCCTTGGCCCCCTTGGCTTCACTGCCGGAAAGAACGAGGTTTTCCCCATTCCCGCCACTCAGCGCCAGCTTAATCCCAATCTGCCCCAGACCCCGGGATATACTTATTAGATACCATTAACCATTAATCAATATTAAATCATGAAAAAAATCTTTTATTCACTTGCAGTTCTTTCGCTGGTTGTTTTTGGCTTCAGCTGCCAAAAGCCCAATAACGGAAACAGGACCGACACCACCAATCAAGACAAAGACGGTGACGGCGTTCCCGACGACAAAACTCCTGAAGACCAGACTCCTGAAGAGCCCAAGAGGGCCGAAGTCAAGACCGCAGCCGAGAACCTTGTCCTGTGGCTGTCTTTCAACGATGAGAAAATCGTGGACAAAGGCGAGGGCGTTACCCTTGGCGAAAACAAGGGCCAGGTAGGCCTTGAGAAGGGTTTCATCGGCACGGCATGGACCAATAAGGGCGGAGACAACACTGTTGAGGCTTATACCAAGCTCAACCTTGCCGCAGGAAATGCCCTTACCAAAATGGAAAGCTTCACTTTCACCGTATGGGCAAAGCTTCCCAAGGAAAAGGAAGCCAAGTGCGGTCTCATTTCCTTCAACGGCACCGGTGTTGAGGCTACATGGCCTTCATTCGTGTTCCTGTTTGACAATATTTCAGACGTCACCCCCGAGGAAGGCGAGCCTTTCCAGGCTCTGCAGTTCAACGGCCGTATAGACTTCCTTTCCCTTGAAGGCAAGCCTGCAATGTGGCCTAACTGCGCATCTGACGTTTACCTTAAGAAAAACGAGTGGTTCCAGCTGGCACGCACCTATGATGCCGCTACAGGTCACTGGGCAAACTATGCCAACGGTCAGCTTGTAAACGGTGGTGATTTCATCATCAACGACGTTCCCGGCGGCCCTGTCAAGGCAGCTTTTGCCGATGACTGCAACGCTCTGTATGTGGGTGGCTGGGCTTCCAGGATTGAAGGCAAGGCCAATGAAGTCTGGCAGACATATTGCCCCGGTTCACTGGATGAACTCCGTTTCTACAACAAGGCTCTCTCCGAGGACGAAATCCTTGCCCTTTACGGTGAAGAGATTGCCATCAACCTTGACGAGGAATAATTGAAAAAGTTTTTGCTTCTTGCCGCCATATTGATGACGGCATTTGCCTGCACCCCTGTGCAGCAGGATGTCCCGGGAGGGGAGCAGCCAGAGGATGAGACTCCGGCTGCTCCGGCTCCCAAAGCCCTAGTAATTTCGGCCTCAGTAGACGGCAAGAAGATTCCTTCAGGCGGAAATCTTGGAGGAGTGTCCCTTTCTCCTGTAATCTCCCTGACATTTTCAAGGGAGATTACGGAGGATGAGACATCGCTTGATGCAGTGACGTTTTCTGGAGGTGCCCTTTCTGTAAGCCGTGACCCTTCAAATACTTCAGTCCTGCTTCTGGCTCCGGTACAGCAGCTTGAGCCGCTTAAAAAATACAGTTTGTCAATTGTGGCGGGGGAGTGCTTCGGCGTAAACCTCCAGAAGGAGTATTCCATAAGCTTTACAACTGCCCCCGACGACGCCACGGACAAATTCCCCCGCATCCCGGACGAAGACCTCCTGACGCTGGTCCAGGAGAAGACCTTCGGGTACTTCTGGGACTATGCGCACCCGGTTTCCGGGCTTGCAAGGGAGCGCCACGGCAGCGGGGATACCGTCACTTCCGGCGGCTCCGGATTCGGCATAATGACTATCCCCGTTGGCATTGAGAGGGGATTCATCACCCGCGAAGAAGGGGCCGAGCGCATGCGAAAGATCATCGGCTTCCTTGGAGAGAAGGCCCAGCGCTTCCACGGGGCGTACCCTCATTGGCTCAACGGCAGCACCGGCAAAGTGATTCCGTTCAGTTCCAATGATAACGGCGGAGACCTTGTGGAAACGGCGTTTCTCATTCAGGGGCTCCTGGCGGCTTCGGCCTATTTTGACGCAGAAGGGGAGGCCGATATCCGCTCCGGCATAGACGCCATCTGGCGCGGCGTGGAGTGGGATTGGTACACCCGCGGAGGGCAGAATGTGCTGTACTGGCACTGGTCTCCTTCGGCCGAATGGGCCATGAACATGCCCATCCGTGGCTGGAACGAGGGCCTCATAGTGTATGTGCTGGCGGCTTCTTCGCCAACTCACCCCGTTTCGGCCGAAGTTTACAGGGACGGCTGGGGAAACTTCACTTTCCCTGTGGCGGTGAACCAGCCGCTGTTCTTTGCACATTATTCGTTCCTGGGCCTGGATCCCCGGAATTTGTCGGATTCCAACGGCTCCTACTGGGAGCAGAATGTTGCCCATGCGCGCTACAACTACGACTACTGCGTCAGGAATCCTCAGGGGCACGCGGGCTATTCGGCCTCTTCCTGGGGCCTTACGGCTTCGGATTTCCCCGGCGGTTACACGGCGTCTTCTCCCGCCAACGACCACGGCACAATTGCTCCTACCGCCGCCCTGGCCTCTTTCCCGTATACGCCCGAGGAAAGTCTTTCGGCCCTTCATTACTTCTATTATAAGGTAGGGGACCGGCTGTGGGGTACCTACGGGTTCAAGGATTCGTTCTCACTGGACCGCGCCTGGTTTGCATCTTCTTACCTTGCAATTGACCAGGGCCCGATTGTTGTAATGATAGAGAACTACCGCACGGCGCTTCTTTGGAATTTATTCATGAGGAATGCCGATATCCGTGCGGGGCTTGATAAACTTGGATTTAAGTATGAATAAGGTTTTACTCTTTTTTGCAGCGCTCTTCACATGCGTAGGCGTATACGCGCACGACTATAAATTGGTGGTCCCGGAGGAAATCCCCTCCGAAGCCCGCACCTTGCTTACTCAGCGCTTTACCCAGATGCTTCAGGCCGGCGGCCATTCCGTAGTTGAGGAAGGCACCCCGGTAAATGTCTCTTTTGAGATTTTGGACCGCATGGAAACCCCCGGTTCCATGAGTCAGGTGGCCCTTAATATAGTGGTAAAGGCTGTATGTGAGGGAGTTAAGGCCGAATTCCCCATAACCGGCGTTGGAGAGGATGAGGCCGATGCCTGGCTTAGGGCCGTAAAACGGCTCCTGCCGCGCTCAAAAGAGGCCCAAAAATTTGTTCAGGAGCTAAAGTAGTGACTTTGAGGAATTTATAAAATTTTTTAAAAATTTCTTGAAAAATTTCCTCAAAAAAATTTGTCAGTTCAAAAAAAGGTTGTACCTTTGCAATCCCGTTCGGAACACGAGCGGGATTTTTAACCCCCGAAAGGGTGGTTAGAAATTAAAAGAGATCTTTGAAAAGACTGAAAGGAAAGTACAAGCAAGCAACTTTTT
>DGXO01000045.1 GCA_002395605.1 Bacteroidales bacterium UBA4230
TTCGCAACCTACCCCCCGGCATCAAGCGGGCAGCCCTCAGCTGCCGGTATATTTGGTCTTGCAGGCCCGTACTGCGTACCCGCCGGATGTTGCCATACGGCGTCGTGGGCTCTTACCCCGCGTTTTCACCCTTACCGGAGAAAAAAAAGAAAAACTCCGGCGGTTGTTTTCTGTTACGCCCGTTGAAGATTACTCCCCACTGTGCTTTCCACAGACGGGTGCCCTGTCCTGTGCGGACTTTCCTCAGCATCATCACCGCCTATGGGCGGGATTTGCCGCGACAGATCGTCCTGCCATTATTTTGGACTGCAAAATTAATCGTTATCAGCGAGAAAAGCAAGGGCGGCCTCAACCTGGGAGTAGTCGTACCCGCGTGAAAGGCCGAAGCGGATGAGTTTAAGCCGTATCTGAGGGTCTCCGGAAAGGGATTTGGCCTTGGCCGAAAGCAACCGTTGCAAGCGGACATCCGCAGAGTCCGCATCAATTTCGGCGAGGGCGGCCGTGATATCGGCATCTGAAACGCCCTTTGCGCGCAGCTGGAAGCGTATTTTCACCGGCCCCCATCCCTGCAGGGAGGCCTTTTCGCGGGCATAGGCCGAAGCATACCGGGCATCATCTACATACCGCTCACGCACCAGTTCCTCCACAAGCCGGGCGGCCTCGGAGGCATCTCCGTCAAGGTCTTTCAGGGCTTTCCTGTAAATATCCTGGCGGCAATATTCGGCCTTGGAGGTGAGGCGCTGCAAACGGGAAAGGCTTCGGGAATACTCCATGCTCCTAGAAATTATAGCCAATGGAGAGGTATGCTCCCACCCTTTGGGTAAGGCTGGACCAGTGAAGCTGGAGTTTCAGCGGGCCGAAAACGGAGTTGTACGCATAGCTGAGGCCTGCGCCGCCCACCATCTCTCCGCTCACTATGCTATCGAAGTCCACGAAGTCGTAGGCGACGTTGCCCATGAGGGAAACATAATGGTTGTCCCAGAGACGCACCCTGGCATCCAGGCGGGCCACGGCAAGGCAGTTACGCCGAAATGCGGAGTTGCTCACGCCCACAAACGGGATCTGCTGGTCTACGTACTGCCCCCAGAGGTCACCGCCCATGACGTTTGCGTACTGGATGGGGATGTCGTCTCCAAACAGGAGCCTTATGCTACCCTGCGGGATAAGGGTAAACCGGCCGAAGGTCACCGGCACCGTGAAATCTGCGGAAGCCGCGCCGAAAAACAGGGGTTCGGAGGGATACAGCGCCCTTGTAAGGATCTCTGACCTGAATCCGGCCGACACGCCCTTTGTGGGGAAATAGCCGTTGTCAAGGGTTTCCACGCGCCCGGTTATGAAGGCCCCAGGGTAATCCTTGAGGTCTGCGGGATAGTCGTAGTCTCCGACATCGGCGCTGGAAAGGACGTTGATAACCTTGTAGAAGTGGTTCTGAAGGCCCACCTTGATATCCATGGCAGACCAGCGCATGTTGGACATGAACAGCTCCTGGGTGCCCTGTATGAAGGAAATGTTGAAGCGGCCACTGCCGGAAAGGAAGCGGTTGGAATCCGTGTAGCGCACAAACGCCCTTGCGTTGAAGGTTGCAAAGACGGGAGCGTTGTAGGAATACCTTAGTTCGGCATAAGGGTTGGTGCTAATTCGGGAAGTGAAATCCAGGGAATGGCCGCTCATGGCGTTGGTGTTGAGGCCAACATTGAGAAGAATGCTCACAAGGTCTCGGGAATCCATCCTCACTCCCAGGCCGAACTGGTGCATGGGCCCCCTCTTGCAGATAATCCTTAGCCGGTAGGGCTCCGAGGAGCCGCGAAGTTCATAGTTCACGTAGTCGTAGGCTCCCCTGCCGAAGATTTTGGCAATGTCTTCCTCTATCACCCGCTTGTTCACAATGGAACCGGGCTTTATGTACATCCTGGAGCGGATATAATCGGCCTCCTTCTGGGGGACGCCCACAATGTCAATGCCTTCTATCACCACGGCCTTTATGCCGATATCCGTAGCGGGAGCAGCCTGAAGCGAGAAGCGGCTTTTCCCAAGGACGGCGCGGAGAGAATCCAGCTGACGTGTTTTCTCTGCAGCCGCGCGGTAACCTTTCCAGTACATCACGTCAATGGCTTCGGCATTGAAACTGAGCATGTTGTATCCGGTGAGGTCCGGGTGGATGGAGACGTCGAAAAGAGGCAGGTTGTACTCTCTGGCGTCGTTGGAGAAAAGGTCCATGGACTGCATGAGGATATCCCCAAGGTTCTGGATTTTTTCGGCCGAAGGGTTTGCGCCTGAGAGGTCTATGCCGATGATGATATCGGCCCCCATGCTCTTGACAAGATTGGCGGGATAGTTGTTTCGCATGCCGCCATCTACCAGAATCATTCCCTCCGTCCTGACGGGCACAAACAGCCCGGGAATGGACATGGTGGAGCGAAGGGCGGTGTTGATGGAGCCGCTGTGCCAGATCTTGGCCTTTGACGAAACCATGTCCGTGGCAACGCACACAAACGGGATGGGAAGCTTGGCAAAGTCAAGGGAGTCCGAGTACCCCACTGAACGCGAGGTGAACACCTGGTTCACGTTTTGGCCGTAAACGAAACCGGACGGCAGGCTGCCCATGAGGTTGTTTTTCACATCTTTGGTGGCGCCGAGGTCGAACTTCCTGGAAAGGCCGTCCGAGAGGGATGCGTCTCCGGTTATGAAACGCCGGTAATCGTCCTGTCTGTAATAGAACGGGATTGAGAGCAGGTATTTTTCCTTGTAGCGGATGCGGGAATACGGGACGTAGGACTTGTCCACTTTGTCGGAGAGCGCCATATCCCAGTCCATATTCCGGACCATGGTGTCAATGGACGCGGGGGTATATCCCAGGGCATAAAGGCCGCCGATAAGGCCGCCGATGCTTGTTCCGGCAACAACGTCAATGGGGAAATCATATTTTTTAAGGTACTCAAGTGCCCCGATTGTAGCTGCACCCTTTGCACCGCCGCCGGAGAGGACCAGCGCCACCGTGGGGCGGTGCTTCCGGATGCTGTCCATGCGATGACGCATCTTTTTTACAAATGCTTCGTCTGAGCTGCTGAGGCCGAAGGTGGATGAGGTGGGTTCGGCCACACGGGTTTCCTGAGCCCTAAGGGTGAGGGCCATGGACAAGGCCAGAACCAGTATGCCTAGAATCTTTCTCATGAGTTTAAGCCGTGTTTACCGGCAAGGAGGCCGCAGGCTGCATATATGTCCTCTCCCCTTGAAGCCCTGATAGTTGCGGTAATGCCGCCCTCAGAGAGCATGTCACGGAACTCTTCCATGACTTTGTCAGTGGCCGGGCCGAACGGAAAATCCGGGATACGGTGGAACCGGATGAGGTTTACCCTGCACTCCAGGCCCCGAAGGAGTTTCCGGAGGGCTTCGGCATGACGGGGAGTGTTGTTCCAGCCGTCAAAGACGGTGTATTCAAAACTTACGCGGCGCTGGCCGGTGAAATCATAGCTTTTTATAAGGCGGATAACCTCCGCAGCGCTCCAGGCTTTCTGGACGGGCATCATCTCAAGGCGTTCTTCCGGGAACGGATTGTGAAGACTTACGGCAAGGTGGCATTTACTTTCGGAGAGGAATTTCCTGAGATTGGGGATGACGCCTATTGTGCTGAGGGTAATGCGTTTGGGACTCCAAGCGAGGCCCCAGTCTGCGGTGAGTACCGTTATAACCCTCTTCACTTCTTCCCAGTTGTCAAGGGGTTCTCCCATACCCATGAATACGGTGTTGGTAAGTTCCCCGGCCTCCTCAATGGCAAAATACTGGGACAGGATGTCCGCAGCGCTGAGGTTGCCATGAAAACCCTGCCTTCCTGTCATGCAGAACTTGCAGCCCATCTTGCACCCGGCCTGGGAACTCACGCAGAGAGTCTTGCGGTCCCCTTCCGGTATCATTACGGCTTCCACGCACGAGTCTTCGTAGCGGACTTCGGCTGCGTCATGCCCGGCTGCGTCATGCCCAGCCCCGACCGGGCATCTTACAGGGAACAGATACTTCTTTGTGCCGTCTGAGGACACCTGCACATCCACAGGTTCCGTCATCCCAACTTCGGCAATCTCTTCAAGTGCAGCCCTGCCGGTTTTTGACAGGTTGGTCATCTCCCCTATTGAATGCACCCTCTTCACATACAGCCACTGGGCAATCTGCTTCCCGGCAAACGCCGGAAGGCCTGCACTCAGGGCTATTTCCCTCAGTTCATCGGGGGTTTTTCCCAGAAGACGTACTTTCATACTGCAAAAATAATCATTTCCGCCAAAACTGTCAACCCTTTTGCCCACCCATGCGCGTTTGAGCGTGTTTTTGCACGCATTGAGTTACGGGAACAAAACAATCTTAGTCACGAATGGTAATTGCCAAACGTGACTAAGACTGTAAGAGTGATACCGGATACTAGTCCTGAACCTTGGAGAGGGCCTCGCGGATCTTGGCCTCAATCTCTTCTGAGAGTTCCGGATTGTCTGTCATGAGGTTCTTCACTGCCTCACGGCCCTGGGCAAGTTTGGATTCATTGTAGCTGAACCATGAGCCGGACTTCTGGATGATGCCAAGCTCTACGCCAAGGTCCACTATTTCTCCGCTGCGGGAGATACCCTCACCGAACACGATGTCGAATTCGGCCTTGCGGAAAGGCGGGGCCATCTTGTTTTTCACAACCTTTACCTTCACGTGGTTGCCAAGGGCGTCGTCTCCGTCCTTGATCTGGGTGGTGCGACGGATGTCCAGGCGCACGGAAGCATAGAACTTGAGGGCGTTGCCGCCGGTTGTGGTTTCAGGATTGCCAAACATGATGCCGATTTTCTCACGAAGCTGGTTGATGAAAATGCAGCATGTGCCTGTTTTTGAGATGTTTGCCGTGAGTTTACGGAGAGCCTGGCTCATGAGGCGGGCCTGAAGGCCAACCTTGTTGTCTCCCATCTCACCCTCAATTTCCGCGCGGGGAGTAAGGGCGGCCACAGAGTCTATGACAACAATGTCCACGGCGCCGCTGCGGATAAGGTTGTCTGCGATTTCAAGGGCCTGCTCACCGTTGTCCGGTTGTGAAATGAGGAGGGTGTCCAGATTCACGCCAAGGGCCTTTGCATAGGCGCGGTCGAATGCGTGTTCGGCGTCTATGATGGCGGCAATGCCACCGGTTTTCTGGGCCTGGGCGATTGCATGGATGGCCAGGGTGGTTTTACCGGAAGACTCCGGACCGTAGATTTCCACAATTCGGCCTTTGGGATAACCGCCGATGCCAAGGGCATGGTCTAGGGCAATGGAACCGCTTGGAATTACCTGGGATGCGTCCCACTCAGGTTGGTCACCAAGTTTCATGATGGTCCCTTTACCGTAATCTTTCTCAATTTTGTCTAGAGTTGCCTGAAGCGCCTTGAGTTTGGCTGCATTCACTTGGGCTCCGTCTGCTTCTTTTGCCATTTCTGTACTTATTTTAGTTTATTTGCGGTTATCCTGCTCCGCAAATACAAAGTTATGAAAATCTCTTCGATTACCAAATCTTTTTTCTGGTTGCAAATTTATCGCAATCTTGCGCCAAACCATTGCGCAAGTGAAAAATATTCACTTTTTTGCGCATTCGCCGTATCGTCAGCAATAAGGGGGCGTTGCAGGTGGCAACACAAAGCGTCGCAGGTGGTAACATAGAATGTAGCAGGTCTGCAAAAAACGCATGAACTGCGACACTATTTTGCTTCTTAGGCCAATTTCCGTCGCAGTTCGGCCGAAAAACGCAGACCTGCAACGTATTGTCACCGGACCTGGTACTGAACATACGCACTTAGGGCCGAAAACGTGCACGGTGAGTACCAGACGGTACTGAACATACGCATTTGGGGCCGAAAACGTGCACGGTGAGTACCAGGATGGGAGGGCTGGCAAACTACTTTATGGCCATTATCTGCAGATATTCCCCGGTGAGGCCGCCCTGGCCGTTTTGGGAATCGGCGACAAGAAGGAGGGACTGGCGGCCGCCGGAGAGAGCGGGACCTAGGCACATGCCCTCGTAGTTGGCAAGGTTGAGGGCCGAAGTGACTATGCGCGCAACTATCTTTTTCTCTAGGATGCCGCTTTTGTCGGAAAGCGGATCCACCACATACAAGGTGCAAAGCGTGAATGCCCCCAGAGCCTTCTCAATGACGCTGCCGCCCGGAACGTACACTTCCCTTTCAAGCGTTAGGAGGCGGCCGTCCGCAAGGGCTGTCATGGCCGAAAGGCCGTGGACATAAGCCTGGGCCGAAGAAGCCTGCTCCTCCGACACCGCCGGACGGCCAAGCATGTAAATGTACCGGGCATCAGGAGTGGTGCCTGAGAAGCGCTGAAGCCTGATTATGCTGGAATGAAGGCCCTCGTCCCGGAGGGATTTTTCCGTGGCGGCCCAGAAATAGTCCCGGGCCGAATCATAAGCCAGGGCCTCGAAACCGGAGTTTGGCTGGATGGTCTTGAGGTCTTCCGGAACTTCCAGGCTTCGGCCGGTGGGCTCGCCCTCCACGGTGTACTCCCACACGGATTGGTCGGATTCGGCACTCACAAAAAGGGTTCCGGAGGATGGCACAAACACAACGTCTTCGTTGTCACGGCCGCCCGCCTTGCCGGAGTTCCCGGGGACTTCCTTTTCCTGGATGGTCCCTATTACGCCGGTGCTGTCTATGGGAATGTTGAAAAGGTGGATGCCGCCGCCGGTGCTTTTGTCGTGGACCAGGGCGTAGATATCGCCTTTCACATGTGTGATTCCGGAGTACTCACCGGAAGCTATGGGCATGCGGTGCTGCCGAAGGTATTCGGCCCTGATATCGGCCTCCGGAGGGGTTTCCTCATACTTTACAAGCTCCAGCGGGCCGTCTTTTTCCACCCTGGCGCTCCAAAGGGAGCCGTCGTCCATCTGGACAAACGCCACTATGGGCCAGGTGTCCTCTGCGGTAAGGGTGTCCTTGAGTTCAACCTTGCCGGACACGGCTGGGAGGCTCTTTGAAAGGAGTGCGGGCCTGTTCTCAAGGGAATGGAGTTCAACGGCCGTGGCCTTCAGTTTCCCCGGCACCTTGAATTCCAGGTTCACGGACTTTATGGGGCCGCCGTCCTGCCCCCCGGCCTGCTTTCCGGAGGCTCCGCAGCTGAATACCCCGAGGGCCGTTAGGAATCCCCAAAGAAGTCTTGCGTCCATCCTTATTCGGCGTCTTCCTTCAGAGCCTTCTGATAGCATTCCCGGCACAGGGGCTCGTAGGTATCTTTCTCGCCGAGTACCACCAGTTTCTTGGAGGCCGAAAGACGGTGGGAGTGGTTTGCCAGGGCACCGCAGCGCACGCAGATGGCATGGACCTTCTGGACATCTTCGGCAATGGCCATAAGACCGGGCATGGGGCCGAAAGGCTTGTCCATGAAGTCTGTATCAAGGCCGGCGATAATTACGCGCACTCCCCTCTTGTTGGCGAGTTCCTGGACTACATCAATTATGCTGTCGTCGAAGAACTGGGCCTCGTCAATGCCCACAACCTGGACGTCGGGCTCTATCTGGAGCATGCGGGAGGGTGACTTGATGGGGGTACAGGAAATGCTGTGGGAGTCATGAGACACCACGTCAAGGTCTGAGTATCTTTTATCT
This sequence comes from Bacteroidales bacterium UBA4230, assembly GCA_002395605.1. Lineage (GTDB taxonomy): Bacteria > Bacteroidota > Bacteroidia > Bacteroidales > UBA932 > Cryptobacteroides. The sequence continues at coordinate 7,610 of DGXO01000045.1, forward strand.
ATGGTGGGCTTGAAAGTGGCTATTTTCTGCTTTGCGAACTGCGCCCTTTTGAGCCTCCTTATGAGTTCTTCCGTCTTCCCTGAGAACATGGAGCCGCAAATAACCTCAATGCAGCCCGATTTTTTTGCATTTTCCAAAAACATTTCCGTACTTTGTTAGTGTTGACTTTATGCAAAGTTAGTCAATTATGGAGAAAAGTCAAACAGGAAAACTCATCATTGTTCCAACTCCCGTTGGAAATCTGGAAGATATGACCTTCAGGGCTGTCAGGGTCCTGAAGGAGGCCGACCTAATACTCGCCGAAGACACCCGCACCACTTCCGTCCTCCTTAAGCACTACGACATCCACGTGCCCTGCCAGAGCCACCACAAGTGGAACGAGCACCAGACCGTGGAGGCCGTTAAGGAGCGCATCCTTGGCGGGCTCAACGTGGCGCTGGTCTCTGACGCCGGCACCCCCGGCATTTCGGATCCCGGTTTCCTGCTTGCGCGTGCATGTGCCGAAGAAGGGATTGTGGTGGAAACCCTCCCCGGCCCCACGGCGTGCATTCCGGCCCTGGTGTCGTCAGGTCTCCCCTGCGACCGCTTTGCCTTCGAGGGCTTCCTGCCCCAGAAAAAAGGCCGCCAAACCCATCTCAAGGCACTTTCAGAAGAGACCAGGACCATGGTTTTCTACGAATCTCCTTACCGTCTTGTCAAAACCCTGGAACAGTTTGCCGAATACTTCGGAGAGGAGCGCCGCTGCTCCGTTGCCCGTGAAATCTCCAAAAAGTTTGAGGAGCACCGCCGCGGCACCCTGAGTGAAGTTGCAGAGTGGTTCCGTGAGCACGAGCCCAAGGGAGAGATTGTAATCATAGTTGCCGGCGCCCAGCCGGAAAAACCGTCTAAACAAAAGCGTTATGGAAGAGGGGAAGAAATCGAAGAAGACTCTTAGCGCCAGCTTTGTCACCGGGGCTGTCGCCCTTGTCTTTCTCATAATAGGTTATGAGGTGGCCGTGTTCGTTCACAAGGCCGCCGTGCTTCGCATTGAGGCCGCAAGGGATAAGCCGGATACCGTTTACGTATATGTTCCGGCCAATTTGGATGCGGCCGAAGACACCCTTTCTTCCGCGTTGCTTCGCAACCCTATCCGGGCAAATGCTCCAGAAAGGGTGTCTCCGGCCACATCGGTTATCCGTCGCAATGCAAAACACTCTCCGGCGGTGGAGGCGGTGCGGGAGGCAACCCGCAAGGTGGAATCCTTCAGTTTCAATCCCAACACCGTGAACGTGGAAGACCTCCGGCGGCTGGGTTTCAGTGAAAAACAGGCCCAGGCCATAGATAACTACCGCAAAAAGGGCGGGAGGTTCCGCAGGGCGTCGGACTTTGGAAAGTCCTACGTTGTTGCCGATTCCGTTTTTGACCGCCTGGAGCCTTTCATCAACATCCCCAAACTGGACATCAACAAGGCCGATAGCGCCGCCTTTGACGATCTTCCCGGTATCGGCCCCTACTTTGCCGGGAAAATGGTGAGCTACAGGGCCAGCCTCCGGGGGTATTCCAGGAAGGAGCAGCTGATGGAAATCTACAACTTTGACAGTGAGAAGTACAATGCCCTTGAAGACCTTATAACCTGCTCTTCCCCAGAGCCTTATCCGCTGTGGAGCCTATCCGAGGAAGAGCTTTCCAAGCACCCTCATATTTCCCGTCAGGAAGCCCACGGCATTGTGCTTTTCCGGCAGCATCATTCGCCCTCCGAATGCACCTTGGAAGGGCTAAAAAAAGCCGGCGTGCTCTCAAGTGAACACGCCGACAAACTGTCAATGTGTAAAATCCAGCCCCTTTAAGATGCCTTAGCGGCTTCTTCGGCCTCAAGCTTTGTATAGGCAACCTTTCCAACCAGGGTTGTGGGGAGGCTGTCACGGAACTCGTACTCTGAAGGAAGGGCGTATTTTGCAATGTGCTTCTTGCAGTAGGCCTTCAGTTCTTCCTCAATTTCCGGGCTGGGAGTATATCCGTCCTTGAGCACGATGAAAGCCTTGACCCTCTGCATTTTAAGGGTGTCCTTGATTCCAATGACGCAGCTGCGCTGGACTGCAGGGTGGCCTTCAATGATATTCTCAAGCTGGGAAGGATACACGTTGTAGCCGCTTGTCACAATCATTCTCTTGATCCTCTGGCGGAAGTACACGAAGCCCTCGGAGTCCATCTTTCCAAGGTCACCGGTGTGCAGCCACACATGACCATCCGGGTGGGTCTGGAGAGTCTGGCGGTTCTCCTCTTCATGGCCGATATATCCAAGCATCCTGGAAGGACCTGTGAGGCAGATTTCGCCTTCCTCGCCGTAAGGGACCTCCTCCTGGGTGCCGGGCTTACAGATCTTGAAATAAGTATCAGGGAAAGGAATGCCGATAGAGCCTTCCTTCTCTTTGTCGTGGGGAGTAAGGCAGCAGGCGGTGACGCACTCCGTGGTGCCGTAGCCCTCACGAACGCGGACGCGGGCGTTGTGCACCTTGAGGAAGGCGTCGAATTTCTTCTTGAGCTCAATTGTAAGGGAGTCTCCGCCGGAGAATACGCCCCTGAGACAACTAAGATCGGCCCCGTCAAGATAGCGGTTGCGGGTAATGGCCTCAAACAGGGTGGGAACACCTGCAATGAAGTTGGGCTTTGTCTTGCGGATGAGGTTTGCGTAACTCTTCACGTTGAAACGGGGCACCAGGATAGATGTTCCGCCCATGTACATCATGGTGTGGATACACACTCCAAGGCCGAAGCCGTGGAAAACGGGCATTGCGGCAAGCATCTTGGCGTGATGGACTTCCTCGGAGGCCATGTTGGCGGTCTGCCATGCAAGGGCGTTGAAGTTAAGGTCGCTGAGCATTATACCCTTGGTGGTGCCGGTGGTGCCGCCGGA
>DGXO01000013.1:0-3095 GCA_002395605.1 Bacteroidales bacterium UBA4230
CCGGTGAGCACAGAAGGGCACTGCTGCTCACGAACCGGCCGGAATGGGAACCCGGTGAGCATAGAAGGGCACTGCTGCTCACGAACCGGCCGGAATGGGAACCCGGTGAGCATAGAAGGGCCCTGCTGCTCACGAACCAGTAAAAAAAACGCCAACCGTTGTAAAACACGGCTGGCGCTCATTTTGCTAATGAAGGACGTTAGTCGGCGAGGGAGAAGCGCTTGAAAGCAACCACGGCGGCCTCTTTGTCGATGGCGGCGAGGGCTTCCTTCACGGTCTTCTTGTCGTCGGAGAGCTGGTATTCCTGCTCCATGAGGGTGTTTTCCTTCAGGAACTTCTGGATACGGCCATTGACGATGCCATTGATCATCTGCTCCTTGCCGGCGAGGGAAGCAAGGGTTTCCTCACCGACTTTGGCGATGATCTCGCGGGCCTGCTGGGCCTGCTCGGCAGTGAGCCAACCCTTGGCGGTGTTGGACTCGATGTGGTCTTCGCTGTCCACGTGGGCGGGGTTGATACCGGCCTTCTTGAGGGCGTTGTCAACGGCCTTCTGAACCTGCTCGTCCTTGGTCTTCTGGATGGCGACGGTGCGCTCGGAGTCAAGGACCTCGGCGGGAACGGAGGCGGCGTCAACGGCCACGGGATTCATGGAAGCCACCTGCATGGCGATACCGCGGGCGATCTTGGGAGCCACGGTCTTGTTGAAGGCGACGATGGCGCCGAGTTTGCCGTTGAAGTGGACGTATTCGCTCACGAACGGAGCCTCGAGGGCGCCGTAGAAAGCGAGGACGTGCTTCTCACCGGTCTTACCGGCCTGGTTGGTGATGTCTTCCTCGATGGAATAACCGTCGGCAAGCTTCACGGCCTTCAGGGCTTCGGCGTCGGCCGGGAAAGCGGCGATGGCGGCGTCGGCGATATGGCCGGCGAGGGTCTTGAAGTCCGGAGTGGCGGCTACGAAGTCGGTTTCGCAACCCAGGCATACGAGGACAGCCTTTCCACCGCTGATGCGGCTCAGGACAGCGCCCTGGGTGGTCTCGTTGTCACCGCGCTTGGACAGGGTGGATTTGCCTTTCTCGCGGAGGATTTCAACGGCACGCTTGAAGTCGCCGTCGGCCTCGGTGAGGGCTTTCTTACAATCCATCATACCGGCGCTGGTCATGTCGCGCAGTTTCTTGATGTCTGCTAAGGAGATAGCCATAATTACTTGCTTTTTAACGGTTAATTACTCTGCAGGGGCGGCTGCGGGAGCCTCGGCTGCGGCAACGGGTTCGGCAACGGGTTCGGCCTTGGGGGTGCGGCGGGAACGGAGCTTGCGCTCGGGAGCAGCCTCGGCGGCAGTCTCGGCGGGGGCTTCGGCCTCTTCCTTTTCCTTGGCGAGCTTGCGCTCTTCCAGACCTTCGTTGATGGCAGCGCACATCACATCCATGATGAGCTCGATGGACTTCGTGGCGTCGTCGTTGGCGGGAATCACGTAATCAATGGGGGTGGGATCGCAACATGTGTCGACCATAGCGATTACCGGAATGTTCAGACGGACGGCCTCCTTGACGGCATTGGCCTCTTTCTGGACGTCGACGACGAAGAGGGCGCTCGGGAGACGGGACATGTCGCGGATGGAACCGAGGTTCTTCTCCAGCTTGGCCCGCTGGCGTTCCACCTGGAGACGCTCACGCTTGGCGAGTTTCTCGAAGGTGCCATCTTCCTTCATCTTGTCGATGGTGTTCATTTTCTTGACGGCCTTGCGGATGGTGGGGAAGTTTGTGAGCATTCCACCGGGCCAGCGCTCCGTCACTGAAGGCATGTTGACCTCGGCGGCCTTGGTGGCGACGACGTCTTTTGCCTGCTTCTTGGTGGCAACGAAGAGGACCTTGCGGCCGCTGCGGGCCATTTCCTTGAGGACCTCGGCTGCCTCGTCAATCTTGACGATGCTCTTATGCAGGTCTATGATGTGGATGCCGTTCTTCTGGTCGAAGATGTACGGAGCCATTTTAGGGTTCCACTTGCGGGCAAGATGGCCGAAGTGTGCACCTGCATCGAGCAGTTCCTGAAAATTGGTTCTTGACATGGTTTTGTTTCTTGTCTTAATAATAACTCTTTCATCAATCCGGAGTAGCAGCCCCTTTGGGCCAGTCTCCGAAATTTTTTCGCGGGCAGGCAATCCTTCTTGTAGCCTGGGAAGATTCTCATCCTCACAAGGGTCTCAGGATTTGATGAATACCTGTTCCGTGCTGACGTAAAATGTTCAGGCCGATTAACGCTTGCTGAACTGGAAGCGACGACGTGCGCCAGGCTGACCGGGCTTTTTACGCTCAACTTCGCGAGCGTCACGGGTGAGGAATCCGGCGGCCTTCAGGGTTGCGCGATAAGCCTCTTTGTCAACCTCGCAAAGTGCGCGGGCGATTCCGAGCCTTACGGCCTCTGCCTGACCTTTGGTACCTCCACCAACGAGAGTCACCTTGATGTCAAACTGACCAAGAGTACCTGTTACCTCAAGGGCCTGGTTGGCGATGTACTGGAGGGTTCCCTCCTTGAAGTACTCCTCCATGGGGCGGTCGTTGATGACGAACTTGCCGGTGCCGGGTACTACATAAACACGAGCGACAGCTTCTTTACGTCTTCCAAGGGCGTGTTTCTGTTCCATGTGCTCTGTTTAAATTTCGTTAAACTTAATGGTTCTGGGTTTCTGTGCTTCATGCTTGTGCTCGGGGCCTGCATAGATGTACAGGTTGTTGATGAGCTTGTCCCCAAGACGGGTCTTGGGAAGCATGCCACGCACAGACATGCGGATGAGTTCCTCGGGTCTTGAAGCAAGGATCTCACGGGGAGTGGTGAAGCGCTGGCCGCCGGGATATCCGGTGTAGCGGGTGTAAACGCGGTCGGTCATCTTCTTGCCGGTAAGACGGATCTTGTCGGCGTTGACGATGATGACGTTGTCACCACAGTCCACGTGCGGGGTGAAGCCGGGCTTGTTCTTGCCACGGAGCACAAGGGCCACGCGGGAAGCGAGGCGACCAAGCACGAGATCGGTTGCATCAATGACGAGCCACTCCTTGTTCACAGTTGCCGCATTGAGGGAAACTGTTTTGTAGCTAAGT
>DGXO01000013.1:3164-9656 GCA_002395605.1 Bacteroidales bacterium UBA4230
CTAAGTGTGTCCACTGTCTTGATAATTAATGGTTTAACATAAAAGTTGCGATCCCCCCACAATCAGAGGGACCGCAAAGGTAGGAATAATTTGGCAAAAAACCAAATCAGAGCGCATTCTCGTATTTGTCAAGGGCCTTGGCCATAAGCTCCCTGCCCTTCTCTATTATCTCGGGCGCGTGCGAGTAGCCGTACACCCCGTGATAGGAATCGTAGGGAAGGCTGGCAAGGACGTCCGGAGGGGTGAGCTCGATTCCCATCCGGGCGATGGTGCTGTTCATAAGGCCGAAACTGCGCTGGAGGATGGTGCCGAAATTGTCGTCGGCATCTACCGGAATCCAGCCTTCACGGCCGTCGGAGACAATCTTCCGGTCTTCAAGCCTTGCCTCCAGGGCCTCCTTCATCAGTTTCCCGCCCTTTTTGACATTGCTTATCACGGTGTCACGGTCTGCGCCTATGGATTCCTTCAGGAGGGCGCGGGCTTCGGCGCGGGCATCGGCCTCGTTTTCGGCCAGGGCTTCACGGCTGGAAAGGAAGGCGTTGATTTCGGCCGAATCTATCTCGTTGACATTGAAGCCCACCAGGATATCCCCGGGGGTGCGTTTTACCCTGTTGAGGGGGAAGGTGTTCACTATGCCGCCGTCTATAAGGGTTCGGCCCTGCCACTTGACGGGCGCAAACATGGAGGGGATGGATATGGATGCACGGATGGCCTCGAAAAGGGGGCCGCTTTGGAAAAGGACCTCCTCCCCGGTATAAAGGTCCGTGGCGACAGCCGTAAATGGTATGGGAAGGTCCTCAATATTGACCTCCGGGACCCTCTCCTTGATGGTGTCCATGACCTTCTGGCCTTTCACGAAGGAATTGAGGCTTATGCTTACATCCACAAGGGACATCACCTTTACGGGGTCCAGGGAGCACAGCCACTCCTTGAACTGCGGAAGGCCTCCGGCAGCAAAAATGCCTCCTACAAGGGCTCCGGCCGATGCTCCGGCAACCGACGTGATGGTGTATCCGCGCCTTTGGAGTTCCTCTATGGCGCCAATGTACGCAAAGCCGCGGGGACCGCCGCTGGCAAGGGCTAGTGCAACGTTTTTCATATATGCAAAGTTATAAAGTTTTTGCGTATCTTTGTACGATAACAGTATTTGATATGTCTCCTATTATATTTGAGCCTTTCCTAAGGACCATGGTATGGGGCGGAGAAAAGATAGCCGCCTACAAAAACATTGAAACTGACATCCCCCGCATTGGCGAAAGCTGGGAAATAAGCGCCTTCCCGGAGCACCTCACCTCCGTAGCTTTCGGCCCGTATGCCGGCAAAACCATCACTGACCTTGTGAAAGAGTTCAAGGGAGAACTGGTGGGAGAGCACGTCTACGCCCGTTTCGGCAACCTTTTCCCTCTGCTTATAAAGTTCATAGATGCAGGCGCAGACCTCAGCATCCAGGTGCATCCCACGGATGAAATGGCCGCCCGAGTCCACGGTCCCGGCTCCCTTGGGAAAACGGAAATGTGGTATGTGATTGACGCCGCTCCCGGTGCAAAGCTATACTCCGGCCTTTCGAAGGAAATTACGCCGGAAGAGTATGAGGCCATGGTCAAGGCCGGCACCATCACGGATGCCCTGGCCTGCCATGAAGTCCACCCCGGAGACGTCTTCTTCCTCCCCGCCGGCCGCATCCACGCCATCTGCAGCGGCTGCTTTGTGGCCGAAATCCAGGAAACGTCGGACCTCACCTACCGCATTTGGGACTACGGCCGCCTGGGAATAGACGGAAAACCGCGCCAGCTGCACACGGAGCTTGCCAAACAGGCCGTAGACTTCAAACTCTACGACTCCTACCGCACCAACTATGAGCCCGTCCCCAACGAGGAAGTGGAGCTTGTTAGCTGCCAGTACTTCACCACCAGCCTCTTTGACCTCACACTCCCCTACGCCAAGGACCTCTCGGAGATCGATTCCTTCATGGTGGTCATGTGCGTCTCCGGCAGCGGCTCCCTGGAAGTAGACGGAGAGTCCCTGGATATCCGCCAGGGCCAGACCGTGCTCATCCCCGCTTCGGCCGACGACGTTTGCTTCATTCCCGATGATGCCATGAAGCTGGTCACCAGCTACATAAAGTAATCCTGGCCAGCAAATCGCTGATTCATAAATACTTACAAATAGTCGGGTGCACCTGCAAGAGCACCCGACTATTCATAATTTACTGAGTTGCAGTGAGTTATGCGCCAGAGCTATTCAAGGCCACGGGCGCGGGAGAGGGCGGCGGGGTCGGGATCGGCACCGCGGAACTGCCTGTAGAGGGTCATGGGTTCTTCGGAGCCGCCTCTTTCAAGGAAGGTGGCGCGGAAGGAGGCCGAAGTGGCGGGATTGAAGATGCCGTCGGCCACGAACTTCTCCCAGGCGTCGTCGGCAAGGACCTCGCTCCAAAGGTAGCTGTAGTAGCCGGCGCTGTAACCGCTGTTGAAGATGTGGTTGAAGTAGGTGGTGCGATAGCGAGGGATGATTTCATCAATCAGTCCCATCTCCTTGCACACCTTTTCCTCAAAGGCGCGGATGTCCTCCGGACCGGAGAATTCGGCCAGCTGGGCCGAAGTAAGCTCGTGCCACTTCATGTCAAGGATGGAAGCTGCGCAGAGTTCCCCGCACATGAAGCCCTGGTTGAACCTGAGCCCGCTGCGGATCTTGGCAACGAGTTCGGCCGGGATGGGCTCTCCGGTGCGGTAATCATTTGCATACGCGGCAAGGATTTCCGGAACGAAGGCGAAGTTCTCGTTGAACTGGGAGAAGGTCTCCACGAAGTCACGGGCGACGCTGGTGCCGGAAACGGTCTTGTAATTGCACTGAGTAAGGAAGCCGTGAAGGGCGTGGCCGAACTCATGGAACGCTGTCTGCACGTTGTCTATTGAAAGGAGCGACGGCTGCTCCGCCTTGGGCTCCGGGAAGTTGCACACGTTCACGATGATGGGCCGAACACCGGTTTCCTGGTCACGGAAGTTGTTCATCCAGGCGCCGCCGCGCTTTGTGGGACGCACATAGTAGTCGCGGTAGAAGATGCCCAGCAGTGACCCGTCCTTGTCCGTAAGCTTATAGGCCGATGCCGAAGGGTTGTAAACTTCCACCTCAGGAGCCGGCTCAATGTGGATGCCGTAAATCATTTCCGCGGCGGTGAAAACGCCCTTGAGGACGCTGTCGGCCTGGAAATAAGGTTTGGTCTGGGACTCGTCAAGGGCGTATTTCTGAGCGCGGAGTTTTTCGGCATAGAAGCTATAGTCCCAGGCCTCTATCTTATGACCGGCCAGGGCGGCCATTTCCTTCATGTCTTCCTTGGCTTTGCGCATGGAAGCGTCCATGATGGGCTGGAGGAAGTTGTCCACGGTTTCCGGGCTGCCGGCCATTTTGTCGGAGAGCTGGAACTCGGCAAAGTTCTTGTAGCCAAGGAGTTCGGCCATTTCGGCACGGAGCTTCAGGATTTCCAGGACTATGGCGCAGTTGTCGGAGGCGTCCCCGTGGTTGCCGCGGGAGCGGTACGCCTCAAAAACGGCCTTGCGCTTTTCGCGGTCCGGGCAGGAGCCCATGAAGTCGTAGTAGTCGCTCACCGTGATGCCGGTAGCCTCCTTGAAGGCATTGTTTTCGGCAAGGAGATTCTGGCCGAATTTCTGGCTCAGGGTTGCAAGGCGCGTCTGAATTTCGGCAAAACGGGCCTTGGCAGCACCCTGAAGGCCCACTCCGTTGCGCTCGAAGCTCTGGTAGACCTTTTTCACCACCATCTGCTGCTCGCGGGTAAGACCGTCCTGGTTGTCATATACGGCCTTTACGCGGGCAAAGAGGGCTTCGTTCATGTAAATCTCGTTGGAAGCCTCTGTGAGCCGGGGAAGGATCTCCTCCTCGATGGCCTGCATCTCCGGGGTGGAGTCGCTCTCCGAGAGGTTGAAAAACACGCCCTCAACCTTATCCAGGATGGGGCTGGAGTTTTCCAGCGCAAGGATGGTGTTTTCAAAAGTGGGGGCATCGGCACAAGCAATGATGGCCTCCACATTTTCTTTTTGTTCCTTGAGGCCGGCCTCGAAAGCCGGGAGGTAATGGGCCTCCTTAATCTGTGAGAAAGGAGCGGTACCGTAGGGGGTGTTCCACTCCTGAAGGAATGGATTCTGATTGCAAGCTGCTATCATAGACAGTGCGACAAGCGCGGCAAATACTTTTTTCATAAATGTTTTACTTCAGCAGGCTTGTTGAATGGGCGGTGTCGGAGGACACCCAGGCGTCCAGCATGGTAATCTGGGGAGAGCCCTCGTAGCGGCTGAGGATACCCACAACGTCAAGGGTCTCGGAGCCGTTGCGCACGGATTCAGGGATCTTGATGTCCGCAAAGCGGGCGTATCCGCTGGTGCGGATGGCAACGGACGAGCCCTGGTAGGTGAAGTACTGGCTCACGCTTTGGGCCGAAGGATAGGTGAGGATCATCTGGATGTAAGGCATGGATACGCCGAAGAAGCTTTCGTCGGTGAAAATCTTGCCCATGCTGCCGTATTTGTCAGAGCCGCTGCCCACCACAAGGGTGAACCACTCCACGGCAGTCCTGGTTGCAGGATCCATCTTCCCGATGATTGCGGTAACGGCCTGCTGCACAGACGCGACGGAAAGCCCCTCCAATTTACCAAGATCCTTTGGAGTTTTGGCAAAAAGGTCCACCACATCCTCAACGCCGTTATCCTGGAGAATCTTCACCACGCCTGCGTCAAGGACATCGGCATAGTCGCTGAAAGGAACGGAGCCAACGTTCTGGGCGCCCTCGACCATAGAGGAGAAACGGTGCTTGGTCAGTGCCCAGTAAGGCACGCCGTAGGTGTAGTCGTAGCTTTCCCACTGCTCGTCCTGGTTGGGAAGGGAAAGGAATACGCGGTTCTTGCCGTCCGTGCTTGTGTGATTGAGGTTGGGATTGGGATAGAAGAGAGCAAATATATTGTCGGCATATTTAAGTCCCTTCAATTCCACAAGCATACCCACCAGGGGCTCCTGGATGTTGGTGACACTCTGGAAGGGCTGCGGCGACTTTTTCTGGACCACAACCTCGTCATAGCCGTAAGAGAGGATATCGGCCCCGCTGATGTCGGACTTGGGCTTTATACGCTCTTCGGCAGGGAGGATTGCGCCCTTAAGGACTTTTGCGCGAAGCACCGGCTCAAGGTCTATGTAGGCGGTCTCATAGTCATCGGCGGCCTCAAATTCGGCTTTATCAAGATTGAGGGCCATGTTCCTCTTGAGGCCAAGCTGGAGCTGGCCACTGCCGGAGTAGTTCCTGTCCTTGAAGCCGTATTCTCCAAGGGTGAGGCCCATGCAGTTCACATAGAGGATCTGGCCGGGCTTGTAGTCGTCGTAGGAACTTGAGCGGCCAATCTTGAAGTCTATGGCACCGGTGGCATCCTGAAGGTAGAGCTCCCTGTAAACGTTTCCGCTTTCGTCGGAGGATGTGACCTCTCCGCGGATTACAAGGGGCTCGTCTATCTCTACGGGCTCTCCGTGCTTTTTGTAAAGAGCCTTGAGGTCTTTGATGGACGTAAAGGCGTCTGCGCCGAATTTTGCCAGGGCGTACTCGTCCGTGACAGGCTGCTCAAGCGGGGTGTCCTCATACTTGAGGGTGAACACCGGCTGGAACTCCTGGCAGGAAGCGGCCATGAAGGCCAGGGCGATGAGAGCAAAGGATATCTTTTTCATGGCTTAGAATCTGAAATAAATGTTTAGCATGTAGTTGATACCGGACATGTAGAAATACTTGGGGTCAAACTTGTAGTACTGCGTTTTGCCCTTGGTGTTGTCTATCATTCGGGTTTGCTCATATCCACCGGTTTTTACGCCGCGGTTGTTAAGGAGATTCTTGGCATTGAGGGAGAAGCCAAGCTGGTATTTGCGCTGGATGTACCAGGACTTGCCTACGGAGGCGTTGAGCATGAAGCAGGGGTCGAATTTCTCCTGGGTGGTCATGTACTCAACCTCTGCGGGAGTGGCAATGCCGTCCGGTCCCTTCACGGCGTATTCCGTACGGTACAAGGGGTTCATGTCAAGATATGCGTTGTCAAAGTACTCCACATCCACATCAACGAACCAGTAGTTGTAGTTCCAGTTGAGGCCAAGGGATGCGGCAAGCTGGGGCGTAGAGGGCACATAGTGCTTCTTGACCTTGGTGTAATCGGTAATCTTGGTGTCAGAAGGAATATCATTGTATGGCTTCGCTCTCCTCAAATAAACGGGAGTCTCCTTCCAATAAGGGACCTCGATGACGTACCTGCCATTGTAGCTCACCGGAGTGGCGCTGTTGTCAATGGTCTGCATCATGGTAGGGTTGGAGGTGTAGACGGCCTCGCCAAGGGCAAGGACGCCCTGCACAGAAAGGTTGGGGACGATGTAGGTAGGAACCTTGAAGCCAAGTTCGATACCCATGTTGCGCTGATCTATTCCGCTGAGGGCGAAGTTGGAGAAGGCGTTCTGGAC
>DGXO01000013.1:9813-35274 GCA_002395605.1 Bacteroidales bacterium UBA4230
AACTGCCAGTTGATATCTGAGGAGAAGGTCTTGATGGGAGTGAGATCCTGCACCATGTCATTGCGGGTGCGGGGGCTCACGAACACCTGTTGGAAGGTGGGAGCATCCTGGAAGTAACCTACATTGGCATATACCCTCATGTTGCCGCCAATAACATAGTTGAGGCCAAGCTTGCCGGCATAGGTAAAGAATTTTGCCTTCTGCGAATTACCCTTGGAGGTGGACACAATGCCGTCCTTTGAAGAAGGCAGTATGGTCTCTCCGGTAATGGGGTCAGTATAAGACTCTCCGGGGAAAAGACCCTTTCTCACAAGGCCTTCACGCCAGAAGGAGGTGTAACCAAGGCGTCCGCCAAGGTTTACGTTAAGGTTGCCGAAGGTGAATTCGCCGTTCACCCAGCCGCCGAAATTGCGAACATGCACATTGTAGTCGTAGCCATACTTGTCGCCCTGATGAAGGATACGGGCCTGTCCGTTGTGGGCAAGATAGAAGTCGAGGTCGTTCTGGGCAAGGGACGGAGAAGCGGCGTAGTCGCGGTCTGCGAAGTTGTCAACGTCCACGAAGTACGTACCTCCAAGGAGGTCGGCAAGAATCTTGTAATACTCGGTCTTGTTGAACTTGCCGTTAAGGCCGCCAGTCACGGTGATGGTCTGGGTGGGCCTGTACTTGAAGTTGAAGGCAAGGTTAAGGTCACGCTGGTCTACGCGGCGCTCTTCCTGCACGTATTTGCTTCGGCCGCCTTCGCTGAGCTGGTTCACCTGATAGATACGGTCCCAGTTCATGTGCACGAATGAGGGGTCCTGGTTTTGCCAGTTCATCAGGGCAATGCCGGCTTTCTCACGGTTGGTGCGGTTGTAGTCGGGGTTGACGTTGTAGAAATAGCTGGGGAGGTTGCGGTAATAGTCCGGACGGGGGTCCTGGGCATTGTACCAGTCCATGGCGGTGTAGCCGTTTTTGCCGAAGCGGAACAGCACGGTGGTCTGGCTCTCGAACTTCTCCGAAGGCGTGAAATCCCACTTCAGGAAAGCTATGGGCTCATGGGTCTTACGAACGCGGGCATTGCGCAACTTGCCGTTCTGGTAGCCCCAGTTGGCATTGTACATGTTGTCTCCCATCATGTCGTAAACCTCCTGTGTGGAAGCCATCTGGGCACCGCGCTCGCCGGGCGTGCCGAAGATTGCCGCGCTGAGCTTATGGGAGTCGTTTATAACTTTGTCGGCCGCCAGATAATAGGCGAAGGAACGGTAGTACACGCCCTGGATCCAGTCGTTGCCGCCAAGACGTGCGCTCACGTTGGCCGCAAATGACCAGCCGTTGTCCATGAGGCCTGTGGCGTAGGAAGCCATCAGGCGCAGGCGGTACAGGGCGCTATTGGTGAGGACGCTTCCGCGGAGGCCCTTACGCACCTCCGATGCCGTGCCGAAGATATTGGTTACGCCGTTGTAACTTCCAAGCGCAACATCGCTGACCTCAACGCCGTTTACGGTTTCCTTACTGCGCATAGCCTCGTTGAGGCCGCTCCACAGGGAGAAGGGGCCGTAACCGGTGATGGCGTCGTTCATCTTGACACCTGCAAGGTAAACTTCCTGGCTCTCTGAGCTGTAGCCGCGGGCGCGGAAACGCACGGCGGAGAAGTTGTAACCGGCAATGTTGTTGAAGACGTCGTTGCTGCCGAACAGGATGGTGGGGTTGTCGTTGAACCCGGAGTCGTCCATGTCGAAGTTGGCAAAAGAGTCGTCGTCTACGTCCGTCACCCTCTGCATTCCGGTAAGGGAGAGGTTGAACATGTTCTTCACATAGCCGTCATTGACGGTAACCTGCACCTGCGACTCCAGGAAATCCGGAGCGGTGATACGGAGGATATAGCTGCCGTCGGGGAGGGACGGAATAAGGAAGGAACCGTCCTGGGCCGAATGCACGGTCCCTATTTCATCGGCCCCCTGCAGCAGGACAACCTGCGCGTTCTCAATGGGGGCGCGTCCGTTACGGTCCACAACCTTTCCCTTCACGCCGCCGGTGGGCTCTTCCTGAGCCATGAGGCCGATGCCGCACAGTGCCGCAGCGATGGTCAGTATAAGTTTCTTAGTCATATTGGTTGGTTTTGTCATTCTGAGCGAAGCGAAGAATCTCCTCTACTTCTTGATTACAATGTACGTAGGATAGTGGTCGGAGTAGCCGTTCACGAACGCACCGTTGGAGAAAGTGCGGAACGGGGTTCCCTTGTACTGACCGCTCTGGTTGGTCATGTAGGGCTTGGAGAAGATTCGGCCATAGAACTTCTTCTTGAGGATGGGCTGAATCTCAAAGGTGTCGTCTTCGGCATCGGCAAGGGCCTTGTTCACCATCACGATGTCAAAGATATTGCCTTCTCCGCGGTAATAGAGGGAGCTGTAACCGGCCTTTATCATGCTCAGGAACGGGTTGAAGAAGTCTTCGTCGTCAAGGTCGTCGCGGAATTCCTTGCCGTGGAGGTACTCTGTCATGGAGATGTCCGTGGGGTTGTCGTTCATGTCGCCCATCACCACAATCTTGATTCCGGGGAACTCTTCCTGGAGCTCCATTGCCCTCATGTAGGCGATTTCGGCACCGCGGGGACGGAGGTCTGCGCCCTTGCCGCCAAGACGTGAGGGAAGGTGGCATACGAAGAATGCAAACATCTCACCGTCAATGGTTCCGCGCACCATCAGGATATCACGGGTGCGGAAGGCTTCCTTCTCTTCTTCGGTCCAGGCGCTCCAGTCTATGCGGGAGGGCTCGAAGGTGAAGGGGATGGATTCGCTGGTGATGTACTTGAACACTTCCGGCCGATAAAACAGCGCGCAGTCTACGCCGCGGCGGTCAGGGCCGTCGTAGTGGACAATCTGGTAGTTGGCATCCGCTATTGCGGGCTCGGACACCAGGTCTTCAAGGACGTGGCGGTTCTCTACCTCGGATACGCCAAGGACGGCATGCCAGGCGCCGTTGTCCTTTCTCATGTCGGCAATGACGCGGGCCATGTTCTTAAGCTTCTTGGCGTACTTTTCCTCGGTCCACTCATTGGCGCCGTCCGGGAGGTACTCGTAGTCGTTCTTGCCTTCGTCGTGATAGGTGTCAAAGAGGTTTTCAAGGTTGTAGAAACCTATCACATAGCTCTTGTGCTTCTGGGCGTCGGCGGTGCGGGGAAGCATCAGAAGAGCCAGGGCTGCAATGATGTATAACGTTTTTTTCATGTATGGTTATTGTTTCAGGTTTACCATTTGGAAACAACCGTCTTGGGATCGGCCTTTTCTATTGCCGATGCCTGGTCCTTGCCAACTACCATGGGAAGGACTGCAAAAAAGTCTACGCCAACCTTCTTCTCGAGGGCGGAGACTGAGAGTGCGTAATCGGAGAAATTGTCGGCGGCAATGCTCTTTGAATGCGGGAGATAGTATGCCGCAGCCGTATAGGAACCGCCCTTGAGCCGAAGGAGGGCTTTGTAGTATGCCGAAGGCACGCGTGCCGCAACCCCGCCGCTGTGTCCGGACCAGTCGGAGTCACTGGTTATATGGCAGCCGGTCACGACATACAGGGTGTCGCAGTTCTTTGCGTAGGACCTTACGCGGCCTTCAAGGTTGGCCCATATTCCGCCGTTGAAGTCGTACTGCTGGGGGGTCATGTTTGTGACGTAGTACGTGCACATGTTCACCTTCTCGCTTTCCTGGCGGTCGGCCGAAGGGATCTGGTGTCCGCGGGTCCAGCCGCCGCCATAGGAGTGATCCCAGAGTTCCGGCTGGGTCATGCCAAGATCCCTGAGGATGGGGTCCGGGGGAAATCCGCCGCCCTTATTGTCATAGCGGCCGTAACTTCCCTTCAGAAGGCCGGTGTTGAGCGGATAGGCCACCCAATGGGAGACGTAGTTTTTGGGGTCCCAGTAAAACGACCAGCTGCGTTTGGAGCTCTGCTGACGGCTGACGTACTGTCCACCTTCCCAGTCGTGGGTGAAGAAGTAGAGGTCCGGCTGGTCAAGGACCGGAAGCTCCATCCACATGGGGGCTGCAACGGCAGCGCCGCCGCCGGAGCCTGCCTGGCTCACCTGGGCGGTGGCCTTAAGGGTTATGCCCTTGAGGGTAAGGGTCGCGCTTCGGGGGCTGTCTCCCTCATTGGGAGCAACGTTCATGCGGACGTGGTAAACCCCGGCCGAACCCGCAGTCTGGGCCAGTTCAATCCAGCCGGTTTCGGCACTGGCGTAGTCTATGGAAAGTGTCCAGGAGCTGGTTGCAGCCACCTCAAGCGACTGGCCGCCACCCTGTGCGGAAACTACCGCCTGCGGGACCTTTAATACCGGAATGGTCTCGTCCTCCTGTTTCTGACAGGAGAACAAGACCATTGCGGAAATAAGTCCCAGTGCCCACTGAAGGGGCTGGAATGAACGCTTCATTGCGTTTTGGTTACTTTACGGTAACGGTAATCTTGGTAATACGGGCCTGGCCGTTTGTAGCGGAGCCGCTATTTCCAACGGTAAAGGCCTGACTTGTGCTTTCGACACCGGAGTCTACCTGGGCGCCGGCATTGTCAAGAAGCACACCGGTGTTCTGGCTTACATACTCAAATGCCACGGAAACGAACTCCTTGCCCCCGGCGACTGCTACGGTAAGGGTAGGGTTCTCGTTCTGATAGATTCTCCAGTTATATCCGTTCTCGTAGTATTTGCCGGTATTGCCGCCGCCGGTTGCAGTGATTGTGACATCACCCTGAGTGATAGTCAGGTACTGCTTGCTGTTCTCCCAGCTGTTTGCTTCGGCATAGTCTTTCATGACAATCTCAATCTTGGAGGCGCCGTCAGGAGAAGCCTTGCCCTGGGTGATGGTGATGGTCTCCTCTACGGAAGCTTCGCTGGCGGCAAGCTTGAGGGTGTAGACAACGTCGGATTCGGTGGAGGTGTTGGCTGCGAAGGTAACCTTCACGGTGGCGTCTGCGCTTCCGCTGGCGGGAGTTGCAACGGCCTCACCCTGAGTGGTGGTAATGGTCCAGGCGGTGTTGGCCTTGATCTTCACTTCGGCCTCTGTGGCAGAAGCTGCAACCTTGATTTCGGTGGCGCCGTCTACCTTGCAGTACTTGTAGTTGGCATCGGCCTCAAAGCTCTCAATGGTTGCGTTAACAACCTCAGGGGTGCCCTGATAATCCTTGTAGGAACCTACAACGGAGATGGCGCCGCCCTCGGTAATCTGGCCTGACCACTTGTCAAATTCGCCGTCCTTGAAGCTGTACACCAGGATTTCGCCGGTGGCGTCCTTCATGGTGATCTTCATGTACTTTTTCTCGGGGTTGTCAATGTTGAATTCCGTGACGGTGCCCTTGAGGCGATACTGGTTGACGGCATCGGCCTTAGCGATGAAGTCTGCGATGGAAAGGGTTTCGAACTCAGTGGGAGCCTCTCCTTCGGTGAAGCTCTCGATGGTGGTGTTCATTACCTCGTGTTTGTCGTTCTTGGCGTAGTACTCGTAGGTGCCGGTGAGGACAACTGTGCCGAAGTCCTTGATTTTGTCGGCCCACTTATCGTATTCGCCGTCCTTGAAGCCGTAAACGGTGATGGTGCCGGTGGCGTCGGTGAGGTCGAAGCCCATGTAGTTACGGTCTCCGGATTTGCCGGTGTAGAAGCCGCTTACCTTACCGGTGAGCCTGTAGTAGGTGGCGCCGTCGGACTTGATGAAATCGGCCACGGTGGCGTCCGTTATCTCTGTCTGCTGCTGGCCGGCCTCGAAGCTCTCAATGGTGGCCTGCATAACCTCATGCTGCTCCTTGGCGGAATAGTACTCGTAGGTGCCGGTGAGGACTACGGTGCCGCCGTCAGAGAGTTTGGAAGCCCATTCGTCGTACTGGCCGTCCTTGAAGCCGTAAACCAGGATGGTTCCGGTTTCGTCGGTGAGGTTGAACTGCATGTAGTTTTTACCGCTGTTGTTGGTGCCGGTCTTGAAGGCCGATACCTTACCGGTGAGCCTGTAGTAGGTGTTAGGGTCGGCGTTCTTGATGAAGTCGGCCACGGTGCTGGCAGTGATTTCGGTCTGGGGAGTAGATTCCTCCACCTTGCCGTTAAGGGAGTAGATGTATGCGCCCTTGCCAGTGTTCTGCTGCATGGTTTCGGCGGTAGTCTTGTACTTGGTGAGGTGGCCGAAGATGATGACTTCGTCGCCGATCTTGATGTCGGTGTCCTTGCCCTGGACGAACTTGCGGTTGCCAAGATAATTCACCTGATAGGCCTCGAAGTCTTTCTCAGAATTGGGGTCGTACTCCTTGCCGTCGGAGATATAGAAGGTGGCATTGCCGTAGCTGTTGCCGGTGAAATACTGCTCAACTTCCTTGTAAACTCCAATCTTGTGGATGAATCCTTTCACATAGAACGGCTCTGCGCTGGGGGCGTTGTCCTCGGAGATGTTCTCCATCACCCAAGCATAGGCCTCTGAGGCAGTGAAAGCGGTTGCAGGGGTTTTACCGTCATTGGCAACCTCCGTTCCGGTCTGGGTTACGGAAATGCTGGCGTTGAAAAGCCCTGCCATGAAATTGATCTTGGAATTGCGGGGCTTGCCGCTGAGGGGATCTACGGTGACGGTGATGGTGGTTACACCCTTGTTTCCTGCAACGGGGGTTACGTGAAGCCAATCCTTTGCGGCTTCAGGGACAATTGCGGACCAGGCCTCGGAGGAGGTCACTTTAACCTGCTGGGTGGTGCCGTTAGCATCGGCCTCAATTTTGGTAGGGTCTACCGAAATGCCCGCAGGAATGTTTTCTTCTGCTTTCTGGCATGCTGCAGCAAGGCCAAGTACGGCCACTGCTGCGATGAACAGATTCTTAAGTTTCATTAGTATGGTTGTTAAATGGTTACTTGCCTAATTGTTCAGTTTACAAATATAATTATTTTTTTCGGCAATAAAAATCCCGGGGCTTTGGGGCCTCGGGATTAATTGGAGTATTTGCGCGGGATTACTGTGCGTCTTCCATGGAAGTGAACACAATGTTCAGGTGCTTGCCACCGGAGATGGACTGCAGATAACCACGGATGACAACCTTCTTGTCCAATTTGGATGCAAGGTCAAACTCTGCGGGAAGCTGGTATGCGGAGAAGTCTCCGGCATCGTAACCGTCAAGGTAGATGTTGGTGTAGTTGCCGCTCTTCTTGGGAGTGCCGGTAATCTCCACATACTGGATCTTGATGGCGTCGGTAGCCTTTGTCTTGTCCTTGCCGTCGATGGAGGCAATGATCTCGTCCACTTTCTCAGAGGTCAGGACAACGGGCTCCGGATAGGTAACGGTGCCGTTGCCTTCCTTGATCTTGTTCTCAAGGACAAAGCCGTCAGCTTTGCCGTCGCAGCTCATCTGGAGGCCGTAGTTGTATGCGGCGAAGGTGTCCACGATCTCAATCTCGTCACCAATCTTGTACTTGCCGGCATCGAAAGCGCTGCCATAATAAGCAAGCATGGCGCCGGATTCGTCGGCAAGGATATAACCCCTTGCGCAGATGGCCATTACGGTACCATGGACGTGGGCGAAGCCGTCTGCGATGGCGTCTGCGATGGGCTTCACGTCAGGAGCGTTGGACTTCTGGGAAACGGAGAAGGTGATGCTCTTGGAGTCTGAAGAGGAAAGGCCGATGGTGGCGGTCCTGGGCATCAGGCCCTCGTTGGGAACGACGGAGAAGCTGAGGATGGCGGTGTCGGCGGGATTCTTTTCAAAGAGGGTGGGAACACCGGCCTTGAAAACGGTCTTCTTGTAGGAGATCCAGTCAACGTCTGCGGGAACTTCGGCATAAACGCCCTTGCCCTTGATGGTAACCTTTACGGTAACGTCTCCACCTTCCTTGCTAACCTCCTGTGGCTCTACGCTCTCTATCTTGAGGAGGGCCTTCTGGATGGAAAGGACGGTAACGTCTACAAGTTCAACGGTGCCGTTGTAGGTGGTCTTGGGACCGGAAACCTTCACAACGTCGCCAACCTCGAGACCAAGGCTGAGGAAGTTCTTGGTTTTGCCGTTCTTGTCAAGAGTACCGTAGATGTAAACCTCGTCGCCGGCCTTGTCAACCATGTACCAGTTGCCATAGGTGGTGTTGACGATGGATGTCACGGTGCCTTCCACGATGTAGGTCTTGCCGTCAGGGCCGGCGTTGACCTCTGCTGCGGTAGCCTCTTCGGCCTCAACGGAGCCCTGACGGACAACGATGTGCTGAAGTTTGGAACCGGACTTGAGCTGGAGTTCTACCTCGCGGCCGCTGGTAGTGGCCTCGGCGGTAATGGTGAGGCTGGACTGTCCGGCAGCACCGGAGGTGGCGCTGAGGGTGATCCATGAAGGAGCATAGTCCATGATGGCTTTTTTGTCGTCATCCTTCTTGCCGGTGTCGTAGTGCTTGGTTACCTCCCATGCATCTGCGGCAGTGATGGCGATTTCGGAGCTGCCACCCTCAAGAGGAATGGAAATGAAGGTCTTGTTGAGTTCGAAGTCTGCAAAGGAACCCACCATAGGTTCGGTCTGGCAACCGGCGAAAACGGCTACAGACGCAATAGCGGCGATGATATTCTTAAGTTTCATGTTCTAGTTCCTTTATTAGTTGAAGAGATATTTGATGCCGATAGAAGCATACCAGCACTGGCCAAGGTTGTGGTAAGGGATCCAGGTCTTGGTGTTGCCGTTGATCTTCTTGGGAGTGGCGAATACGGGATAACCTTCTGCGTCGGTGCTCACATACTCAAGTACGCGGGCCTCGGTGGTGGAAGAAGATACGTCAGGGTTCAGGTACTTGGCAACGCCCCAGCTGTTGTTGAACAGGTTCATGATGTTCTTGACATCTACGCTGAGCTGGAGGGTGTTGGTGGTACGGCCGATCTTCACGGTGAAGTCGTGCTTGTAGCTGAAGTCAAAGCGGTGTACCCAAGGGCTGTACAGGCTGTAGGCCTCGGCGTACTGGCCCTGGTGCTTGCTGAGGTAAGGATTTGCGTGAACGTAGTCCATGAAGCGGTTCTTGTCATCCTCAGAGGCGAAACGGAACTGGTTGCTGGCAACCTGGTCGTCGGTGGGGATGTAGAGGGCGTCGTAGTTGTAGCCGTCACCGTTCATGTCGTTCTTGAGCATGTAGGAAGCAGCATAACCGCCGCGCCATGCCTCATAGATGAGGGAGAAGTGGTTACCGCTCTTGTCGTGGGCAGTTGCAGAGGCAACTACACGGTCAGGGGTCACGTACTGTGAGTTGTGCAGGCCGATGTAGTTGGGGCCGGCAGCGGTAGGAACATATGTGAATGCAGATTCGGCTGCGGAGCCGGGCATACCGGTGATTTCCTTGTTCACGGTGTGAGTGTAGGCGGCCATGAGGCTGAGCCATTCGGCGGGCTGTGCGTTGACGGTTACGTTAGCGCTCCAGCCATAACCCTTGGAGGTGTTCTCAAGGACGAATGCCTTGGTGGTGTTGCGGAAGGTTGAAGGATAGATGGGACGGGCGTCTGCGCCATTCCAGCGGGCGAAACCTTCGGCGGGCATCATGCTCCAGTCGGAGATGGAAACTGCGTTGATGGTCTTGTTGAAGATACCTTCTGCGGAGATTGTGAGAGGGAAGCTCACGGGCAGGGTGTAGTCAAATGCCAGGGAAGTCTTCCATACCTGAGGCATCTTGAAGCTGGGATCCACGGCGCTGATTGAAGAAGGAACGGTACCGGAATCAGGGGATACGGTATCCGGGAAGCCCATCTCGATGAGTTTTGCACGAAGGGCGGCGGTGTTCACATTACCGCTGGCGTCACGTACAAGACCTCCGTTGAATGCGGCCATTACGGCAGCCATGTCGGCGTAATTGTCCTTGACAGCCTGAGGGAGGTTGTTGTACTTGGTGCTGGGACCAAGCTGGGCCTGGTACTGCACAAGACCGCCGTTGGTGGGCATGTTGGTGAAGAACACAAGGGGCAGACGGCCGCTGAACAGGCCGGTACCACCGCGGACCTTCAGGCTCTTGTCACCGAATACGTCCCAGGTGAAACCTACGCGGGGAGAGATGGTGAGGGAGGAAGTGGGCCACTTGCCGGTGTCGATGTTAGTCTTCTGGTAGTTCTTTGCCTTAGGATAGTAGTCGAGGGCAAGGATGGCATTGTTGGTCATGAGGTCCTTGTTGTCGAAGAACAGGCCGTCGAAGCGTACACCGTAGGTGAGCTTGAAGTCGTCGGTGATGTTCCATTCGTCCTGGGCATAGAGACCTGCCTTGTAGAACTGTACACGGGCTGCAGGGGCGCTTTCAACGACGCCGCCCTTGTTGTAGCCGTAGGTAAGGCAAACGACCTCGGGGGTGGCGCCGCTTGTGAAGTCGGATACGGACTTGTAGCGATAGTAACCGGTACCGTTACGCATGTACTGGTTGTCGGCCATCTGATACTCGAAGTTGACGCCTCCGGTGATCTTGTGGTTGCCTACATAGTAAGTGAGGTCGTCCTTGACGTTTGCGATGGTGTTGTGAACAGCGTTGTTCCAGGTGAACAGCTCATAGCCGAGGGCCATGTAGTTGTTGGTGTCTCCGCTGCCGTCAAGGATGTCGATGAACGGGAACTCGGAGGAGTTGGTGCCGCGGATGTCGTCAAGCTTGGAGAAGGTTGCGAGGAACTGGTTGGAAAGATTGTCCGTAAGACGGCTGTTCAGGTCCAGTGACCATGTATGCACGGTGTTGTTCATGGAATACATGGAGTTGGCGAAGGACATGGAGTACTGGGACATACGTGCATATGCGCTACGGGTGCCACCGTCCATGGAAGAAGCGTTGGGGCTGCTCCAGTAGTTGTTGAGGGTGTAGTTGTAACGCAGTGCAAGATGGTGCTTCTGGGTGATGTTCCAGTCCAGGCGGGCCAGGATCTTGTAGTTGTTCTCGTTGGCGGGGAAATCAGTGTAGGAACCGGTGTCGTAGCCATAAGTCTGCATGGCGTGGTTCTTCACGGTCTCGAGGTCTGCGAGAGTGGTGCGGGAGATGTAGTTGTTCTCATCCGGAACGCCGTCCTCGGAGCCTCTCCAGCGGTTTACCACGGTAGGCTTCTTGGTCATTTCACCGTTCACGAAGAAGAAGAGCTTGTTCTTCACGATGGGGCCGCCGAGAGTGAAACCGAAAGTGGTGCTGCGGTCTTTGGCGCGGGCGCCGGAGATCTGCTCGCCTTCGATGGCGTCACCCTGCATGTTCTCGTTCTTGTGATAGATGTATGCGGTGCCCTTGAAGGTGTTGGTACCGGACTTGGTGATGGCGTTTACGCCACCGCCGATGAAGTTGGTCTGGCGGACATCGTAGGGGCTGATCACAACCTGGAGTTCCTCGATGGCGTCAATTGAGATAGGGTTGCCGCCGCCGGGGAGGTTGTCGGAAAGACCGAAGTTGTTGTTGAAGTTTGCACCGTCAACGGTGAAGTTGGCGGTACGGCCGTCGGAACCTGCGAAGCTCATGCCGTTGCCGCCGTAAGGAGAAAGGCGGGTAACGTCCGTGATGTTACGGTTGACGGTGGGAAGGCTCAGGATTTGGTCGTTGGAGATGTTGGTGACAGCACCTGTACGCTCCTGGGCGGCAAACTTTGAAGTGGGAGAAGCAACGACCACAGTACCTTCAAGCATCTCTGTGCTTTCTGCAATCTTTGCATTCAGGGAATAGGTTTCGGCCAGCTGGAGGATGACGCCGGTGTAAGTGGCATCGGTGTAACCCAGGCAGCTGAAGTCTACCTTGTAAGGACCGCCGGTACGCATACCCTGGATGGAGTAGCGACCTTCTGCGTTGGTAACAGCGCCATAGATGGTGCCGGAGGGCTCATGCTGAGCCAGCACGGCTGCACCTACGACTGGTTCGCCTTTCTGGTCCACCACGCGGCCGGAGAGGGCCGAAGTAGTGACCTGAGCATAGGCGACAGTGCCCACAATCAGCGTAGTGAAAGCGAGCAGAATGCTTTTTAAAGCTTTTCTCATAAGGTTTTGATAAGAATAAATATTGATACTAACTGAGTAGTCTATGTTCCTTCAACCAAAAATCCGCCGCGAAGATACTGACTTTTTATGAATCTAGCAAAAATTTCCGCCCGGAATATGTCATTCCAGGCGGAGCGAAGAATCTAAAGTCCAAAGGCTTTTTTTACCTGAGGTACGCTGTCAAGCAGCTCCCAGCCGAAGAACTGGACAATCTTTTCCTTGCCCTGTACCTTCACGGTCTTTTTGTAGGGCTTTCGGCCCATATGGCCATAGGCGGCCGTAGGGGCGTAGATGGGGTTCTTGAGCTGGAATTTCTTGATGATGGATGCGGGCCGAAGGTCGAAGATTTCCTGGACCTTGGCGGCGATTTCGCCGTCTGAGAGGCCTTTGGCGGCGGTTCCGTAAGTGTCTACGTAAACGCTCACGGGCTTTGCAACACCAATTGCATAGGCAAGCTGGACAAGGCATTCGGAGGCAACTCCGGCGGCTACCAGGTTCTTTGCGATGTAACGGGCTGCATACGCCGCGCTGCGGTCTACCTTTGAAGGGTCTTTTCCGGAGAAGGCTCCGCCGCCGTGTGCACCCTTGCCGCCGTAGGTGTCTACGATGATCTTTCGGCCGGTGAGACCGGTGTCTCCGTGAGGGCCGCCTATCACGAACTTTCCGGTGGGGTTCACATGAAGGATGAAGTCGTGAATAAGGGCTGCGGTTTCCTTGGAGAGGGCCTTCTTGAGGCGGGGGATGAGGATATTTTCAACGTCCTCCCTGATTTTCGCCTGCATGGCGGCGTCCACCTTGGTGTGTCCGTACTGCTTCACGGCTTCCTCATAGGTCATTCGGCCAAGGGATTCCGGCACGAATTCGTCGTGTTGGGTACTGAGGACTATGGTGTGAACCTTCACGGGCTCATGGGTTTCGCCGTCGTATTCAATGGTGAACTGGCTCTTGGCGTCCGGTCTCAGATAGGGCATGAGCTCCGGCTCATTGTGACGGATATCGGCCAGGATCTCAAGGATCTTGTGGCTGAGGTACAGGGGCAGGGGCATATAGTCCTCTGTGTCACGGCATGCATAGCCGAACATCATGCCCTGGTCTCCGGCGCCCTGGTCTTCGCCGTGCTTTCTTTCCACGCCGCGGTTGATGTCCGGGCTTTGCTCGTGGAGGGCGCTGAGGACGCCGCAGCTGGAGGCGTCGAACATGTATTCGGCCTTGGTGTAGCCTATGCGGCGGATGGTGTTGCGGACGGTGGTCTGGATGTCTACGTAGGCTTCGGCCTTGACTTCACCCATTACCACCACCATACCGGTGGAACAGAAAGTCTCGCAGGCCACCTTGGCCTCCGGGTCCTGCATTAAAAACTGGTCTAGAATGGCGTCAGATATCTGGTCCGCCACTTTGTCGGGGTGTCCTTCCGACACGCTCTCCGACGTGAAGAGGTAATTCTTTAGCATTTTTTGACTGCGCGGAGGTTGCAAGTTATCATAAATCCGTCCTCCGGGGCTGCAAAGGTAGGGATTATTTTTGTGATTCCAAAACGTCGTTCTGAACGCGGACGGATTCGTCGTGGATGGCGGTCATAATGGCGGTGACGGCGGCCTCGGAGATTCCAAGCTCCGCGCCGCGGCGTATCATGTCGGCCAGAATCTGCTCCCACCTGCCGGCCTGGAGGATGGCCACGTTGTGCTCCTTCTTGTAGCGGCCGATAGCCTTGGAGACTCCGCTCCTTTCGCTGAGAAGTTCCAGGAGTTTGTCGTCAATTACGTCTATGCGGGCGCGAAGGGCCTCGATTCCATCTTTGTAAGCGGTGTTGTCGGAGGTGTTTTCCCTTATCACAAGGCTCTCCAGAAGGTTCTGGAGGTCCTTAGGGGTAAGCTGCTGCTTAGCGTCGGAGAGGGCTTCGGCCGGGTTGCAATGGCTTTCCACCATAAGGCCGTCAAGCCCAAGGTCCATGGCCCTTTGGGAGAGTTCCTGGAGGTACTTCCTGTCTCCGGCCATGTGGGAAGGGTCGGCAAAAAACGCCATCTGAGGGTAGCGTGTACGCATTTCAATGGCAAGTTTCCAGCCGGGGTCGTTCCTGTAAGGGATGGGGGCCGAAGTTGAAAAGCCGCGGTGGATGACGCCAAGCTTCCGGAGTCCGGCGCGGTTCAGGCGCTCCAGGGCTCCAATCCAAAGGTCGATGTCCGGATTCACAGGGTTCTTCACAAGGACGGGCATGTCGGTGCCTTCAAGGGCATCGGCAATCTCCTGCATGAGGAAGGGGTTGGCGCTTGTGCGGGCCCCAATCCAAACCATGTCCACACCGTACTTGATGCACTCCAGGACATGTTTTTCACTGGCAACCTCCGTGCACACTTTCATGCCAAGCTCCTGCTTCACGCGGCGCATCCACTTGAGGCCGGGAGTCCCCACGCCCTCAAAACTTCCGGGGTGGGTACGCGGTTTCCAAATACCTGCACGGTAAACATGTATGCCGAAGGCGCTCAGGCCCTCCGCCGTCTTCAGTACCTGCTGTTCAGATTCGGCACTGCAGGGCCCTGCAATGCACATAGGCCTCGGAAGCGTGAAGAATCCCCACTCTGTTCCGGGGACAATATCCAGTGTGTGGCTCATAACTATCTAACTATCAATCTTTTCCTGTTCCTCGGGTGCACCTGCAGGTGCACCCGACTTTGCGTATATCGTTGACTGTCAACCGTTTGCCGGTCAGCGGATAATCCGTTTTATGCGGTTGGCGTCTTCTATCAGTTTCCGGAGAGCGTCTTCGTCATAGGAGGCAACGGCGTCACGGAACTGTTTCATTTTTTCTATATAGGTATCCATCACCTGCAGAACGTTGTCGTGGTTCTGGGTGAGGATTGGAATCCACATGTCGGCGTTGGACTTTGCAAGGCGGACCGTGGAGGAGAAGCCGCCGGAAGCAAGGTCGAAGATATGTTTCTCGTCCTTTTCCTTGTCAAGCACCGTAAGCGCCAGGGCAAACGAAGTCACGTGGGAAATGTGGGACACGTATGCGGTGTGGACATCATGGCTGGAGGAACTCATGAAAATGGGCCTCATGTTAAGGCAGGAATAGAGCTCAAGTATGGTCTGCACCGCCCATGGGGCCGATTCCTCCTGGTCGGCAAAAATACACGCCCTGCCATCGAAGAGCCCCGGCTGGGCCGCCCAGGGGCCGCTATACTCCGTTCCCGCCATGGGATGCGTGCACACAAACTGCTTCCTTGCCGGATGGTACTTCACGGCGCTACAGATGTGCTCCTTTGTGGAGCAGACGTCTATGACAATCTTCTTGTCAGAGGCAGAGGCCCCTTCTTCCGCGTCGCTTCGCGACCCTATCCGGGCAAATGCTCCAGAAGGGGCCTCTGCCCCTGAATGAATGCGGTCAAGGATGCCGGGAAGCATTTTAACGGCGGCGCCTACGGGAACGGCCACCACAATAATGTCGGAGCGGTCCACGCACTCTTCAACGGAGACCAGTTCATCGGCCAGGCCGATAGTCTTTGCGGCCTCGGCGGCTACGGGATCGGCCTCAACGCCAAGGATTTTTTGGGCAAAACCCCTGCGTTTAAGGTCAATTGCCATGGAACCGCCTATAAGGCCAAGGCCGATTATTCCAACCGTTTTCTTTAATTCACTCATTATTAACACTTTATGCGTTTTACTCCGGGCGTTTTTGCCGGGAGCAAAAGCCGTAAACGCTTCATTATTTGACACTTAGCGAAAACGCTATCTTTTCAAGCGCCTTCTCCAGCGTGGGAACATTGGCGCAGAGGGATATCCTGAGGTAATTTGCCCCGTTGCTGCCGAAGATGAATCCCGGGGTGAGGAACACGCCAGCCTCGTAGAGGTATTTGTCTGAGAGCACTGCGGCGGGAGATGGCCGATCGGAGTCGGCCATGACGTCACTCCCGGCATCCGCGTCACTCCCGGCATCCACGTCATGCCCGGCTTGACCGGGCATCTGAGGCACACGGCCCCAGACGTAGAGGCCACCGGCATTGGCGTCGTAAGTGCAGCCGATGGTGTCCATGATGCGGCAGGCGAGTTCGCGGCGGCGACGGTATTCGGCATTGAGGGCCTCGTACCACTCGGGACCGGCATTGAGGGCGGCAACGGCGGCTTCCTGAATGCCCCTGAACATGCCGGAGTCCATCTGGGACTTGACCTTGAGCACTTCCTTGATGACGGCTGCGTCTCCAACCAGCATTCCTACGCGCCATCCGGCCATGTTGTGGCTCTTGGACAGGGAGTTGAGTTCCATGCAGCACTCCCGGGCGCCGGGAATGGCCAGTATGGACTGGGGCTCGTTGAGGATGAAGCCGTAAGGGTTGTCGTTGACAAGGAGTATTCCGTGGCGGCTTGCAAAGGACACCAACCGTTCAAACACATCCCTGCGTGCAGGAGCCCCGGTGGGCATGTTGGGGTAGTTGGCCCACATCAGTTTCACGCCCGTGAGGTCCATTGATTCAAGCTGGTCGAAATCAGGGTACCAGCCGCCATCCTCCAGGAGGTTGTAGTTCACTACTTCGGCCTCACACATGCGCGTGGCCGAAGTATATGTAGGGTAGCCGGGATTTGGCACCAGCACCTTGTCTCCCTTGTTGAGGAAGGTGAGGGACAGAAGGAGGATTCCTTCCTTGGAGCCCGTAAGAGGCTGGATTTCAGAGGCCGGATCCAATTCCACGCCGTACCATCTGGAGTACCAGCCTGCAATTGCGTGCCGAAGTTCCGGGATGCCGATGTAACTCTGGTAGCCGTGAGTGGTGGCCTTGCGGGCGCAATCCACCATGGCCTCAACAGCCTCCTGTGACGGGGCGCCGTCCGGTGAACCTATTCCAAGGTTTATCACAGGATCTCCGGGACGGGAAGCGTTTATGCGCACTATTTCCTTGTTCTTTATGGAAAAGTAATACTCTTTTACGGAAATAGTCCTGTCTGCTGGATTGATTATCATATTGCGGCTTCATATTCTCCCAGGATCTGGAGGTCCTCAATGAGCGGCTTCACCGCCTGGAGGGCCTGGAGATAACGCTGGTAGCTTTCAAATTTAATATCGGCGTAGAAAAAATACTGCCACTCCCTGCCAGGAATGGGAAGGGACTGGATGCGGGTGAGGTTCATGTCGTAGAAACTCAGGATGGTGAGGATCTGCGCAAGAGAGCCGGGCTTGTGAGGCAGCGTAAAGCAAAGGATTGCCTTGTTTATCTGCTCCGGGGGCACTTCAAGGGCATCATCGATAACCAGGAAACGCGTGAAATTCTGCTTGAAAGTTTCTATCCCGGGGGCAAGGATTTCAAGGCCATAAAGGCTGGCGGCAAGTTCCCCGGCCACTGCGCCCACTCCCATTTCTCCGCTTTGGGCAAGTTCCGCAGCGCTTTTGGCTGTGTCTTCGCTCTCCGTGAGGCGTATCCAGGGGGCGTTTTTCTCAAACCACGGGCGGGTTTGGTTAATTGCCATATAGTGCGTCCGTACCTCCCTGATATCCTCCAGTTTTTGCCCGGGAAGCGCCATTAGGTTCTGGCCGATACGGATGTAGACTTCCCCTTTTACCGGAAGACGGGATGCCCGCAGGAGTTCGAAGTTGTGCAGCAGACCTCCGGAAACCGTGTTCTCTATTGCCATCACAATGGCATCGGCCTTTACCTTGAAAAGGTCCTGGAAGGTGGCGCACTCTACGATGGACACATCACCATAAAACAAACGGGCTGCTTGTTCATGAAAGCAGCCCTTGTACCCTTGTATAGCTACGGATTCAGGCATTAGACGGTAAGGATATCCTTTTCCTTGGCGGAGATGACCTCGTCCACCTTCTTCACCCACTTGTCCGTTGCCTTCTGGAGCTCGTCCTCGCCCTCCTTTTCGCCGTCCTCTGAGAGGCCGTCGTTCTTCTGGGCCTTCTTGAGAAGGTCTATGCCGTCACGGCGGACGTTACGAATGGTAACCTTGGTGGTTTCTCCCTGGGCCTTTGCCTTCTTGATGAGTTCCTTGCGGCGCTCTTCCGTGAGCGGGGGAACCATGCAACGGATGATTTCTCCGTTGTTGGAGGGGGTGAGGCCAACATTTGCGTCCAGGATGGCTTTCTCAATTTTGCCGATCATGGAACGTTCCCAGGGCTGTATGGCGATGGTTTTGGCGTCCGGGGTGGTGATGGAAGCCACCTGATTAAGAGGCGTTGCCGTACCGTAATAGTCTACCATTACGGGGTTGAGAATGGCCGGAGAGGCCTTGCCAACACGGTAATTCTTGAGGTCTTCTTCAAGATAATCTACTGCATCCTGCATTTTGACGGACATGGCGTCCACAATTTCCTTAGCCTTAGGTAACATAACTTTCTCTGGTTGTTGAATCATGCAAATATACTAATTTTTTTATTTACCTTTGCAAACATAAAACGATATGCGTATAACATGTTGAAAAAGATTAGAGTAGGAGTTGCGGCCATATTCTGGGCCTGCATCACTTTGTTATTCCTTGATTTTACCGGTGCACTCCACGGCTACCTTGGATGGATGGCAAAAGTCCAGTTTCTGCCGGCAGTGCTGGCCCTGAACGTGGGCGTCATTGTGGCCCTTGTGCTTCTAACGCTGCTTTTCGGCCGTGTGTACTGCTCTGTCATCTGCCCCCTGGGAGTATTCCAGGACGGCATTTCATGGCTTGGCACCCATAAGTCCAAGGCCCCCTACAAGTGGCATAAGGAGCTCAAATGGCTGCGCTACGGCGTATGGGTGCTGTTTGTGGCAGCCCTCATAGCCGGGGTAAGCTCCTTTGTGGCGCTCCTTGCCCCCTACAGCGCTTACGGCCGAATTGTCCAGAACCTCCTCCAGCCCGTCTACCTCTGGGGCAACAACCTCCTTGCCGCCATATCGGAACGCGCAGGAAGATACACCTTCTACTCCAAGGAGGTTTGGATAAGGAGCCTTCCCACCTTCATAATAGCCGCTGTTACGCTTGTAGTAATTGTGGTTCTGTCATTCAAGGGCGGCCGCACTTATTGCAATACAATATGCCCGGTTGGCACAACGCTCAGCTTCTTCTCACGCTTTGCAATGTTCCGCCCGGTCATTGATGCCGAAAAATGCAAGCACTGCAAGGCCTGCGAGCACAAATGCAAGGCCCAGTGCATTTCCATAAGCAAGGAGGCGCAGAAGATAGACTACTCCCGCTGCGTAGACTGCTTCAACTGCCTTGACAGCTGCAAGTTCGGCGCGCTTGAATACAAGTTTGCATGGAGGGGCGGAGATTCTTCGGCAAAACCTCAGAATGACAATAACGACAACGGCCGCCGCGCATTCATGGCCGGAACGGCCGTGGCAATTGGCGCAGCCGCCCTTAAAAGCGTGGAAGCAAAGGCTCAGGAGGCCGCAAAGAAGGTTGACGGTGGCTTCGCGGAAGTCCTTCCCAAACATGCCCCGGAGCGCGAAATCCCCGTCACGCCCCCCGGCTCCAAAAGCGTAAAAGACTTCTACTCCCACTGCACGGCCTGCCAGCTTTGCGTTGCCGAATGCCCAAACGGAGTTCTTCGGCCCTCTACAAAGCTTGAAACCCTGATGCAGCCGGAAATGAGTTATGACAAAGGTTTCTGCCGCCCTGAATGCACCAGGTGCTCGGAGGTGTGCCCCACCGGCGCCATCCTCAAAATCACCCGTGAAGAAAAGACCCAGTACCACATTGGAACGGCCAGGGTGAACCTTGAGACCTGCCTCAGCGCCACCGGAGAATCCAACTGCGGAAACTGCGCCCGCAAATGCCCCGTAGGTGCCATAAGCATGGTGGAGCATGACGGAGCAAAGGTCCCCACTGTCCACGAAGAAATATGCATCGGCTGCGGAGCCTGTGAGCAGTACTGCCCCGTAAGGCCCATAAGCGCAATACTTGTAAACGGTAAATATCAGCACGTATGAACAGGAGAGATTTTCTGAAAACCGGTGCAGCTGCGGCAGTGGCCGTGTCCTGCGCCCCCAAAGATGCCAGGTCAAAGGCGGGCATGACAAGCGACGAAGGCCCCGAGGCAATGATTTACCGTGAGAATCCACGCAACGGAGACCGCGTGTCCCTGCTTGGATTCGGCTGCATGCGCTGGCCCATGATAAAGGGCCCGGACGGCAAGGACATCATAGACCAGGCTGCCGTAAACGAGATGGTGGATTACGCCATCGCACACGGAGTCAATTACTTTGACACCTCACCCGCATACCTCCAGGGTCTCAGCGAGGACGCCGCCGGAAAGGCCCTCTCAAGGCACCCCCGCGAGAGCTACTACATTGCAACCAAGCTCTCCAACTTTGGGGATTCTTCGGCCAAAGCATCCATAGAGATGTACAAACGCTCATTTGAGCAGCTCCGGACATCCTACTTCGACTACTATCTCCTCCACGCCATAGGGCACGGCGGTGCGGCGGCCTACAACAAGAGGTACGTGGACAACGGCCTTGTGCCCTTCCTTCTCAAGGAAAAAGAAGCCGGCCGAATCCGCAACCTTGGCTTCTCCTTCCACGGTGCCAAGCACGAGTTCGACTACTTCATGGAGCTGGAAGACAGCGGCCAGATGCACTGGGACTTCTGCCAGATAGAGATGAACTACGTGGACTGGCGTCACGCAGACGGCATCCGCAACGTAAACGCCGACTACCTTTACGCGGAACTTTCAAAACGCGGCATCCCCATGATAATCATGGAGCCCCTGCTTGGCGGCCGCCTGGCCAATGTCCCGGCGGGAATCGCCCGCCAGATGAAGGAAAGGGAGCCTGAAAAGAGCATAGCATCATGGGCTTTCCGCTTCTGCGGCACCTACCCCGACATCCTGTGCATACTCTCCGGCATGACATCCATGGATCCCCTCCTGGACAACATCAAGACCTTCGGCCACTTCAAGCCCCTCACGGAAGAAGAATTGGGGTTCATGGAGCGCATGGCCGTGGAAATGAAGGAGTACCCGCTTGTAAACTGCACAGACTGCAAATACTGCATGCCGTGCCCCTGGGGTATAGACATCCCCGGTGTGTTCCAGCACTACAACCGTGCCATCACCTCCGGCACCTATGCCCAGAGCCCGGAGCAGAAGGACTATGCAAAACTCAAGAAGGCCTACCTCGTGAGCTACGACAGGGCCGTTGCATCTGTCCGTCAGGCCAGCCACTGCATCCACTGCAACGAGTGCCTCTCCCACTGCCCCCAGAGTATAGCAATACCGCGCGAACTTGACAGAATCGCGCGGTACGTTGAAGACCTCAAGCAGGATACCCTCTAGTATTTGGAGAACTTCACCTTTACGGATTTACCGCTGTAGGCCACTACGGCGGTATATCTGCCTGGTGCAAGCGAAGAGACGTCCATGCTTATGGGGTTGAAGACGTTTGCCGTATTGACGCTTCTGAGCACCTGCGCTCCGGCCGCGTTGTAAACCGTAACGGTCACATCCACGGATTCACGGGAGTCTATGGTCATTTGCAGGGCCTCCGTCACATTCTGGCTTGATAGCATTACGGGCTGCGCCGGATTCACAAACGCCACCCTGAAGGAAGAAGAGGCCGATGCCCCTATGCCGTCACGGGCCGTCACGTACACGGTTATTACGCCATGTTCCTTGGGACTTATAACCACAGACGTGCCGTTTATTGCGGCCGAAGCAAGGGCGGGGTCAGAAACGGAAGCCTCATAGCGGAGGGTCTCCCCGTCTTCGTCGGTGAAATGTTCGGCCATATCTACATGGAGGATGCTGAAAGATGCGTTGTACTGGTCCGGGACCACACCTGAAGCCTTAGGCGCATGGTTTGGAAGAACCGTATAGCTGAAGTTTGCCGTGGCCGATTTTGGTTGGAACTCTGCGCTGGATGGCATGTCCGTGGCTTTTAATACAGCCGTAAAACTGCCTCCCTGGGGCTCTTTCATTGCCGAAATCCTGAGAGTCATGGTGGCAGCGTCGAAGGTTACGGCATTTGAGCCGGGATCCTCCAGGAGAACCTCCACCGCATCTCCGTCTGGGTCTGAGACACCCACGGAAATGACCGCGCTCTCATGAGCCTTCAGTGTAATTTCAGAGGGCGAGAACTTTATTGCAGGAGCATGGTTTTCACCGGGGGTAATATGGTGCCCAAGACCGTATTCAAAGGATGCAAGGGCGTCAATCTTCTTTCCAACGGGCCTGCTTCCGCCAATAGTGTTTCCAAGGCCGCCGAAGAGGATGTCCTTGGCATTGGCTGCGGTAAAACCCTGCCCGCCGAAGTAAGACACTATAAGTGCCGCAACTCCGCTGGCATGGGGGCAGGCCATGGAAGTTCCGGCCCAGCCTGAACCGGCGTAACCGCTTGTGACTATCTTGGTGGGAACCGTGCTCCAGACAGAGCCTGAGGAAGAGTATCCCTCTCCGGCCGGTGCAGCAATGTCCACCCACTCTCCGTAAGTGGAATAAGAAGCCCTGTTTCCGCTCTCGTTGAATGCACCCACTCCTATCACCGGTTCATATGCGGCATAAGGGTCCCAGTCTACGCCCTCTGCGCCTTCATTTCCGGAGGCAAAAAACACCAGCCCTCCTTTCATGGGGGAATCCGGGAGCTGGTTACCCTGAGCGTCACAACCGGCATACTCTATAAAGTAGTCAATAGCCACTTTCAGCTCCGGATGGTACTTGTCTATGGTGTAAGTGCGGTAAGTATTAAGCTCGGATGCGGATATGTTGCCGTCCAGGTTAAGGTCGGCCGAAGGTCCCCAGCTGTTCTGGGAAATGACGGCGCCATGTTCCGCGCCCCATTTGACGGCATTTGCGCACTGGACGTCATCGGCATAACTGGTTCCGGAGAAAATGGCACAGGACATGAGGCGCACGCCCTTTTCCCCTGCGGCATAGTCTCCTCCGGCAATGCCGGCTACACCCACGCCATTGTTGCTTACAGCCGCTATGGTACCGGCAACGTGAGTACCGTGCCCCGTGTCACCTTCATCATCCCAATAATTCTGAGGCGGGCGTACTGAAAGGTCCCAGCTGCCACGCGCAAAATTGTATCCGGTATGGCCGCTGGCATCTGTCCAGAGATTGTCCTTGAGGTCCGGATGAGTGGCGTCTACCACTTCATCCACCACGCACACCACAACATTCTCATTGCCGGTGGTGTAGTTTTTCCACACGTCCTTGACATTAATGTCTGCTCCGGCTTTACTTGAGTTGTAATAATGCCACTGTCTGGAAAAATAGGGGTCGTTGGGCGTTTCATAGGCCCTTTTCACTATCCTCCTCACGGGATGGGCCGAAACCACGCCGGGCATGGATTCAAATGAGGCCGACGCCTTTGTGGCGGGGACATTTGAGGAGAACTTCACCCTGTAAAAGCGGTGCATCCCCATTTTCCGGCTTCGGGGCTCGAACTCCCCGGCGTCCGGAAAAACGCGTTCCAGGCTTTCTATCCCCAGTTCCTCTATGAGGTTTCCCATGCCTGGCGCCTTGGTAGGAACGGCCTCGCCGGCGGCAAGGGCCTCTTCTATTGCGGCGGCAAGGTATTCGTCAAACTGGACGGAAACGAGCCCGGGAATGTCATTAGAAGCCACAGGCTCCGTTTTTGCCGGAGCCTGTGAATTTGAAATAGGTTCTTGTACCTGGCAGGCAGCGGTCAGGACCGCTACTGCAAGATACTTAGCGAAGTTTCTTATAGCCATAACGTGCTTCTTCGGCCAGTTCAATCTCAATGCGCATGAGACGGTTGTATTTGGCAATACGGTCTGTGCGGCTGAGGGAACCGGTCTTGATCTGGCCGCTGTTGGTGGCAACGGCGATGTCGGCGATGGTGGTGTCCTCGGTTTCGCCGGAGCGGTGGCTGGTAACGGTGGTGTAGCCGTGACGGTGAGCCATCTCAATGGCGTCAAGGGTTTCGGTGAGGGAACCAATCTGGTTGACCTTGATGAGGATGGAGTTACCTGCACCCATCTCGATACCCTTCTGGAGGTACTTCACGTTGGTTACAAAGAGGTCGTCGCCAACAAGCTGGCACTTGTCGCCGATAGCCTTGGTGAGCTTTACCCAGCCCTCCCAGTCTTCCTCGGAGAGACCGTCCTCGATGGAATCGATGGGGTATTTGGCGATAAGCTGCTTGAGGTAATTGATCTGCTGGTCTGTGGTGAGCTTGCGGCCGCGAGGATCTTTCTTCTTGCCGTCCTTGAGCTGCTTGTAGTCATAGTAGAACTTGCCGTCCTCCTTGAAGCAGAACTCGGAAGCTGCGCAGTCCATGGCAATGGTAACGTCCTTTCCGGGAACGTAACCGGCACCTTCGATAGCTGCGATGATGCAGTCAAGGGCGTCGTTGATGCCCTTCAGAGCGGGAGCGAAACCACCTTCGTCACCTACTGCGGTGGAGAGACCACGGCCCTTGAGAACCTTCTGGAGAGCGTGGAAGACCTCTGCGCCCATACGTACGGCTTCGGCCTCATTGGCTGCGCCGATGGGACGGATCATGAACTCCTGGAATGCGATGGGGGCGTCGGAGTGTGCACCGCCGTTGATGATGTTCATCATGGGAACGGGGAGAACGTAGGCGTTGGTGCCGCCAAGGTAGCGGTAGAGGGGCTGGCCGAGCTCTGCGGCTGCAGCCTTTGCAACTGCCAGGGATACGCCGAGGATGGCGTTTGCGCCAAGCTTAGACTTGGTGGGGGTGCCGTCCAGTTCGATCATGGCTTTGTCGATGGCCCTCTGCTGGGTAGCATCCATGCCGATGATTTCCGGAGCAATCACCTTATTCACATTGTCAACGGCCTTGAGGACGCCCTTGCCGCCGTAACGCTTTTTGTC
Organism: Bacteroidales bacterium UBA4230; assembly: GCA_002395605.1. Lineage (GTDB taxonomy): Bacteria > Bacteroidota > Bacteroidia > Bacteroidales > UBA932 > Cryptobacteroides. The sequence continues at coordinate 34,505 of DGXO01000013.1, forward strand.
ACCGTCACGAAGCTCGAGAGCTTCATTCTCACCGGTGGATGCACCTGAAGGAACAGCTGCTACTCCAACAAAACCGGAATCAAGGGTAACTTCAACCTCAATGGTAGGATTTCCGCGTGAATCAAGGATTTCCCTGCCGAAAACTTGTACAATTTGCATAATTTTATAGGATTTAAGTGTAGTATTCTATTAAATCATGCAAATATAGTAATAATTTATGAGATTCACGTGAGATTTCTCGACTTCGCCCTCCGGGCTCCGCTCGAAATGACACCAGAATGGCCATCCCTCCCCCGAGGGGAGGGAAGAAAGGGAGGGGGTAACGGAGGGCTTGGGTTTTTTGGTTTTGGGCCCAGCCCAAAACGAAGAATGCCAGGCGTCTTCTGACGTCTGGCATTCCAAAAAACCGCAGCTACCTACTCTCCCACCTGGTGGGGCAGTACCATCGGCGATGGTGAGCTTAACTTCTCTGTTCGGAATGGGAAGAGGTGGTTCCTCACCGCTATAACCGCGGCAATATATGACTTGAGAGAATAGAGATCCTTCGCTAACGCTCAGGATGACAGATGCAATGCAACGACAGAACTTCGCTTCAATCGGCATTATCTTTCTTCTAGAGAAAGTCTCTCGGGCTATTAGTACAGGTCTGCTGAGGCCGTCACCGACCTTACACATCCTGCCTATCAACGTGGTAGTCTCCCACGACCCTCAAGGGAAAACTCATCTTGGAGACGGCTTCGCGCTTAGATGCTTTCAGCGCTTATCCTGAC
>DGXO01000044.1 GCA_002395605.1 Bacteroidales bacterium UBA4230
AGGCCCGTCACCACCACAAACTGCCCCCTGGGGATGTCTACGTCAATGTTTTGCAGGTTGTTTGCCCGCGCTCCGCGTATCTGAATGTATTCCTTTGCCATAGAGATTACAAAGATACGAAGAAAAACGGAAATGCCGTACGTGCGCCCGTGGACCTGGTCCACCATGCTACCTTTCCGAAAGTTAAACCGCACTTTGGGTCTCCTGAGGCCGTTTTTGCCGTTTACCCCATTGCCGTGTTTACATTTAGATTGCCTGTAGTAGCGTTTTCCATACAAACACGGCAATGGCGTCGCAGGTGGTAGCGGGAATCGTCGCAGGTGGGGACACAAAATGTCGCAGGTCTGCAAAAAACGCCTGACCTGCGACGGTTTTTGCTTCCTATGGCCGATTTGCGTCGCAGTTCGGCCCAAAAATGCAGACCTGCGACGGTATAGCCACGAACCTGCGACGGTATGGCCCCAGACCCGCGACGGTACAACCCCAGACCTAAACGGGCGCTAATCCCCGGGGAAGCGGACGCCCCACTGGGCGCGGAGACGGTCCATGAGGTGCATGATGTAGAGGGTTTCGGCGTGAGGCATCTGGGAAGGTTCCAAAAGGCCGGCGGCAATGGCGTCCCGGCAGGCGCGAAACTGATATTCAAACCCTGTAATCTGCTGCGGCACAGGTATTTCCTGTTCCACAACATGGCGCTTGCGGCAAACCTTTATGTGCTTTGGATTGATAAGGTCGTCGAACTCCAGATAACCGGTGGTGCCGGCAATTACGCCAAAGTTTTCTCCCTGTGAGAAGGCCGATGCCTGCACGGAAGACAGCGTCCCGTCCTCGTGGATGAAGGTTATTGCCTCGGAGGCGTCCACTCCGGTGGGCGCCTTGATGCAGGTGGTGCTGAGATCCCGAATTGGGCTGCCGCAGTACATCCTTACAAAATTAAGGACATACACGCCAAGGTCCAGCAGCGCCCCGCCGCCAAGTTCCGGGCTCAGGACACGCTCTTTGTCAGATACATTGTAAGACAATGAGGCCGAAAGAGTTACAGGCTTTCCAATAATGCCGGACTCCAGCAGTTCCAGAGCCATTTCGCGCACCGGCATATACCGCGTCCACATGGCTTCGGCCACGAAAACGCCCTTTTCGCGTGCAAGGCCTATTATCCCCGCAGCCTCCGTGGCGTTCAGCATGAAGGACTTCTCCACAAGGCACGGTTTCCCGGCAAGGATGGCGTCACGCGTTACTGCAAAGTGATGCGAGTGCGGCGTTGCAATGTAGACAAGTTCAACGTCAGGGTCGGCAAGAAGTTCGGCATAGGAGCCATAGGCCCTCTCTATCCCGAACATGGAGGCGAAGCTCCGGGCCTTTTCCAATGAGCGTGAGCCTATTGCAAGGCATTCCATGTCCTCCATGGCGGCCAGAGTTGTGGCTGCTTTTTCGGCAATGTGGCCGGCTCCTATGATACCTACTTTCATTTCTATACAACTCCAAGATTAATCCCTGTAAGGCGTATTCTGCCATTTCCCGCCATGGGCGCGATGCATTTCTTCAGTGAGATGGTCCCAGCGGAGAACCTCTCCGCGTTCCGGATAGAATTCATGGAAAACGCCGTCTACAAAGGTGTAGAAACGGGAAATGTCCGTGCACATCCCGTATGTGGGCAGCTGGGCGATGGAAATGTCAAATGCTTTTTCGGCCCCATTTATGGCGCCCTTGAAATGGAGGCCTTCCTTGTCAAGGGTAAGCGTGCCTTCCCCGCAGATTTCGGATGTATTGTCTCCGGTAAGGTACTTGTAATCGGGCAGCATTCCAACTTTGACTTTGTCGGAGAAACTGAAGCCTTCGGCCTTTACGTCTTTGGCGGCCCTTTCCCTTTCCATTATGGTCCAGTCGGTTACAAGGGGAGGGCAGACGGAGCCTTCGGAGGCGGGTTTTATTGAGTAGTCTTCGCCGATTACGATCTTGTTGCCGCAGGCCGTGCAGGTCATGGCATTGCCCTCGCAGGACATCTTGTACATGCTGCCGCATTTGGGGCACATGTAAAGAAGGGTGTCAAGGCGCTTTGCCATCAGGCCATTGCCTGCAAATACGTTGTGTTCACGGGCATTCCACATGTAGTCGTCGTGGGCAAGGAGCTGGTTCATGCGGTCTTCTATCTCAGTCTCCGACAATTTGGCAACCTCTTCCTTTGTGAACATCCTGTCCACCACTACTTCCGTTTTTCCTATGCGCTCGTCCAGGCAGTGCTTGGTGTATGTGAGATAGCCGCCGGAAATCTTGGTGTAGTATACCGTCACGCCCAGTCTTTTCAGGAGTTTTCCTGTTCCGGGCATTACGGGCTGGCACATTCCGGTTATGGAACTCATGCCCTCCGGCATGAACATCACGTGCCCGCCACTGCGGATAATGCGCATCATGGACTGAATGGTGTGGACATCCGGAACGAAATTCCGCTTTGGGATAACCTGGGCAAACTTTAGGAGCAGCGCCGTGGGGAATCGGAAGAACTCATTGTACCCGACCACATAGTTAAGCCGGTGAGGCCATACTGCGGGCGCGGTGAAAACGTAGTCGTTGCGGGAGGCATGGTTGCTCACAAGAACAAAGGGCTCCTTGTCTTTTCCTGGATGCACCTTGAACGTGAATTTGGTGTGGAGACGGGCTTTCAACACCTCTACAACACCATACAGGATGGTATAGATGACAGGATTGGGCTTATGCTCCCTCCGCAATTCCAGCCGACGGGCAATGGTGGGTTTCATGACAACAGGCGGTTTTAGGTTTTAACATGCAAGTTTACAACGTCTGTCCCCCTATAAATTCGCGGAGGATGGAGGTGGGCGGAATGGCCGAAATCTCTGCGGGCTGGAGCGGAACTATGTAGTCCAGGAACTTCAGGAGGCGGCAGGCCTCGGGGTAGGCGGCCGATGACGGCAGGATACGCCTGAGGAGAGGTTCGGCGTAGTAGCGGAGCAGCGGCAGCTCATACAGCAGGGCCGTGTTGAACTGGGCATCGGCATTCTCCTGGAAGGGGAAGATGTACTTCCTTTCACCGCGGCGGACGGACGGCCAACGGAGGATGGTGTCTTCCGGAGTAATTCCGCGCACACGGTTGTCACGGACCATGCGCCTCAGGAGCCTGTTGTCCGTTGTGGAAATGCAGCAGTTCTCGTCCAGTTTAAGGGACGTGAGGGCCGAAGCATAAATGCGGAAAATCCTGCTCTGGTCTACACCAGGGACCATCTCCGGATCCAGGGCGTGGATGCCTTCCATCACAAGGATGTCGTTCTCTTCCAGGTGCATCATGTTGCCCTCGAAGAACGGCCGTCCCTCCTTGAAATCGTACCGCGGAATCTCCACTTCCTCACCTGCAAGAAGCGCGTTGAGGTGCTTTCCCAGCAGTTCAAGGTCCATGGCCTCAAGGGCCTCGAAGTCGTAGTTGCCGAAAGAGTCCAGGGGCGTTCTTTCACGCTCCACAAAGTAGTTGTCCAGCTCTATCACCTTGGGGTTCATTCCCAGCACCTTAAGCTGCTGGGCAACGCGCAGCGATGAAGAGGTTTTACCGCTGGAAGACGGCCCCGCAAGGAACACAATCTTCACATGGTCGCGCTCTGCATAAATTTTGTCGGCAAGTTCGGCATAAGCCCTTTCCTGACGGGCTTCGCAAAGGTTTATGAGACTTACGGCGCCGCCGGAAAGAAGCCTCTGGTTAAGCGCTCCCACGCTCACTATTCCCGTGGTCTTGCACCAGTGGCCGTACTCTTTCAAGGTAGTTGTAAGTTTCATCTGTTTCTGCCTGGCAATAGGGCGCGTAATATCTTCGTCGGAAGGATACTGGAGGCAGAATCCGTGGTGGAACGGCATAAGGTCGAAGACCTTCAGCACACCCGTCGACGCCACCAGAGGGCCGTAGAAATTGTCGGCAACGTCGCCCATCCTGTAAACGGTGCAGAACGGACGCCCCAGGGACTTCTGCAGCCCCGCCTTAAGCTTCTGGTTCTGGGACTCGAAGAGGGCTTCGGCATCGGCCGAAATCATCTTGGCGTGCGTGAAAGGAATGTCCAGGGCCACCAGGCGGCGCATTTCCTCCCTCACGGCCATTATCTGTTCGTCCGTGATGCGGTCTCCGCGGAACTTGCAGTAAAGCCCGCTGGGAAGTGAGTGGTTTATCTTGAATATGCGCTCAGGATACAGGTGCCTCACGGCCGCCTGCGCCAGAAAGCTGAGGGACCTCAGGTAAGTGCGCCTCCCCTCCGGGTGATTATAGCCGATAAACTCCACAGTATGAGGGTAGAACATGGGGAAATCCAGCGGCTTCAGGAGGTGGTCCACAAGCATTGCCAGAACCGGGTATTCCTTCCCTGTATTGGGGTCAGTAACTGTTTTGGGGGCTATGGAGGCCAGGGTGCTCCCGGCCTCCACACTAATCTTCTCCCCGGAAGGGGCCAGTGTAATCTGAAGGGTCTCCATTATTTCTCTCTTAAGCTAAGGCCGAAACCGCCGCTTCTGGCCATCCTCACCTTAAGGGTGCTGTCGGCCGAAAGGAGGTGATGGCTGATTTCGTAGGCCTGGGGATTGGTCTCGTAATCGGCATCAGGGGCATCGGCATAGAGGGTTGCCTCATACACCACGCCGGGCTTCAGGAAATCCAGGGAGATTTCCACCTCCTTGGCGTTTTCGCCGGTGATGCCGCCGACAAACCATACATCCTTCTCCACGCCGCCGGGGTGGGTGAAGTCATAGGCGCCGGAAGTGCCCTTGAGACGGCCGGAATTCAGAGTCTTGTAGTTGGGATGACGGGCCGTCACAATGTACTCGCCGGGTTCGGCCATAAGATACAGGCTCTTGTCCCAGTCTACGGCCACGTCCTTTATGAACTGGAAGGCGTCCATGAAGCGGGAGTAGTTCTGGGGAAGGTCCGCGGCCATCTGGAGCGGGCTGTAGAAGGTCACGTACAGGCCAATCTGGTTGCCGATAGTGTGACGCATCTTGCCGGTCTGGCCCGGAGCGGTAATGGACATGTCCTGCTCAAAGATGCCGGGAGTGTAGTCCATGGGGCCGCCCTGCAGACGCGTGAAGGGCAGGATGGCGCTGTGACCGGGGTTGATGTCCATGCGGAACTCCGTGCCCATTGCGCTCTCGTTGCCAATCATGTTGGGCCAGGTTCGGCACAGACCTGTGGGCCGAACCGCCTCGTGGGCGTTAACCATGATGTGGTGCTTTGCGGCCTCAACCACTGCATAATGATAGTGGTTGATTATCGGCTGGCTGTAATGATGCTCTCCGTAAGGGATGATGTCACCCACATATCCGCTCTTGACGGCGTCGTAGCCGTACTTGTTCATAAGGTCATAGGCGGCCTCCATGTGACGCTCGTAGTTCACTGTGGACGAAGAGCTTTCATGGTGCATGATAAGGCGGATTCCCTTGGAGTGGGCATACTCGTTAAGGGCGGGAAGGTCAAAGTCCGGGTAAGGCGTGACAAAGTCAAACACATAGTCCTTCTGGCAGCCGAACCAGTCTTCCCAGCCTTCGTTCCAACCTTCAATCAGAAGGGCGTCAAAGCCGTTTTCGGCAGCAAAGTCTATGTACATGCGCACGTTCTCGTTGTTGGCTCCATGGCGGCCGTGGGGCTTTGCCTTGGAGTAATCCGTGACGCCAAGCTGCACAGAAGGGAAGTCGGAGGTATATGACCAGTGTGTCCGGCCAGTAATCATCTCCCACCATACGCCCATGTACTTCACGGGGTGAATCCAGCTCACGTCCTCAATGGCGCAGGGCTCGTTGAGGTTCAGGATGAGGCGGGAAGCCAGCACGTCCGTGGCCTTCTCACACACCTGCACGGTGCGCCAGGGGCTCTTGCAGGGGGCCTGCAGGCGGCCCTTCACGCCTTGGGCATCAGGAGTAAGGAGGGTGGAGAAAGTGAAGGTCTTGTCGTCCAGCTCCAGGTTGGTAGTGGGATAATCCAGGACTTCGGCCTCATGGATGTTGATGTACAGGCCATCGTCGGTCTTCATCTGGAGGGCGGTTTGCACGGACATTGCCGAAGCAATGGTCTGGGAAGCGTTGTAGGGGCGCTCCATAGCATTGTAACGCCTTATCTCAGAGAGCTTTGAACGGGTGTAGTTGTACTCCTGGGTGTCGTAGTCTCCGGCAAGCCACCATGCGGTGTGGTCTCCGGTAAGGGCAAACTGGGTAATTTCATCGGCCACCTTGAAATAGGTGAGGGAATTCTCCAGCGGGAACTCATAGCGGAAGCCAAGGCCGTCGTTGTACAGGCGGAAGCGGATGTTCAAGGCAACACCGTCTTCCCTGCGAAGCTTAACAAGCATCTCATTGGCGTTGTTGCGGATTTCATTCTCCTCTCCCCACACGGGCTCCCAGGTTTCGTCAATGGTGCCATGCTCCGTGCCTTCCAGCTTGAAGCCGCTTGTAAGCTCTTTTCCGCCCACAAGCTTGTAACCCAGCCTGGAGGGCTTGATCACATCCTTCCCGTCAAAGGTAAGGGTGTAGGCGGGGGTGCCGTCTTCGGCAAGGAGGAACTGCGCCTCAAGCCTGCCGTCCGGGCTCTTAAGGGAATCTACGCTCTTTGGTGCGGGGGCCTTGGTTCCGCAGGCCGTAGCAATCAGCGCCACGCTGGCCAGTAAGTGTTTGATTTTCAGCATAATCCTGTTTGTCGGGTGCACTTGCAGGTGCACCCGGGAGTGTATAAGTTGTTAATTATCAGCATTTTGTGCGCCAGGCTGGAATTCCACAATGAGGGCCGATTTTGGCGCAACGCTAAATCCGTTCTGCAAAGTGACCGTCTCTCCGCTAAGGACGTCCGTGCCGGTCACGGGACCGGAGACAAACTCCGCGTAATGGTCCCAATCCAGCGTACGGGGCTCCAGGCTGTTGTTTATGTACACAAACACGGCGTCATCTGATGTGTACCTGAAGAACGAATAGGTGTTGTCCGTAATGTTCACGGGGCCCACGTTCTTGCGGGAGAGGAAATGGAGAGTCTCACCCTCCTGGACGGCCTTGCAGCCGCGTCTCCAGCGGAAAAGGGTGCGGGCGTAGTCGTGGAGTTCGGCCGCATGGGAATACATTGCCGGGGCCGAAGCACGGCCTTCCGCGGTAAACAGGGTGAAGGGGTCGTCGGGCCAGCCGCCGGGGAAGTCTATGCGCTTGGCGCCATCGGAGCCGGGCTTGTCCTTGCGCTCCAGGAACATCATCTCGTCTCCGTAATAGAGCTGAGGGATGCCGCGCACGGTCGCAAGCAGCGCCAGGGCCAGTTTCATGCGCTCGGGGTCCTCCTTGAAGGTATCGCCCGTACGGGCATGGTCGTGGTTTGCGAAGAAGGTGAGCATGTGACTGAGGTCCTTGTACACAAAGTCCTGTGCCAGAACCGTATAGATGCGCGTCATGCCCTCGTTCCAGAACACCTTGTCTTCCATGAGGGCCGTATGGATGGCCTGCTCCAGAGGGAAGTCCATCACCGACGGCAGGTTGGAGTTGAAGCCGTTCTTGTTGGGGTTGTCCTTCTGCCAGTAGGCAACCTGCGGGATGGAGTAGTCCCAGCACTCACCCACTATGTTCATGTTGGGGTATTCGTCCGTTACAGCCTTGCACCACTTTGCCATGGGCTCGGGCTCGTTGTAGGGATAGGTGTCTACACGCAGCCCGTCAAGGCCGGCGTACTCTATCCACCAAACCGCCCACTGCTGGAAATACCTCAGTACAAACGGGTTGTCAAGATTCATGTCCGGCATTGACGGCACAAACCAGCCGCTTTCCTGGCGCTCACGGTCTACCTTTGCAACATGGGGGTCCATGTACACGGAGAACAGGGCGTTCATCTGCATGTAAGGCTGGTTCACATGGTACCAGTCGTCAAAGGGAGGGTTATCCATCCACCAGTGTCCGGTGCCGCAGTGGTTGGTGACCACGTCCATTATCACCTTCAGGCCTTTTGAATGGGCGGCCGAAACAAATTCCTTGTAATCCTCGTTGTCTCCAAAGCGGGGATCCGTGTGGTAGTAGTCCGTGGCGGCATAGCCGTGATAGCTTCCGCCGGGCTGATTGTTTATAAGCAGCGGGGTGCACCATATTGCGGTTGCGCCAAGGTCGGCCACATAATCCAGGTGGTCTATCATGCCCTGGATATTGCCTCCGTGGCGGGCGCCGGGGTCTTTCCTGTCAAGGGTGTCCAGCATGAAAGGAGCCTTCCAGGGGTGTCCGGAGCCGTCTTCGTAGGCTTTTTCGGCACTCTCCCCCTTTGCAAACCTGTCCGGCATGATCAGGTAGATCATGTCCGCGGTGGTAAAGCTCTCGCGTTCCCGGCTGCCCGGACGACGCTCCCGAATCAGGTAGGGGTATTTGAAGCTTTCCCCGTCACGGGTGAACACAAGGTCATAGGTGCCGGGCCGGGCCGATGCATCCACGTCAACGTCCACAAACAGGAAATCAGGGTTATCGGCCTTGTGGACGGCTTTCACCTTGAGGCCCTTGCCGGAAGCGCTCACTTCACAGGCCGAAATATCCGGCCCCTGCACCATTAACTGCAGACCGGTTTTCATACCGGTCCACCAGCTAAGCGGTTCCACACGGGTTATTTCCCCGGGTCCGGCCTCCGGAACATTGGAGGAATCCACTCCGGAAGTACAGGCGGCCATCATCATGAACGCTGCTGCAAGGAGGGCATACCTTCTCATTTTGTAAGGACCAGATACTCTCCGGGAGCAATGGTGGCGGTATACTCACCGCTCACTTTCTCTCCGGTGAACACGTTGGTATATTCTCCGTCAAGCTTCAGGACCTGCGTGGCAGGCTCTCCCTCCAGGTTCTTGAAAGGCTCTGCAACAACGTCTCCCTGAGGACGGTTGTCGTTGGCATCGGCCTTCACCTCAGGAGCCTCTGCGGGCACGGGTACGCCGAAGTTTGCAAGCACAATGACCTTGTTGCCCTTGACCTCGCGGGAGAAGGCCACAACGCCTTCCGGAGCATCCAACCATACAATGTCTCCACCGCGCTCGCCTGCCTTGAGGGCGGGATTGTTGTGCTTGAGGTTTACAAGAGTCTTCCAGAAACTGGTATAGCCGTTGTCGGGCCACTCTGTGATGGGATCCTTCTCAAAGAACTTCAGACGGCGGCTGAGGCCGATTTCCTGTCCGGTATAGATGAGCGGCTGGGAGCCGGGAAGGGTGAAGCAAAGCACGGCGCAGGCATCCCAGGCCGAACTTTCGCGCTCGAACTCGGTTCCGCTCCAGGAGTTTTCGTCGTGGTTGGAGGTGAAGGTAAGGCGGAAGGCTTCCTTGGGGAAGCGGGCGGCGTCACGTGCAACGTACTCCTTGAGGTCGGTCACGCTCTTGGCGCCCTTTGCAAGGGAATTGAGCAGGTGATGGAGCTCCCAGGCATAGTTGGCGTCGAAGGTCACAAGGGGATCTGCCAGATTGTCCCTTTCGGCCTCTGCAAGGAGGTAGATGTCCGGGTAATCCTTGTTCATCTTGGGAAGGATTCCGTACCAGAACTCCGCAGGGACCTCGCCGGCGGCGTCGCAGCGGAAGCCGTCCACGCCCTTTTCAAGCCAGAAACGCATGGCGTCGTCCTGGGCCCACCAAACCTCCTCATTCTCATAGTTGAGGCTGCGGGTGTCGGTCCAGTCGTACTCCCAGATGGCGTTGCCTTCGGCATCCCTCTCGTAGAAGTCGGCGGGCTTTTCCGTCATCCATACATTGTCCGGGGCAGTCTGGTTGGCAACCCAGTCAAGGATTACCTTAAAGCCCAGCTTGTGAGCTGCATCAAGAAGGCTCTGGAAGTCTTCCATTGTGCCGAATTCGGGGTTCACCTTCTTGTAGTCGGAGATTGCGTAGTAGGAGCCAAGGGTTCCTTTTCGGCCCTCGGTGCCAATCTCATACATGGGCATGAGCCAGAGGACGTCCACGCCAAGGTCCTTCAGGCGGGGAAGCTGGGCCTCTACGCCCGCAAAGGTTCCCTCGGGGGAGAACTGGCGGATGTTGACCTCGTAGACAACTGAATCATAGGTCCATTCCGGGTGATACTGGACCTCTTTGGGTGCGCAGGCTGCAATGGCAAGCGCTGCAAGTGCGACGATAAACTTTTTCATATTTGTTGTTACTGTTGAAATACTACTGAGCCGAAGGCGGGAATGGTGACGGAGCTGCCGCTCACCTCAACCTTCTGGTTGGAAACTATTACCTTGTCAAGTTTGTCGGAGCTGCGGGTTACCGTAACTGCGGCGGCGGAGAGGTTATGCATCACAAGGACCCTCTCTGAGGCCGATTTCAAGTACCAGGCGGCTATGGCGTTGTTGCCGGAGGACGTTGTCTCTATCTCTCCTTCGGCAAGGGCCGGATGGGTGTTGCGGGCATAGGCGAAGTGACGGTAGAGCTGAAGGAGGGAGCGGTTGTCGGCGGCCTGAGCCTCTACGGAAGTTTCGGCCTTAATGACGCTCTTGTCAAAGCTGCACCATGCCGAAGGCACCTTGCAGTCCTTGTTCCAGTTGATGGGCTGGCGCACGTTCTGGTCTCCGCTGCTCTTTACGCCCCAATAACCAAGTTCCTCGCCCTGGTAGATGTAGGGTTTTCCGGGGCTTGTGAGAAGGATTGCACCTGCAAGACGTATCTTCTGGGGATGGTTTCCAAGCTCGCTGGCCACGCGGTTTTCGTCGTGGTTGGAGAGCTTCACGGCATCTTCAAAGCCTGTCTTGTGAGTATGCAGGGCCTGCGCATAAGCATTCTTGTTCTTTGTCTGGATGCCCGCTATCACGGAGCCAAGGTCAGAGCCCGAGCCCTTGTTGATACGGTCTTTCACCGTGCCGTAATATGCAAAGTCAAACAGGGACGGAAGGCCCTTGTAGTAGGGCGCCACAACATCGGCGTTCCAGTCATAGGCCTCACCTACCATATAGAAGTCCCCTTCCCCGCCGGCGGCCTTGTAGGTGGCGTTGCAGTGGTTGTACCACTCACTGAGGAACTTCACGTTGGCATCTGTGTGGCACTGGTAAATCCACATCACGGCGTCAAGCCTGAGGCCCTTCACGCCCATCTTTATCCATTTGTCGGCGCTTGCGGCAAGGTCCTTGAAGGCGGCCGAATTCTGGCAGCTCTGCCAAGGGCCGTAGTTGAGGTCCGGCATGGACTTGTCGAAGCTTGCGAAGTACGACAGGGACTTGTCCGTAAAGATAATGTTGTTTGCGCTCTTTCCGTTTACCAGGGTTTTGGCCTGGCCGAAGGTAATGGACTGGTCTCCGGTTTTTGCGCCCCATTTGTAGGAGTCGTCGGTGCCCCACTCTGTCTCGTGGGTCTTTACAAGGACGCCCCAGTCGTTGTCTGGTTTCAGGACAATCTCATACTTGTTTGAACCGGCGCTGTACATCCTGACGGCCTTGGTGCCGGTGTAGTAGATGTACCAGTTGACGGAGGTGTCGGTGTTGCCGGACTGTACGGCATCCGTGGTTTCCGTAATGGTAAGCTTGGGGGCCGAAGCCGTGCTTGCGTCAAGGACAAAATGGAGGTTCTTGGAACCGGAGTAACCGGCGCTTCCGGTTGCGACGGTGTTCCATCCGCCCATGTGGGGGTCCGTCTGCCCTGCAAAGTTGTCAGGGATCTCCGAGCCGTTTGCAAACACATAGTAGTCCTGATATTTCTCATCCCCTGCAAGGGCGCTCTTGAACCAGGGGTGCTGGTCTCCGGAGTGGTTGAGGACGTAGTCCATGTAGATGTCTATGTTCTTTGCGGCGGCCTTGTCAATGAGTTCCTTGAACTTGGCTTCGGCCTGGGCGGCGGTTGCGCCCTTTCCACCGTAGATGGGCTTGATGGAGTAGTAATCCTTGATGTCGTAGGCGTGATAGGACTGGGAGTCGTTCACCGGGCTTAGCCAAAGGGCGGTGGCTCCAATGGCGTCCAGATAGTCCAGGTGGTCGATAATGCCCTGGAAGTCTCCCTGGCCGTCGCCGTCGGAATCGGCAAAGCTGTAGACGTTGAGCTGATAGGTGATTCCGGCTTTTTTGTCGGCCGAAGACAGGTTTGCGCTGTAGTCTCCGTAGAGGTCTCCGCCGTCTTCCACCTTTGCGTCATCGGCGTGGGTGAAAGCGGTGCCAGCCGGGAGGAAATACGCCACCTGGGCGGTTTCGGCCAGATACATGTCATAAGACCCCGCAGGGAGTTTCATGTTGTCTCCGCCTTGGGAAAGCGACACCTTTTCATTCACTTTAACTGAAGAGGAGCCGAAGTTTACGTCCCAGTTGCCGTTTTTACGGAACTTGAACTGGTCCGACGCAGTTACGGTTACGCCAAATGCGGCGTGCCAGGTGCCGTCGGTTTTCATTGCTATGTCCTTGTCCCAGCTGGCTCCACCTATGGTGCCAATCACGCTCCAAGCGCTGGCCTGGGTGAAAGCGGTGGAAGGAGTTGTAGTGCCGGTGCCGGGGTTGTCTCCGGTATTGGTCTGGGATTCCGGTTTTGTACATGCAATCACAGCCAGTACGGCGGCCATGACGGCAAGGAAATGAAGACGTTTCATATAGCGTGCTTTTTGATTATCAGTTTAGCATACAATTATAATAAAAAAGCGTTGGAAATCCAACGCTTTGATTCTGTCCTGCCGATATTTCGGGATGGGCGGTTAAATCTGCCTTTGCCGCACGGCTTCAAACAGCAGGATTGCGGCGCTTACAGACACGTTAAGGCTGTCCAGATGCCCCAGCATGGGTATGCGTATATGGGCCGAAGCCGCTTTCCGCCACTGGTCTGTGAGGCCGGTGGACTCCGTTCCCATCACAAGGGCCGTTCCGCGGCGCATGTCAACGTCGTAATACAGGGAAGAGTCCTGTAGCTGCGCCGTAAGTATCTGTATGCCACGGTCTTGAAGAAATGCAACTGCTTCTTCTGAGCTGCAGGCCACCGTGGGCACGGTGAACACCGCGCCTATGGAAGCGCGGATAAGGTTGGGGTTGTAAAGGTCCGTGAGAGGGTCGCAGATAAGCACGGCATCGGCCCCTGCTGCGTCTGCGCTACGAAGCACCGCGCCAAGGTTCCCCGGTTTTTCCACGCTCTCCAGAACCATCACAAGCGGATTTTCCGGAAGACGCAAATCACTGAGCTTGCGCTCTTTATACTCCACCTCAGCAATGATTCCCTCCGTGCTCTCCCTGTAGGCAACCTTCCGGTACAGCGCTTCCGGGATTTCTATGATTTGAGATGCCCGATCAGGTCGGGCATGACGAAGGTCATTGCCGGCTTGACAAAGGTCATTGCCGGCTTGACCGGCAATCTCATTGCACACAAAAACGGTCTTCACATTGTACCCTGCCTCAATGCAATGCTCCAGCTCCCTTCGGCCTTCAACCACAAAAAGACCCTGCTCCCGCCGCGCCTTGGATTTTTCCTGCAGCAGGAGCAGATTCTTGATCTTAGGGTTCTGTGCCGATGTTATGGTTTCCATCTAAAACTTTTCAGGGCGCATCATGGGGAAGAAGAGGACGTCCTGGATGCTGTCCTTTCCGGTCATGAACATGGTGAGGCGGTCTATGCCGATGCCGATACCGGAGGTGGGAGGCATGCCGTATTCAAGGGCGCGGACGAAGTCGTAGTCTATGTACATGGCTTCGTCGTCGCCTTTGCTCTTGAGGGCGGCCTGTTCCTCGAAGCGCTCCAGCTGGTCGATGGGGTCGTTGAGCTCCGAGTAGGCGTTGGCAAGTTCCTTGCCGTTTACAAAGAGCTCGAAGCGCTCCGTGAGGGTGTCGTCGTGGCGGCAGCGCTTTGTAAGGGGGCTCATCTCCACGGGATAGTCAATCACAAAGGTGGGCTGGATGAGTTTTTCCTCGCAGTACTGGCCGAAGATGGCATCTATGAGTTTACCCACACCCATCTCAGGGCTCACTTCCACGTTCAGTTTCTTGCAGGTTTCACGAAGCGCGGCTTCGTCCATGCCCTTGACATCCACACCTGCGTACTCCTTGATGGCGTCCAGGATGGGGAGCCTGCGGAAGGGACCCTCGAAGGAAATCTCGTTGCCGCCTATCACCTTCTTCACGCCGCCGGTGACTTCGGCCACCTTCTGAAGCATTTTCTCCGTGAATTCCATCATCCAGATGTAGTCCTTGTAGGCGATGTACATCTCCACGCAGGTGAATTCAGGGTTGTGGGTCTTGTCCATGCCCTCGTTGCGGAAGTTCTTGGCAAACTCATACACGCCGGCAAACCCGCCCACAATCAGGCGCTTCAAATACAGCTCATTTGCAATTCGCATGTACATGTCAACGTCCAGGGCGTTGTGGTGGGTGATGAACGGACGTGCCGTTGCGCCGCCGGGGATGGCTTGGAGGATGGGGGTTTCCACCTCAAGGCAGCCGACTGCGTTGAAGCATTCACGCATGGTGTTTATGATGAGGGTGCGCTTCACGAATGTTTCCTTCACCTGAGGGTTCACCACAAGGTCCACGTACCTCTGGCGGTAGCGGAGTTCAGGGTCCTCGAAGCTGTCGTGCACGGTGCCGTCGGCGTCGGTTTTCACAATGGGGAGCACGCGGAGGGACTTACTAAGAACCGTAAGTTCCTTTGCGTGGACGGAGAGCTGGCCGGTTTGGGTAAAGAAGGCGAAGCCTTTTATGCCGATGATGTCACCGATGTCCAGGAGTTTCTTGAACACGGTGTTGTACATGGTCTTGTCTTCTCCGGGGCAGATTTCGTCACGCTTTACGTACACCTGGATGCGGCCGGCGCTGTCCTGGAGCTCCATGAAGGAGGCGGCGCCCATTATGCGGCGGCTCATGATTCGGCCCGCAATGCACACGTCCTGGAAATTGCCTTCATCGGGGTTGAAGCCTTGGGCGATTTCCACCGTTGTGGTGTTTATGGGATACAGGGGTGCCGGATAGGGGTTTATTCCAAGTTCACGAAGTTTTGCAAGGGACTCCCTGCGGCCGATTTCCTGTTCGTTGAGTTCGTAGTATGCCATAAGTCAGATTTTAGGCTGCAAATTTACGCAAAAAAATTGTCTTTGTAAATGATAACACGTGAGACTATAATAGCTACTCCGTGTCGGGTGTTTTCCAAAGATAATGATTGGACGAGTAGAAAAGACGACCTTTCTCACCCATAAACTGATCCATGGCTTCTCTGGTTTTGAAGGAATAAATAGTGTAGGGTTCATAAGGTGATAAAACGCCTTTGTACTCTGGAGTACAAGTTAAAAGGTAGTAGGTTTTAGAATAGACGCCATATGAAATTGCAATAATTTCTTTCTTATTATTCCAATACACTTCACGAATGTTATCATCTAAAAGAGTCTTCATCGAAGTGAAAATTATTGGACATTGCTTATAGACTAGGTCAACTGTAAGTGTCACATCATTGTATTGTAAATAACACTTTGTTTCGGGTATGTGGTATTGGTCTCGAAGCCGGCCATATGTGTCTATACCTGCAATAATCAGCAATAATACGATGAAACCATATGCTATTTTTTTAACGATATCCATAAGTAAAACTGATAAGGCGTGTCGGGGGCGCGGCTGTACCGGAGCCATCAGGGGCGTGGATACAAGTCACTAAGATTCAGTCGTTTAACAAATAGAGGGTGCCGAATACAGGGCACCCTTTATTGCGTAGCGTACACATTATCAACCGCTTATTCCCACAAAGCGGCCTCTGTATTGTTTTCTTTCATTTTGTAATATCTTATCTCCTTACCAATGATAGTCTGTACCCAGAGACGGATCTGAATATCGCCCTCCCGAAAAACCAAACGAACTCATTATCTTATCTATTTTTCTGAACACTAGTGTCCGGAGAAAAAACTCCGGATACTAGTGAAGATGGTCATTAATCAGAGTTGCATCATAGTGCATCCGATAAAAAGGGTAAGACTTTAATCGCGTCAATATACTATCTGACTTGAAGAAATCTGGCTGGTATTCAAATTCTTTCGAATAAAAGACCCTTTGTTCATCATATGATGAAACAACACTATTACACACCCCAACTATTGGAGTAATAAATACTCTCACTGTCGTTTTGTAAGCCTTCTGCTTCGGTCCTAATGATTGAGTGTATGAGAACTTTTGAAGCTTTCTTCTATGTCCTTTAAGAATGCCATATAACCGGCCATGCCACTTATCGTTTTTCGGAATAGGCGGATGCTGAATCATATCGAGCCAATAGGGGGCGCGCCACCCCTGTTCATGATAATCATCAAAAGGGTCTAATACAAAAGGGAATATGGGTATTTCCCCTGATGATATGCTGAGACTATCTACGGGAATAATCCAAAGGAAGTCTTTTTCTAAGGGTTCTAAAGCCCTTTCGAAGGGGGATCTCAAATATGACTTTTTCTCGGAAAAAAGAATCACGCAATAATCTTGAGCTTTGGCATAGAGGGATGCAAGTAAAATAAGTGCAACAAAAGTGTATTTATAGGAAGATTTCATTTTAGCGTTGATTAAGAGCATTTAGCCAAATTAAATCGACTTGAAACGGCATTAAATAATAACCGGGGTACAAATCATCCATTACCCCACCAGCATTCGACATGTCGCGAAGATTAAAGGAATGGCCAACCTCATGTGGTAACGTTATCTCGGGTGCTCCGTAAGAAAGCGTAATAGAATTTCCGCTATACATACCATACGCTCCATTCGTAGGCCCAAAATAAACAACCGGAGCTCTTGCAATTACTTCTACGCCCATTTTTTCTCCTGGCAGACCATTATTATACGCAAGTGTTCGCGCTATAGAAGCATTCATATCCTCATCCCGATGCTCTATTCCAATGATATTAAATTCAAAATGAACAAGGTCACCAGAAGAGTCATAACTTCCGCCCTGTTCCCCATTATATACTCTATCAAGTATTTCCTTTGCCGATTGTATTCTTTCATCATTATCTCATCTAATTTGTTCATTCTTTTTTTCGATACGCTCTTGCCTTTTAACAGACACATTGGCAGGGATTTCTATTTGGGACTGAAGAATTAAAACAATGTTAGCAACAATCTCTTTGTGGCCATTTTCATCTACTCGTTTTACACCTTCTCTCCCATCGGGATCCACCAAATTCACCGGATTATCATTGCAGTACACATACGGACTCACATCGTAGTACTTCTCGCTCAGCGGATCCGGCACCAGCCAGCGGCGGAGCGAGGGACTGTACTGACGGGCGCCAAAGTCCGTGTATGCCGTGCCAAAGTCCGGGCCCTGGTCCTCCTTCCCCGTGAAGTGCCAGCGAAGGGTGGCGTCCGATGCCCTGCGATATATCAAAGAGCCGCGGTACACAAGGCCTTCCCCATTTCCCTTCAACGCACTTGCCTTGCTTCCGCCCGCAAGATAGGAATTTTTTACCAAAGATCCACCATTACTCGTGACTATCGGGGGAGGATTCGGAAGATTGTAGCCGATGACGAATAAAAAAATAATAAAGAGCAGCAGTAAGAATCCAACAAAACAATTCTGCAATTATTGCAGGAGTGGTAAAACAAGCGACGAAAAATGGAATAGATAGTGATAAAGACCATATCCATAATGACAGAAAAAAAGATACGGCAAAGCGAATAATTAACATCCAAAAAGCAGAGCCTGTTTTCACTCTTTTATATAGCACCGTAAAATAGGTTATCAGCGCTCCTATAATCATTGTAGGAGCACTGATAAAAAAATGAATCTCAAACAATTCTAAATAACTTATAATTTCCATTTTTATTCTTGTAAGTAACTCTTGAGAACTTCTTGGTATACTGTTTAATTAAGTGGGTCGGTATTGAGATTTTAAATAATGGAGACTGCTCTTTGACCTTTTTATCTTGAGAGAGAACTTCAGTGGCAAATGTCGCACAATTATTATTTAATATTGTTAACCAATAGAACACCAGCGTGTCCTAGATCCGTATATTCCCTACTACCTATATGAATCTCATAATCAGGAAAAACGATAAGAACCCCATCTCTTCCATCCACATCCACCATATTCACCGGGTTGTCATTGCAGTACACATACGGACTCACGTCGTAGTACTTCTCACTCAGCGGATCCGGCACCAGCCAGCGGCGGAGCGAGGGGCTGTACTGCCGGGCGTCCAAGTCCGTGTACGACGGTCAAAATAAGGCTTGTTTTAGTTATTTTGAAGTCCATTGCTATTGAGTTGGATTAAGTTCGTCCTCGGAGAGACGCCACCATAAATGGTTATCTTGGCGGTCTACGTCAATCTATTAATAACGGTATCAGGCAGTCTATCGCATCGATTTCATCATGTTTTTCTAGGTAATTGTTTAAAAAGGGTTCAAAGACTCTTAAGGATTTTTCCATGAGAATTGTGCCAGAAGAAAAGGCCGATTCAGGAATAACGGGGCTTTCTGCCAGAACAACTCTTTCTCCCCGACGATATTTTATACGGACCCTCAAAGGCACATCAATTTCCTTTTTAAAAAAAGCGTCATAAATTTTGACTCGAATTTGAGTTCCATGATTCTGATAAAATTTGGATAGTTCTTTTTGAAAATATTCCTCCATTTCTTCGCTGGCTACAAACATGTACTCACCTCTACAATTGTAGAAAGCTGGCTTATAGTAAAACACCAACCATTTATAGAATCCATTTTGCCATTCCGATATAGACTTGGAAAGAACGTATTGTTCATTGCCATACGAGATAACACACGCAACACTGTCATAATAGCACTTTTCGTTCAGTAGAACTTTTTTCTGAAAATCAATCGGGGGGCCAGGCTCCCCTTTCTCATAATCGTGTCCATACTCAATATAGCTTTTCATGCCCTCCTCGTAGTACGTTATTAAATCCATACCAGATTTAGGGTATTCATGATATCGACCAACATATCCCAGCACGCTCTTTTGGATCCAGCCGTTTACTCCCTCCTCTCCGTCATACGAGTTGATAAAATACTTCGCGGGCGTTGAACAAGCAAACGTCTCCAAAAATATCAGTAACAAAAAAAGAAACTTTCTCATATGACTTGTTTAAGTTTTAAATTTTTCCCAAACAACCGCTTATGCTCTTAAAAGAATTGCCTTGGTACGAGAAACCAATCGTTGTATCATTTGTCCCAGACAAATGCATATTTGTTTTTTTAAACAACCCATCCGAATCGAAAGGAGTCGGCCTCCTTGGAAACAAGAAAAGGTCGTAATGCTTTATAACCTTCTATTTATCCTCAGAATTACGAATAGCTCTTGTTGTTCCACATGGAGATTATTAGAGTAATCACTCTGAAGCATTCTATAACGCTCCCGCCCTACCAATGAGGAGTCAAGTTTTACGGCGAAATACGTAATAGGAAGTATCTTCTGAACCTTATTATTTTGCTCTGACTCAACATATGGAATACGATTAAACCAAATCCGAATAGAATCTCTTAAGCCCAACCAATCAGGAGGAAGAGGCACATTTGGAGAAATCGCCCACAGGACATGTTCGTCAGGTAAAAGAAATAAAGCATTCAAAGATTCCTCAGATCCATTTGGGCAGAAAGATAGTTTCTCCTCCTTGTCAATCGGCAAAAAAGAGTCGCTATGTATTACACTCTTGAGGTCGCAAGTCAGTACAAGATACCCTTCTTGGTCCCCCTGCTTTGGAGGGGAACAACAACACAAGATCGAAATAATTGATGTTATGATTAGTTTGCTGTCCATATTCTTGCACTTCCGTCTTTTCGGGGAAGGTCTCGTTTATTAAAGATTCTCTTCACAAAAGATTTACTAAATGACGGATAGGAAAAAACAGAATACCGATTATTCCCATCAAAAGTACTATTCGTAATAGTCTCATCAATTGACTGCATAACGGTGGTTGCATCCTCATGCTCACCTCCTAGGTTATGACCAATCTCGTGTATAGCCACCCCTTTGTAAAGCGAAGACGCGTTCATGCCTTTAGTAATACCTTCTTGAATCATGGCCTCAGAAAAACCGATTTCCATCATTGTCGCATAACCATATCGCCCTGAATCGTCCAGCTCTTCTGATTCAACAATATTCCCAAAATAGCGAGGATTGCCATTTATATCTTTAAAACCCATCGTAATTCTGTCTTCTTTTGGGTTATCAGAAAACTGAGAAGACAAATTAAAAGAGACATAAACAGCATTTCCCGATGAGTCTTTTACTTTTGTGATGCCGCTTTGATTATAATCTGCTATTGCCGCATTTAGCCCCGCTAATTGTTCGAGACTAATACTGGAATCATATAGATAGACGGCGACAATAACAAATGGATCACTTTTTGTCCCTGACCCCGTGACCTTTCCATCTCTCCCATCCGGATCCACCATATTCACCGGATTGTCATTGCAGTACACATACGGACTCACGTCGTAGTACTTCTCACTCAGCGGATCCGGCACCAGCCAGCGGCGGAGCGAGGGACTGTACTGACGGGCGCCAAAGTCCGTGTATGCCGTGCCAAAGTCCGGGCCCTGGTCCTACTTGCCAGTGAAGTGCCAGCGAAGACCTGTGCCCGATGCCCCAGCCCCGGGTGACAACTGCTCTGAACGTGAACCATAAGCGTCATACTTCCCGGCTTCAAGGAAGTCCCCTGTCTCTCCGTCCACTACTGCCCTTACGCTACCAAGATGGTCCGTCACGTGATAACGCGCTCCCTCCGTGGTAAGTGTCCCCTTCGAAAAGGCGGCGCTCTCCAATGACAATGCCCCTCCAGATGTCCTGCGATATATCAAAGAACTCCTGTACGTAAGCCCGGCCCCGCTTCCGTCCACCGCCTCCAGCTTCGTTCCGTCTGCAAGATAGGAATAATTTACCAAAATGGCAAAATAGTGACCCAACCCCGGGTTATTCCTACTAATTGCTTTTCACCCATTTAATACAGTCGCCGCTACCACTCTTGAAAATAAGGCTATCTATATTGTTCTTAGCTATTTTTGCTGTTATTATTTCACGAGAAGTAAGATTCATAATCTCATCAATTGAGGATAATGGGGCTGGAATCATCTCATTCTTTACTGTGGAATATAGAGACAGTACCTGTGGGGTAAATGAAACACTATCCATATGGGCGCCAAACTCATTCCACGTTCCAATAACTTGAGAGTCTGGGAGTAACATTATATAACCTTTTGTTGTTTTATTAAGAACCAAAAACGCCCCATTGCATTCATGTTTATTTAACATTAACATGAAATAATCATAAGAGCAGTCAATTTGTTCGTCAATTTTGCAAAGTGTATCATCTTTGCGTAGTTGATATGAACATATAATTGGTCGTACATTGTCCATTGAGGAGATAATTGCACTCTTCTTGCTGTGAAGAGCATTTGCCCTAAGTACGTTTTTATAATCATCACCTTTGCAGCCAAAAACAGACATATTCCTCATCGAATCTGCATTCCCCAAATATACTAACTCAACAGGCTCAAAAAAATGAACTGGGTAATTTAAAGGGTGGTCAAGAGCGACAAAATCCACTTTTGTTCCATTGCAATTATTTCCTAGGTATATGTGAAAAAAAACTTCTTCCGTATCATAGGAGTGTTCACTGATAAACAGCTCTAGGGCTTGGTTGAGTTCTTGGTTATAAAAAAATCCGCATGAATCGGACCGGCAAGACAACAAAGTACAACCGATAATTAAAACAATAATTCTGTTATGCATTATGTAACGAGCGTTTAGTTATAACTGTGATGCACCTGAGAATACCATATATGATTGGTTTTATTAGTTTCTGGGGGGCGTCCGATGCTCTGCGATATATCAAAGAGCCGCGGTACACAAGGCCTTCCCCATTTCCCTTCAACGCACTGGCCTTGCTTCCGTCCGCAAGATAGGAATATTTCCTTTCGGCTCCAAACCTAATGATACAGTCCATCGACGCTAAGATAATATCCCTTCTTTATCGCATCCATGAAGAGATACTTCTCTGCATTTTTCTTGGATAATTGCTCAAAGTTATGAAAAATTCTATCCCTCTCACATTCCGGGATGCGTGTCTCAATACCACCGAAAATGAATCGCCAAAAAGATAGATTTTCATCATACGACATCCTGTTTAGGATAGGGATACAATAATGAGCCATCTCTCCATTTACGAATTCGTACCCGCAGTCTTGTAGTATTCCTATATGGTCTGTATCTGGCAGTCCGCCTCCGGAACAGAGAAGAAGAACCTTGCGAATCAATTCTTTTCTGTCGATGCTACTGGATTTTGCCAAACGAGAGACGATGTCTTGATTAGAATAAAGTGGCCCGTCCTTCTTATCCTTATCAAAGCCACAAAGCGCAAAATACTCGCCAAAAGAAGTGGGTAAATACTCCAGAAGCATACGATCCGCTTCTTCAATTTCCGCAAATAAGGCTTTTACGCAGGAAACTTTTTTCTGATCAACGTGAAATGACGTCTTCGCAACCGATGGCTCCAGGTAATACCCTTCTTTGATGGCATCCAAATACTTATACTCTTCCACTCGCAATTGCGCATTATAATCTTTCAGCCATGAATAAGCTTTGTTCATTTCACCTTTAGAGCAGAGGCCTTTCTCTCTCAAAAACAGAAAATTCCAAAATACAACATTCTCCGTGTAAGTGTGTCGATTTAGATAGCCGACTATTTCCCTTGGCTCCCCCTTGTAAAGCCTGCTTAAAAGCACGTTTTGCAGACATGGATCATAATGCTTGCCCGGAATTGCCGTCGTGGCTATACCGATTATCTTCTGCGTAATACCTTGTGCTGTCTCTGACGAGTTCAGGTATTCTATGATATTGGGGTACCCTGATAACGGTTTTTCTTCAGAGCCGTACAACTCATAGTATTCTTCAAATGTTTCAGGCAGATTTTCAAACAAAAGGCTATCAACCTTTTCTATTCTGTTGAGTTGACACTTTAATACGCTATAACGTATATCCAAATCCTGGGGAAGATTCTCTCTTCCCCAAGAAATGATACAATTTAAAAATAAGACTACAATTGTATATAAATACTTCATCGTATTATGAGCTTTATCGTCTTATTGAAGTCCGGACCCTGGTCCTCCTTCCACGTGAAGTGCCAGCGAAGGGTGGTGTCCGATGCCCTGCGATATATCAAAGAGCCGCGGTACACAAGACCTTCCCCATTTCCCTTCAACGCACTGGCCTTGCTTCCGTCCGCAAGATAGGTATTTTTCTCCAAAACAACACCTTTCCAGTTACAAATCTTGCGAACCTGGTCCCCGCCGTGATAGGAACTGAGAGTGACCAAAAAGTCAAAATTGACTTAGGTCACTCTCTTTTGCATAAGCTACTGTTATCGGCAAAAATTCCTGGACGCAAACGGCAAGGCCGTAAACAGGGCCGTATGCCAGTACTCCCAGGTGTGGCCGCCGTCACGCACGCGAAGTTCGGCCTTGATGCCGCGCTCTTTCATCTTCATGTACATCTCATAATTGATGGCAAGGAGATGGTCGTCGTCTCCGCAGTCAAAGAACCACTTAACGGTGCGGAGGGCGTTCAAAGTGGTTTCATCGGCCTTTTCCACAAAGTCTATGGCTGAATGTTCACGCACGGAACGGTCCGTGAGCACAAGCTTGCTGGTGGCGTTCCCGCGGTCTGCGCGGAACTTGTTGTCAAGCCAGGCGCTCATGGCGTAGCAGCTTGAGTACATGTCGGAGTGCCTCTGGGCATACACCGTGCAGCCGCCGCCTCCCATGGAAAGGCCCATGATTGCGCGCTGGCCCTTGGAACCGCCGCAGTTGAACTTTTTCTCCACGGCCGGAAGGAATTCCTGATAGAAGAAATCCTCATAAGGCCAGTCCTTTACATTGAAATAGCCGTTCTGGTAGTTATGGACATCCGCATCTCCGGCATTGGGCATTACAATCACAACCGGCACAACCTCTCCGCTTGCAATGAGTTGGTCGGCCACAGCCTGCATGCGGCCCTGCTTCACCCAGTCCGGGTAAGAGCCCCACAGGCCGTGAAGAAGGTAAATCACGGGATAGTGCTTAGAAGCATCATAGCCGTCCGGGAGGTAAACATTGTAGCCCTGGTCAACGCCAAGCTTGGCGGTTTTCATGGTTTCCGTAACAATTTTGCTCTGGGCAAAGACCGGGCAAACGGCGGCCGTAAAAACTAAAATGTTGACAACCAGCACTTTAAGCAAAGTGCCATAGGTAAAAGAGCGCATAGCAGTTTTCATAATATGCTTAAAATCAATTACTTAACAAAAACGGGCTCAGTTTTACCACGCAGCCACTCCGCAACTTCGGCCGGAAGGCGCGGCGCCAGCGTCTCATACACACGCTTGTTGTAGGCGTTGAGCCAGTCTATCTCCTCTTTAGTAAGAAGGGAGACCTCCAGGCAGGAAGTGTCAAAGTGGCAAAGCGTAAGCGACTCAAAACCAAGCCATGAGCCAAACTCATTGTCACCAACGGGACGGCAAAGCATGGCGTTTTCATGGCGCACCCCGTGCATGCCTTCACGGTATAGGCCGGGCTCGTCCGTGGTTATGAAGCCCGGCTGGAACGGAACTGAGTTGATGTTCTGGCGGAACTCGTGGGGGCCTTCATGTACGCACAGGAAAAAGCCCACGCCGTGCCCCGTACCGTGGCCGAAGTTCCTCTTGAAGCGCCACATGGGCTCACGGGCAAGGATATCCAGATGGCAGCCGGTGGTTCCGCGCGGGAAAACGGCCATCTCAAGCCCTATATGGCATTTCATCACAAGGGTGTAGTCCTCCCTCTCAAGGGCCGTGCACGGGCCCAGCGGAACGGTACGCGTAATGTCCGTGGTACCAAACAGGTACTGCCCTCCGGAGTCGCAGAGATACAGCCCGTGCGGCTCAAGTAGCGCAGATCCTTCACGGGGAGTGATATAGTGCGGCAGCGCCGCCGACGGCCCGTAAGCCGAAATTGTCTCGAAACTGTCTCCCCTGTAACCCGGGATACGAGCCCGCAGGGAGCCAAGGTAGCAAGCGGCATCCCACTCGTTGATTCGGCCAGCATTTTTCTCTACCCAGTAAAGGAACTGCTCCATTACAATGCCGTCCTCAAGGTGGGCTTCCCGCATTCCATCTATCTCCACTGGGTTTTTCACCGCCTTCCAAAGCGGAACCGGCGACACCGTTTCTACAACCTCCGAAAGAAGGTCTCCGTCCTCTATGGCATCGCGCATGGCGTAATTGAGCTCCGACGGATCTATGCAAATGCGGTCCACTCCGTCCAGCCTTAGTGAAGAGAGCACAAAAGAGACGTTGTCGTACTCCTGGACGTCTATGCCGTCGGCCGAAAGTTCGTCGAAGCTGGAAGCGGTTTCCGGGTCCGGTTCCTCATAGGCGTCCTTCCTCACAAACCACTTCACATCTTCAAGAGTGACAAGAAGATACGAGATCACTACGGGGTTATACGCAACATCCTGGCCGCGGACATTGAGAAGCCACGCAATCTGGTCCAGCGAAGAGATGAAGATGGCATCGGCCCCCTGAAGGACCAGCCACTTGCGAAGACGGTTTATCTTTGCCTCACGGCTCTCCCCCACAAGGTCTTCCCCAAGGGTGATGATGGGGGTGACAGGGATTGCCGGCCTGTCCTGCCACAGCGGGGAAATGATGTCCGGGACCGGCACAATTATGGCCGAAGGCACGGCCGCCTGTAGCTCCCTTACCGCCGAAACGCTTTCACAAAGCGCATCCAGGGCAATTGTGGGCTCGTCCAGCTGGAGCGAAGCTATCCACTGCGGAATTGGCACCTGCTCCGGAACGCGCATCTTGTGAAGCTCCACGCCGCTTCCGGAAAGCTGCTTCACGGCCTGGATAAAATACCTGGTATCTGTCCAGAGGCCTGCGTGGTCCATGGTTATTACAAGGTCTCCGCACTCTCCGGTAAAGCCGGAAAGCCACGGAACCTGCTGCCACCGCGGCGCAGGATATTCACTGGCGTGAGGGTCTCCACCCCTAAGCACCAGAATGTCCCATTTATTTGAGCGCATGAGCGCCCTTGCCGCCTCTATCCTTTCATAATGAATGTTATCGTCCATATTTTTGAGCCGATTTTCCACAAATATAACTATATTTGTACAAATTAACACCGAACAATTATGGCAAACGAAGATCCCCTTGAGAGAATTGAACGCGAAGAGCGTGAACGCAAAGAAAAGAAAGGCCCCCGCACAGTCATGACCATCCTGGCATGCGTGGCCGCAGCCCTGGCGCTTGTGCTTGGATATCTGCTATACCAGAGAAACACCCTTGTGAGCGCCCTTGAAAATGAGAAGACGGAGCTTGCACAGCAGATGAAAGACCTCCAGACAGACTTCTCGCAGCTCAGCTCAGACTACGACACCATCAACAGCCAGCTGGACACTTCCCGTGAACAGGTTGCCCTGCTCATAGAAAAGCTGAACAAAACGGAGGCCACCAACCGCGCCAAAATCCGCCAGTATGAAAAAGAGCTTGGCACCCTCAGGAGCATCATGAAGGGCTACATAGTCCAGATTGACTCCCTGAACACCCTCAACAAGAAACTCACCGCAGACGCCGCCGCCGCACGCCGTGAAGCCGCCGAGGCCCGCAGCGCCAACGAGTCACTCACCCAGCAGGTAGAGTCCCTGTCTTCACAGGTTACCGCCGGAAAGGTGCTAAAGGCCCGCGCCATCTCCCTCACCGGCCACTACAGCAACGACAAAGCCGGAGACCGCCACAGCCGCGTGAAGTACATGGTTGCAGGCCTCACGCTTGTTGAGAATTCCCTGGCCGACCGCGGCCCGGTGCGCGTGTTCGTCCGCGTGAAAGACCCTGAAGGAATCCTCCTCATGAACAACGAATCCACGGAATTCTCCGTTGGCGGAGAAGTGATGCAGGCAACCGCCTCCCGTGAGGTTGACTACGAGGGCGCTGAGGTAGACATGTCCATCTACATCAACGACATCCAGGAATTCGTGAAGGGCGTATACACCCTTGAGGTGTACACGGAAAAGAGCCTGCTTGGCCGCGCCGAATGCATGCTCAGGTAGTATGATCTACATTCACGTACCCTTTTGCAAGAGCTTTTGCACCTACTGCGACTTCTACTCCGAAATCCCGCAGGAAGGCATGTTTGAGGCCTACACAAAGGCTGTCTGCAAGGAAATAAAGGAAAGGGCCGGGGAGATGGACTCCACTCTCCCCACCCTTTACTTTGGAGGCGGCACCCCCAGCGTGCTTCCGCTCCAGGACCTCACTAGGATCCTCCTTGCCCTTGAGGAATGCGGCCATGGCGGGCCCTATGCCGAATTCACCATGGAAGTGAATCCTGAAGACATTGTGGAAAAGGGGCTCCCCTACCTCGAAAGCCTCAGGATGCTGGGGTGCAACAGGATAAGCATCGGCCTGCAGTCCCTGGACGACGACCTCCTCCGGTGGATGAACCGCCGCCACAACGCAGAACACGCAAAAAAGGCCGTACAAATGGCAAGGGAGGCCGGTTTCGAGAACATCAGCGTAGACCTTATCTTCGGCCTTTCGGTACTTAAGGACCAGGTGTGGGAACGCACCATAGACGAAACCCTGGAGTTGCAGCCGGAGCACATTTCCTGCTACCAGCTCACCGTAGAGGGAGACAGCGTGCTCGCCCACAGGCTGGAAGCCGGGGAATATGAAGAGGCGTCGGAGGAACAGTGCGCCCTCCAGTACAACCTCCTTTGCCGAAAACTCCATGCGGCAGGGTACACTCACTATGAGATATCAAACTTCGCCAAGCCCGGCTTCGAGGCCAAGCACAACGGCGGATACTGGCAGCGCCGCCCCTACGTTGGGCTCGGTCCTTCGGCCCATTCCTTCAGCGGCAAGGGCCGAAGCTGGAACAGCGAGGAGATCTCCGGATACACCCGCTCAGAGGAATCCCTAAGCGTGGAAGACGAGTTTGTGGAAACCCTGATGCTGAGCCTAAGGACCGCCCGCGGAGCAGACGCCGAATTTGTGGAGGCCAACTGCAAGGCGTCGGATATCCAAAGGCTGATAGATGAAGGCGCGCTGGTGAAAACCGGCCGCCGCTACCGCATCCCGGAAAACAGGTTTTTTGTTAGCGACGAAATAATAAGGGAACTGATATGACATACCTCAGAAGAGCAGTCAAATACTTTGTCCAGATAGTGATTATCTTTGGACTCATCATTGGAATCCTCATGCTAAGCGGCATGGTTTCCAAGGATGTGGCGGTGGCTTTCCGTAACGGCTGGAGCTCCATTTGGATGATACTGGGGCTGTTTGCGGCAATGAGCCTCATCTACCCCTACTTCGGCTACGGCAAGCGCCGCATCCGCGCCACCGGGGACCCTGCCCCCATGTGGGAAAAGATTGACGAAGCCATGGAGTCAAGGGGGTACGTTTTTTGCGGCAACACTCCTGAAGGCGGCCGGAAATACAGGCTTACAAACGTGGTCAACCGTGCCGCCCGCATGTGGGAAGACACCCTTACAATTGAATCAGTATTAGGCGGGTTTGAAATAGAGGGCCTTGTGAGGGACCTCTCCCGCGCAGTAATGTCTATAGACCGTAAAATTAATGACTATGGCAACTGACACCCAAAAATTCAAGACTGTGGCCACCTTCTCCGAGAAGGTCCAGGCCGACATGTGCGTCGCACTCCTTGGAGACAACGGCATTCCCGCCGGCGTGTTCGGCGCAGACTCCTCCTACCCTTCCCTGGGCTATTCCAGGCCCATAGAAGTAAAAGTAAACGAGAACGACTACGAGGCCGCTATGAGCATCCTGGCAGCCTCCCGCAAAGCCGAATAAAATTCGGCCCCAAAGGCATCTGTAAGCGGCCCGCGGAGGAATTCGTATACACGGATTCCTTCGCGGCGCCCTTTTTCATAGGCGTCCTTGCAGATATGCCAGCGGTGAAGGTTGAGGCCAACCCTGCCGCCGCCAAGGTCTACAACGCGGATGGGATAAAGGGAGCATGAGATGGGCTTGCGGAAAGTCCCTATGCCCTTGCAGAACTGGCGCTCTATGGCGCAGAAACAGTTTCCGGCGTCATCAAAATGGCAGTAGGCGCATTCTTCGCTGCCCGGGACTACGGGAGTCACAAGGTCCCCGTCACGGTCTATCTCAAAAAAGCCCTTGGCATCTATGGTATCGCGCCCCTTTTGCGTCATGAGCGGAGAATACACCTGATAGTTGGCCTCCAGGGGTTCCAGTTCCTCTTCCTTCAGCGGCGCCCCGCTGTCTCCAATGATGCAGCAGCAGCCCTTGCAAACGGGGTAGTCGCAGGCGAAATACTCCAGGATGACATCCTCCGATACAAGGACATCACCTATTTCTATTATGGTGCCGAAAGAAGAAGGTTTACTCATTGCACAATGTATTCTACAAGACCGCCGGAGGAAATGTTTCCAAGGAAGCCGCGCACCTTGTCGGGGGTTATTGCCCCTATGCTTTCGGCGTATCTGGAATTGATGTCCTTGTTTATGGAGTAGCGCGCCACCTGGGCCGAAGTGAAGCCCTCCGGGGAAGCCATCTGGCCTTTTACGCTTTCCATGAGGGCGCTTTTCCAGGCCTGGACATCGGCCTGGGCGGGAAGACGCTTGGAGGCCTTGGCAATGGCGGAACGCACGGCCGTGAGCGCCTTTGTGACATCCTGGTCTTTTATGTCTGCGGGAAGGTTTTCAAGGGGCACGGGCCTGCAGGAAATCTCCATATAGAAGCGCTCCTGCGGGTGAGGCATGGGGCCCACGGCGACATCGGCCGTAAACCCGTACGGGGCAAGCTCCCACATGAGGAACTGCTTCATGGCCCTGGCGGCTACATGGGACAGGTAGAAGTTGTCCGATGTCAGGGATATGGGGGCTTCCATCACCACATTTATTCCGCTGGGGCCCTTGTCTCCGGTGACGGTGAGGGTGCCTGTGACAGGCTTGAAATCCACATTGCGCCTTGGAGTGGAGCCCTTTTGCACGGAAAAGCCGCCTATGTACTTGCACAGCAGGCGTTTCACCACGCCGGTTTCAAGGTCTCCGGAAAGAATCAGGATGCCGTCGTTGAGGCGCGCAAAACGGTCTGAGTAGAAGGTTTCGGCCTTGTCCTGAGTATCCGGCGTAAGCGCTCCGGCGTGCTGGGAATAGCGGAATCCGGGGTGAAGGTTCCTGTACACAATGTCTTCGGCCGAAGGCTCTTTCATGTCATTGACGGCCGAATAACGCTGGAATTCCTGACGGTTTGGCTCACGCTCCCAGAACAGCGCCAGGAGGGACTTCATGAGGATGGAGAGCCTCCCTGAAGGCGCCTTGCCGCTTATTACCATGCCGTTAAGGTGGACATCGGCCTGCATGGAAACGCCGTTTACCTCAAGGATGTCCCGGAAAACGGGCGCAGGAATGCCGCCGACGTTGTACAGGGACAGCATGGGGCCGATATGCCCGCCTTCCCCTTCCTGGAGGTCCGGGATCTGGGACAGGCCGCCGTTAAGGACTAGGGCGTAATTGAACATGCCGGAGCCCTTCACCTCTTTGTACACTACACGTACGCCGTTGGAGAAGGTCCAGAGGGTGCCTCCCGAAACGGGATCCGCTTTTTCCTTCTGGATACGGACCTTGGACATGAGGAAATTAAGGCCGGAGGTGTCCTGCCGGTGCCAGGAATAATCTCCCTCTGAGGGCACTGCAAGGGCGTTGTTGTAAGTGGCGTTATACACCATGAAGGCCTCTGCGGGGTCCAGGGTATCCTTGGCGGTGAGCCCCAGGGTGAGGTTGTTCTCCCCTGCAAGGAGGGCCGAAGCGAACTTGCCGAAAAGCCTGGCCTCGGTTTCCTCAGGGATGTTTTTCCGGGCGAAAAGACGCACCCTCTCCCCGGCAGGGGCAAGGTTGGCGCCATAAAGGAAATGGTCTATGCAGGGGTTTATCTTGTCTTCCATTTTTGCGGCCTCCGACAGAAGGCGGGGACGGATAACCTCCTTGGCGTCGGAGAATTCCTGCACGCCCACGCCCTTTGAGTCTATTGTGGCAAGCGTACGGGCCATGACCCTGAGGGCGGCGTCCTCCTGCCCGGGAAGCACCGACGCCTTTACGGTGTAGAGCTCGTCTCCGCGGTAGTCGCAGCTTCTGACAGCCCTGAAGTCTATGCCCGCACAGTTGATTCCGGCCTTGGCAAAGTCAATCTCCAGCCTGTGCCTCAGGAGTTCCAGGAATTCCATGCCGAAAATGTCCGTCACAAGGGCCTGGGCCGTGTTCATGAAGATGTCCGGAATGCGGTTTCCGGCATACGTGACAGACACCGAGCCCACGCTGTCAATGGCAAAGTCCAGTTTTGCTGGCTGCGACGGGTTCCACTCGTACTTTGGGGCCGGCCCCGGAGCATCCAGCTTTTTCACAAGCATTGAGAAGATATCCATCTTCTTCCTGAGCTCTGCGGTGGGCTCAACGTCTCCGGACACCACTATAGCCTGCGGCACGCTGGTCTGGGCCATCTTTGAGAAAGTGTAGAGGAGCATGGAGTCAAGGACGTCCTTCCTGTAAATGGGAACGTCCTGGAAGGAGTATATGGTGGAGCCGTCACGGCCGGAGACATAGCCTTCCGGGGAGGGGCCCACTCCCATCCTTGCAAGAAAGGCCGAAGACAGGCCCTCACGCTTATAATCTGTAAGGGAATCTCCTTTCTGGACCAGCGCGATGGAAGCGTATCCCTTTTTGAGGGGGGCCTTCACAATATAGTACGAAGCGTCACAACCAAGCTTCCCTACCTCTATGGAAGGGTCTATGGAAAGGGGCGGTAACTGCTGGGCTGGCACAATTATTGCGTAAAAAAGCCCGGCAAACAGTGGAAATATGCTTTTGAGTATATTCACGATGCAAAGTTACAATTTAAATTGCTATATTTGCAACTTACGCGCCACTTGAAAACAAATTAAACACCTAAAGGATATGAAAAAGTTATTAGTAGTATTCGCAGCTCTGAGCCTTTCCTTCAGCTTAATGGCCCAGGATTTCAATGCAGCAGTGGAAACCTTCAACCAGGCCGCCCAGGCAGAGGAAAAAACCGAGGCCCTCAAGCTCTTCAAAGAGGCTTACACCCAGTTTGTAGCCTGCGGTGAAGAGGCCGACGCCCTTGAAAAAGTTCAGGAACTCAAGGACATCATCCCCGCTTATGCCGTAGCAGTTGCAAAGGAAAGCATAAGCGCAAAGGATTATGACGCCGCAATCGTGGCCCTTGAAGCCGCCGCGGCAGACTGCGCTGAATTCGGCGCAGAGGAAAAGGCCGCAGAGGTCAAGGAGCTGTTCGGCTTCACCTACAAGGCTGCCGCCAAGAAGGCTCTTGGAGCAAAGGATGCCGCTACCGCTTTCACAAACCTTAAAAAGAGCGTGGAGTATGACCCCGCAGACGGTGAGGCCCAGTTCCTCCTTGGCCGTATTCTCCTGAGCTCCGGCAAAATAGATGAAGCAAAGGCCGCATTTGAAATTGCCGCCGCAAACGGCAAGGAAGCAGACGTCAAGAAGCAGTTGTTCAACTACTACTACAACAACGGCCAGAAGAAGCAGCAGGCCAAGCAGTACGCAGACGCCGTGGAGCTTTACAAATCGGCCCTGGAAGTGGACCCTGAACCCGACAAACCCGCTATCTTCTTCAAGATGGGTATCAGCTACGGCGCCCTTGGCAAGAAGGCCGAACAAAATGAAGCCCTCAAGAAGTATGTAGCCGCAGACGCTGATGCCGCCGCCAACGACGACATCCTCCTCACCATCGCCCAGAACGCCGTCGCCCTCAAGGACGCAGACACCGCCAAGGAGTTCTACGGCAAGCTTGTTAATAGCAAAAACGAGAACTACGCCAAGCAGGCAAAGGAATACCTCAAGTAGCATCCCTCTATAGTTCTCCCCTTGTGGTGTTAGCTATCAACCTGACACACAATCACTTACAGAAACTTCTACTAGAACTTTTTCTGGTAGAAGTTTCTGTAAATAACAGACAATCAGAACCTTAACCTCCACCATGAAAAAGATCTTTTCGGCCGTTTTGAGCCTTGCCGCAGCAATAACCCTCAACGCACAGGAGGAGTACAGGCTCCTCGTGGGCACTTATACGGAAAACACTCCGGCCGATGGTGTATACCTCTATTCCTTTGATGCCCAAACGGCCGAAGCCCGCCTTCTGGACATGGCCCCATCCGGAAATCCGTCATTTGTGATTGCCAATCCGGACCAAACCAGGGCATACAGCGTCAATGAGTACAACGACGGCAGGCAGGGGGTAAGTTCCTTTGAGCTTGAGGCCGATTCCATCTGCGGGCTCAATTCCGTCATCATTCCAAAGGAGCAGACCGACGGCGAAGATCCCTGCAACCTTCTTTTTGACGGAGAAACCATCATAAGTTCCAATTATACGGGAGGTACCGTAACGGCATTTGCCCTCAACGAAGACGGAAGCATACTTGGCTCTTCACAGTACTTTTCCTGCACAGGGCTCTCCCTGGGGTCCGATCCCGCCCATATGCACTGCGCCGTACTGTCCCCGGACGGAAAGTACTTTTTTGTGACAAACCTTGGAATGGACTGCATCCACCGTTTTGAGCGCGTAGAAGGCATTCACCCCCTGGGAAATTCAACCGTGGCTTGGAAGCATACCGGGCTCACGAAATTCGGCCCAAGGCACATGGTTTTCAGTGCCGACGGAAAATACGCTTATCTTCTTTGCGAACTTGGAGACAAACTGGTTGTATTTGAGTATGAAGACGGCAAGCTCAATCCCATCCAGACACTCACCGCCTATAAGGGCAAGGGGCACGGCAGCGCCGACCTCCACATATCGCCGGATGGCAGATACCTCTATACCAGCCACAGGCTTAAAGAGGACGGAATTGCCATTTTCGGCATAGACAAGGCCACCGGAAAAGTAAAGAAAGCAGGTTATCAGCCCACCGGTCGTCATCCAAGGAATTTTGCAATTACACCAGACGGAAACTGGCTCCTTTGCGCCTGCAGGGACGACAACCGCATAGAGGTGTATTCCATCAACAAAGAAACCGGAGCCCTCAACGCTACTGGAAAAACCATTGACGTGGGGGCCCCGGTATGTGTTCAGATACTAAGCAGGGAGGATTAGTCCCGGCCGGAATAGGAAGTGGATTTGAAATCCTTTACCCAGACCTGACGCTCAATGGGTTCGTCAAGTGAAATCATGGTGTCCGTGGACTGGATGTAAGGGATTTTCTGGATGGTGTTGAGCAGGACCTCCATAAGGTGATCGTTGTCAAGGCAGTAGAGTTTGGCAAGGATTGCGTAGCGGCCGGTTACAAAATGACACTCTACAATTTCCGGAATCTTCTTTAAATTTGCAATTACCTCAGGGTACTTGGTGGATTCCGACAATGAGATGCTCACAAAGGCGCACATGTTGAGCCCAAGGGCCTGCGGCTTTACAAGAAGGCGGGAGCCGGTGATGACGCCGTTGGCCTCTAAACGCCTGACTCTCTGATGAATAGCTGCACCGGAAACGCCGCATTCACGGGCAATTTCCAGAAAAGGCATACGGGCGTTCTTTACCAGGAACGAAAGGATTTTCTGGTCTACTTCGTCGATGTGATACTTTGCCATAGCTTACACTTTTTAACTAACTTATGGCAAAGATAGTAATTATTTTGATTTTTTAACCCTCCTCACAAACTTTTTTGTGGGCTCGGATTGAGAGATAATCGCCTGACAATCAGCCTGGGTGAGCGTTTTGGCATCCGTTCCCTTAGGAATTTTAAAATTGGAATCTCCCTGCTTAATGTACGGACCGTAACGTCCGTTGATGACTTTAATGTCGCCGAATTCGGCAATTATCTCCTGCGCAGGTTTGTCGGCGGGATTCTCGGAGACAAGGGCTTCACACTCCTCCAGGGTTATTGTAAGGGGGTCCTTGCCGCGCGGCAGCTTAATGTTTCTTACGCCGTACTTTAGATACGGGCCGAATTTGCCGCGGGTGGCAATTACATCCAGCCCTGCGATTTTGCCCACAGTCCTGGGGAGCTCCAGAAGCCGGAGGGCGTCTTCCAGCGTAATGGTTTCTATGAGCTGGTCCTTCCCGAGGGATGCGCTCTGGCGGTTTTCGCCATCTCCTTTCTGAACATAAGCGCCGAATTTACCGAATGAAGCCGTAACCATCTGACCGTCAGGGGCAAGCCCAAGCTCACGGGTTACGCGGCTGTAGCCTTTTTCCTGCAACACTCTCTCCACGTTGTTGTGGAAGGGACGGTAAAAAGCACCAATGGTTGCGCTCCAGTCCTTCTCCCCACCTGCAATCTTGTCAAAGTCTTCCTCCACGTTTGCGGTGAAGTCGTAGTCCAGGACATCGGCAAAATTATCCACAAGGAAATCCGTCACTATAAGGCCTATCTCCTGGGGTAGGAGCTTGCCTTTTTCGGCACCCACAATCTCTTTCTTGACGCTTTCCTTTATGGTCTGGCCTTTGAGGGTAAGGTTCCTGACCTCGTATACAGTGCCGGGCTTGTCGCCTTTGATGGCATATCCGCGGCCCCTTGTGAGGGTGTCGACAGTTGAGGCATAGGTGGAAGGACGGCCGATTCCAAGCTCTTCCAGCTTTTTCACCAGGGTGACCTCCGAGTAGCGTGCCGGAGGAGCCGTGTACTTGCAAAGCGCCGAAACTCCGTGCTCTTCAAGGGCATCTCCCACGTTGAGCGAGGGAAGAAGGACCTCGATGTCTGCGGGGGCATCGTCGTCGCGGCCCTCCATGTACACTTTCATGAAGCCGTCGAAGAGGAGCTCCGCGCTGGTGAGCGTAAAGAGGTCCGTGGTGCGGTTGGAAGCTATTGCAATTGAGGTGTTAAGCACCTTGCTTGCCGCCATCTGGGAAGCGATTGTGCGTTTCCAGATGAGCTCGTAAAGGGCCTTTTCCTGAGGCGTACCCTCTATCCAGGCGGTTCCCACATAGGTGGGACGGATAGCCTCGTGGGCCTCCTGGGCGCCCTTTGACTTGGTGTGATACTGGCGCGTATGGAGGTAATCCGGGCCATAGGTGTCAAGGATGTACTGCTTTGCAGCGCCAATTGCCAGGGCCGAAAGATTGGTGGAGTCCGTTCTCATGTAGGTGATAAGACCTCTCTCATAGAGGGTCTGGGCCACACGCATTGTTGTGGCTACCGGGAAACGGAGTTTTCGGCCGGCTTCCTGCTGAAGGGTGGAGGTGGTGAAAGGAGGTGCGGGATAACGCTCCCCTTCCTTCTTGTCAATGGTGGATATCCTGTATTCGGCCCCGATGATGGACTCAAGGAAAGCACGGGCCTCTTCCTCTGAGCCGAATTTACGGTCCAGGGTGGCTTTTACGGCAGTTTTGGAACCGGGGATGCGGAAACTTGCCTCCACCCTATAGAAAGGCTCCGGCTTGAAGGCCATGATCTCCTTTTCACGGTCTACGATAAGGCGCAGGGCAACGCTCTGGACACGGCCGGCCGAAAGCTTGGGCTGAATCTTTTTCCAGAGGATGGGGGAAAGCTCAAATCCCACAAGGCGGTCCAGCACGCGGCGGGCCTGCTGCGCGGCCACAAGGTTCATGTCAATGTCCCGGGGGTGCTCAATGGCCTCAAGGATGGCGGGCTTTGTAATCTCATGGAATACAATGCGGCGGGTCTTTTCCTTGGGAAGGCCAAGGGTTTCCGTAAGGTGCCAGGAGATGGCCTCTCCCTCACGGTCTTCATCGGAGGCCAGCCAGATAGTGGAGGCGGCTTCCGAGAGCTTCTTAAGTTCGGCCACCACCTTTTTCTTGTCTGCGGGCACAACATACTCCGGCTTGAAGCCGTTTTCTACGTCTACGCCTAGTTTGTGCTCTTCCAGGTCCCTGATGTGGCCGATTGATGCCTTGACCTGAAAATCAGCGCCAAGATACTTCTGTATGGTCTTCACCTTTCCGGGAGACTCTACTATGACAAGATTTTTACCGCTCATCTCCTTCAATTTTTCTGCAAAGTAAAGCACAATCCGGGTAATTTTCCAAATTTTCTGATTAATTTTGTAATCCCGTTTTTTTACAAGACCTAAGGTCTTGGGGCGGGGAAAAATTTTTCAGAGGATATGACCGACAACAGCAAGAAGAAAATCACCAAATGGTTCTGGATACTCATCACCGCTCCGGTGGCCGCAGTAATCCTCCTACTTTGCCTGGTCTGGGCCTTCGCGGACATCCCGTCGCTTGAGGAGCTGGAGAACCCGGATTCCAAGCTCGCAACCCAGGTTATCGCAGAAGAAGGTGAAATACTCACTACCTATCATATAGAGAACCGCACATTCGTGAGCTACGAGGAACTTGCGCCTTCCCTGGTGCAGGCCGCCGTTGCCACTGAAGACAAACGCTTCTACAAGCACTCCGGCGTGGACCTCCAGTCCCTTGGCCGAGTCCTTTTCAAGACCCTCCTCTCCAGGGATTCCTCCCAGGGCGGCGGCTCCACCATCACCCAGCAGCTTGCCAAAACCCTTTACCCCCGCGGAGAACGCGTGGGCAAGGTAAAGATGGTGTGGATCAAGCTCAAGGAGTGGATTACGGCAATAAAACTTGAGCGCAACTACACCAAGGAGGAGATTGTGGACATGTACCTCAACGCCATCTTCTTCGGCTCAAATTCATACGGCATCTCTTCGGCCGCAAACCAGTTCTTCGGCAAAAAGCCCTCTGAACTCCTTACCCAGGAGAGCGCCGTGCTGGTGGGAATGGTGAACAAGCCCACCCGCTACAATCCCTCCATCAACCCGGAAAACGCCCTCAAGCGCCGCAACCTTGTGCTGGACCGCATGAGGGAGATGAAATACCTCACAAAGGCCCAATGCGACTCCCTGCAGGCCCTTCCCATTGAGCTTCACACCCGCAAAGGAGACCGCACCACCGGCGTAGGCCCTTACTTCAGGGACATGCTCAGGCGCACCCTTAGCGCCAAGGAGCCCAAGCGTTCCTCCTACTATATGATAGAGGACTACAGGGCGGATTCCCTCCTTTGGGCCGACGACCCCCTTTACGGATGGCTGAACAAGAATTTCAAGAGCGACGGCACTCAATATGACCTTGACCGCGACGGCCTGAGGATATACACCACCGTCAACTACAAGATGCAGAAATACGCAGAGGAAGCCGTGGCCGAACACCTTGGCAAAGACCTCCAGAAGGCTTTCTTCCGTGAGCTCAAATACCGCCGGAACCCTCCCTTCAACACGGACACGGAAAAATCCGTGATTGAAACCGCCATGAAGCAGGCCCGCAAATGGAGCGACCGCACCCGCATGATGAAGGCTTCCGGTGCATCGGACTCCGAGATTGAGGCTTCCTTCAAGGAGCCCGTCAAAATGAGGGTGTTCACCTGGGACCAGCCAGGCTACCGAGACACCACCATGACCCCCGACGACTCCATCCGCTACTACAAATCCTTCTTCCGCGCCGCTTTCATGGCAATTGAGCCCGGAACAGGCCATGTGAAAGCCTAT
Source organism: Bacteroidales bacterium UBA4230 (assembly GCA_002395605.1). Lineage (GTDB taxonomy): Bacteria > Bacteroidota > Bacteroidia > Bacteroidales > UBA932 > Cryptobacteroides. Next base: position 38,371 of record DGXO01000044.1, read on the forward strand.
GTGGGCGGCCCGGACTACCGCTACTTCAAATACGACAACGTGCGTCAGGGCAAGCGTCAGGTGGGCTCTACCGTAAAGCCTTTCATCTACACCCAGGCCATGGAATCCGGCATGACCCCCTGCGACCAGGTGCTCAACTCCCCCGTTGTCATAGTGACCAACAAGGACGGAGACACTTGGTCTCCCCAGGACACCCACGCAGACGGCTCCATGGTGGACCTTACATGGGGCCTTGCACATAGCTCCAACTCCGTTTCGGCCTATCTCATGAAGCAGCTGGGCCCGGAATCCATGGTTTCCATGATGAGGAAGATGGGTATTTCCGGCTTCATAGACCCCGTGGTATCGCTTTGCGTAGGCGCCGCAGACCTTTCAGTATATGACATGGTAACCGCCTACAACACCTACCCTTCCGGCGGCGTGTACACCAATCCCATATTCGTAACCCGCATAGAAGACTCCGAGGGCAATATCCTGGGGCAGTTCAGCACCCGGAAACACGAAGCCTTGTCGCCAAGGGTAACAGGTGAAATGATTTCCATGATGAGGGCGGTGGTAGACCAGGGAACTGGTGTCAGGCTCAGGCTCAAATACGGCCTCAAAGGTGAGATTGCCGGCAAAACCGGCACCACCAACGACAACTCGGACGGCTGGTTCATAGGCTACACGCCCCGTATCACCGCCGGCGTATGGGTTGGCTGCGAAGACCGCTACGTGAGGTTTGCCAACAACAGCCTGGGCCAGGGAGCCAACATGGCCCTTCCCATATGGGGGCTCTGGATGAAGAAGGTGCTGAAGGACGGCACCCTGGGCATAACGGAGGCCGATGTCTTCCCCGAAGAACTGAAGGGCTCATGGTGCGTCCCCGCCACGGAAACCGGCTCCCAGGAAACAGACCTTGAAGAATTTTATTTTGAATAATGGCTAAGTATAAGTCAATTGCAGTTATTTACGGCTCAGACTCCTCAGAATGGGAGGTGTCGTGCCGAAGCGGAGAATTCATCGCGTCCCGCATAGACGAATTCCGCTACGATGTCTATGAAATCTTTGCCCGTTTCGGCAAATGGAAACTTGTTGCCATGCGCAAGGCCAATTCCATGCGCATGCCTTTCCCGGAAGGCGCCCAACCGGAAATTGACAAGACGGATTTTTCCGTGATGGTGCTAGGAGAGAAGGTCCAGCTGGACTTCGCATACATCATGCAGCACGGAGCACCCGGAGAAACCGGCCTCCTGCAGGGCTACCTTGAGATGCTGGGCATTCCCCACTCCACCTGCAGCGCATTTGTCACCAGCGTGGCCTTTGACAAGTATTCCTGCAAGAGATATCTCCAGGATGCCGACTACGTGAAGTTCGCCCCGGACTGCGTAATCCGCCGCGGAGAAGACGTCCACAACTTCTGCAAGAAAGTGGTGGAACGTCTCCAGTTCCCGGTGTTCGTGAAACCCACTGATAACGGCTCAAGTTTCGGCATAACAAGGGTTGAAAGGCCGGAGGACCTTGTTTCGGCCATTGGCTTTGCTTTCTCCGAAGGCCGGACGGTGATGGTGGAGCAGGGCATCCCCTGCCAGCACGAGCTCACCTGCGCGGTGTACTCCGACGGCCCGGAGGTGAAGGCCCTGCCGGTAATTGAGATCATTTCCCAGACCGGATGGTTCGACTACGACGCCAAGTACAACGGCCTCAGCCGGGAAGTCTGCCCCGCCGAAATCCCGGACGAACTTACCGTCCACGTGCAGGAAATCTCCAAGCGCATCTACCGTGACCTTGGCTGCAAGGGCCTTGTGAGGATAGACTATATTTCGGCCCCGGACGGCATCTACTTCCTGGAAGTGAACATTATCCCCGGCATGACTAACGCCTCCCTGGTGCCCAAGATGGTGCGTGCGGCAGGAATGGACATGACCTACTTCCTCTCAAAGATTATTGACAACAGTTAATAATGCTCCTTGCCGATTTCATCAAAAAAGGCGTGGCGGCGCTTGAGCCTTTGTACCCTACCGCAGAAGCCCACAACATTGTGCTGATGCTCTGCGAAAATATTCTGGGGACAAAGAGCTACACGCATATAGTAGAGCCAAAGTACAACATAGACAGGAAGTCGGAGCAGCCCCTGGCCGAAGCCATGCTGCGCCTGCAGGCCTCCGAGCCCATACAGTACGTGATTGGGCGCAGTGACTTCTGCGGCCGTTCCTTCAAAGTTAATGGGAGCGTTCTCATTCCCCGCCCGGAAACGGAGCTCCTTGTAAGGGAGGCCATAAAGATTGCCGGCCGAATCCAGCGCATGCGCATCCCTTACGGGAAAAGCGCAGAGCCCGTCCGCATCCTGGACCTTTGCACTGGTTCCGGAAACATAGCGTGGTCCGTGGCCCTTGGCGTTCCCGGTGCAAGGGTTGTGGGTGTGGATATCTCCGAAGCCGCCCTGGACGTTGCCAGAAGCCAGGATTTTTCGGCCGACCTAAAAGCCAGCGGGGCCCTTGCCCCCACCTTTGTGGCCGCCGACATCCTTGACTCGGAGCAGGAATTCAACTACGGCTCCTTTGACCTTGTGCTTTCCAATCCGCCATATATCATGGAAAAGGAGAAACCGCTCATGAGAAAGAACGTGGTGGACTTTGAACCGGCGCAGGCCCTCTTTGTCCCGGACGACGATCCCCTGGTGTTTTACCGCGCCGTTGCGCGGTGGTCCCAGCGCTTCCTTTCCCCAGACGGCAAGGGCCTCACGGAGATCAACGAAGCCCTTCCCACGGAAACAGTGGGGGTTTTCAGGGACTCCGGATTTTCCGAGATCGACGTAGTGAAGGACTTTTTTGACAAAAAACGCTTTGTGTTTTACATGAAATAGGCATCTGAGATAGCTCAGATGCCTTTTTTGAAAATTATCCGTGTTACAACGTTTGAAACGGATAACTCTTCTGAACTTTGTATCCGGAGCCGGGCTTTTAATCCGGATATAGAGAATATGAAAAAGTTTTTTGCCATTGCAGTGCTTGCCCTTTCAATTTGCGGCTGCAGGAAAGTAGAGATTTTGAGTGAACCCGAAACCGCCCGGGAGGAGGCGCCGGGGTTTGTTGCGCTTGAAGACGTCGCCCGGATTTTCGCAGGCCTTCCAATAGGGGTGGGGCAAGTGACGGAGGTGCACGACGCCGCCTCTTCTTCGGCCGGAAACGGCTACGACGAAGAATACCTCATGAAAGACCTTTTTGCGGCCCCGGGATGCGGAGTGGGAGATGAGCCGTCCAAGGCAGCCGGGAATTACGAAAAGCCGCTGAGGGAGCTTCTCCTGGAGGCCCTTGCCTCCGGCACCAAGGCCGGCGACGGGGCCCGGTGGCTGGACTCGCTGTCAGTTTCCGACGTCCAGATCTACTGGCCGTACTCAGAGGACTGGGACGGAAAACAGCTTCCCGTTATCACCTTCGATCCCGGAGACCTTGCCACAAGCAACGTTGGCTACGCCCTAAGGGCCGACGGCGGTTATGACAAGGTGATGGTAGACGAAAACATGGCGGCCGAAAGGCCCGTGTGGGTGATGAACCGGAACTCCGACGCCGACTACAAATCCCTTGAAATGAGGCGCCGCGAAGACCCTTCCTGGGGGAACGGCGGCGGCGACATCATAGTTCGGCCTGCCACAAAGGCCTCGGACCCGGATTTCAAGACCCTGGTCCTTCGCTCTTTCACCGCCAAACGCCAGTATGACAGCTGGTTTGCCGGCGGGGCCGAATTCTTTGTGAAGCTTGGAAGCATAGACTCCTTCAGAGCATCAACCGAGGCCGAACTGAGGCTGTACGAGCCTTCGGTAACGGATTTCATGATTGTGGTGAAGCGGAAGCAGGTTGGGGAGGAGATACCTTTCAACGCCGTGCTGGTGAGCGAATGGACAAAAGGGCTCACAACCTGCGCATTCATGATTACGGAGGACGACGGAGGCACCCGAACTTCCTGGAAGTGCAACGCCACCGTGAAGATAAGCTCCAAAAGCTACGGCATTGAGCTGGAGATTCCCCTGTACACCCGCGACGACGTTGTGTGGCGCGGCTCCCTTACCCGGGGCTACATAGAAAAGTATAACGGCACGGTTGGCCATTTTGGGGACGTGGACCTTGTTCTGGAGCTTATCTGATATGGGCGCGGCGGCATTAAATGTTGTTACAGATTTGTTTTTCAGTAATAACATTCCTACCTTTGTCATTGAAATGGACAAGAGTATGGAAACAACAATCATAAAGATTGGCAACAGCCGAGGCATAATCATTCCCGCATCAATTCTGAAGAAATTTCACGTGAAGGAAGGAAGCAAGGTAAAACTTGACGAAAAAGATGGTGCGCTCACGCTTAGTTTCGTTGAGGAGGAAGAGCCTTATACCGGGCCCTATACCGGACCTTTCAAGGCTCTCAAGGACCTCGTTGATGAAGACGCCTGGGGCGGAAAAGA
>DGXO01000085.1:0-6149 GCA_002395605.1 Bacteroidales bacterium UBA4230
CTCTGCATCTTCTTCAATAGAGGCGTATAAGACGGGGGCCTTTTCAATAATTGGAGCCTGCTCTTCTATGATTTCAGGCGTTGTGTCCAGCTCCGTTGTGCAAGCTGCAAAAAGGGAGATAACTCCCAGAATAGATATAATCTTTTTCATATTACCAGGGAATATCTACGTCATCTAAACCACCGACATCTTCATTGGAGCCTGTCAATATGTGGCCCTCAATTTTAATTTCAACAAGTTGCACCTCTGGGGAGATGTATTCCTCTAAAGGAGCGTGGGATTTTAAGCTCATAGCTCTTTATCTATCCGTCGGCTCCGAACGGGCTATTATAAACAACAAAAGTGTGGAGCCTAACGTTTATCAGGACTGAGGCTCTGGAATGCCCAAGATCAAATAAACAACTCCACACTCGTATCGAGGAGTGCAGAGTTGCACCACCAGACAATACGGGTGACGAAAGTTGCTTTTGCCCTTGATCTTGTAAATTTTCCAGATTTCAGTCCAAGGATAAAAGTAAACACTTTCATCTATGTCTGCCACCTTGCGATGGCAATAGCAAAGGTAGAAAAAAAATATTTTCCATCAAATTATTGCTTTACTTCTTGTTATAAAGCACCCAATCAAGGACTTTCCTGTTAGCCATGTCCACTTTCTTTTTCCAGTCCGTCCTAAGATATGTAGAAGTCACATCAACTGTGTGGTGCCCTAATGCCGCAGCAATAGTGTCTCTGCTTATATCTAAGTCTTCTTGAGCGATTGTGCTCCAAGATGTTCTTGCTGATCCTGTGCAAGCATCTGGCAGGATGGCTTTCCCAGTACTGGTTTTGCCGCTCACTCGCACTAGACCGACCTTACGTAATGTTTTAGCGAGCCAGTTGAAATATGTCTTATAGTTCGGTGTCCTTTCAAGTATATTTAATAAGTGAGTCTGCCCCTTGTATTTTTCAATGATTTCTAAAGCCTCAGGCTCTATCTTAACGGAATAAGCCTTATGGCTTTTTTGTCGAACGTATTCGATTCGGTCACCTCTAACATTAGAATGCATAAGGTTGGCAAGGTCTCCGCAATTAATCCCCCTAAGGCAGAACATCAGCTTAAACATGTCCACGGCTTCCTGTTCTCTGCCGGGGTAACAATCATGGGCAAATAGCTTTCGGAGATCGTCGGCTGTATATGATTTATCACGGCTCTCTTCGTGTTTGATTGGCAACTTGCGGAAAGGGTAATTGGTTGTCTTCCTCTCATCTATAGCCGCATTAATAACAGCACGAATATCTCTCAGGTGACGACTCGCCGTATTCTGTTTCTGGGTGGTTAGGCAGAACTGTTCAAAAGATAGTATAAACGGTTTTGTAATATCGTCAAAAGTAAGGCATTGAAAGTCTATCGCTTTTGCTTCACAGTATAACTCCAGCTTATTATATGTGTCTTGATATAGTTTTCTCGTCCCGGCATTTTGCTTGGTGGCTATAAAGGTTTGAAAGAACCTTGGAAAGCTGTTGGCCTCTTTTAGCTTCTGCTTCTCTTCTACGGCAAGCTTCTCGGCGAAGTCGGGATCAATGTGAGCCCTAACCTCTAATAGTACCTCCTTAGCCGTTTTGTTCGCGAAATGTCCAGTAGCTTCTTTTTCTAGAAGGTATTTATCCACTTGGGTAAGCTTGTCCCTTATGGCTATGTTCAAGACTCGAGCGTTATCGTGGTTTACTACTTGGTCATCCTTCCATTGATCTAGAAGGAGGTTGATTCCAAGTACCATGCATGCGCGGCCTCCATTCTTGGAAATGTTGAGGCGTAGGGGGTAAGTACCGTTCTTGTTTGCACGGCGCCTATCGAAATAGATTGAAGCTGAAATCATATCAAAAATAATTTTGTGCTCACGGATTTGCTCACGTATTTTTCGGATGTTTTCAAAAGTTCAATGCAAAGATAGTATAATTAAATATATTTGCAAGTAAACTTTTTGAGAAAAATTTAACCCTGTTATGATCGAAAACGCTTAAAATAGGGCACAAGAAAGCCGCCAACCTATTAATTACTAATAAGTTAGCGGCTATCGTGATCCCGCCGGGATTCGAACCCGGGACCCACAGCTTAGAAGGCTGTTGCTCTATCCAGCTGAGCTACGGAACCATCCTCTGTTAGGGACTGCAAAGTTAGTTATTTTTCCGCTAAATGCAAGGGCTGACCTCCGCGGGTGAAATCAGGAATGCATACAGGGATGGAACCACCCATGACGGACTGTTCAGACAATTCCACAATAGAACTCCACTCGGCGGCATCATATACGTCCATATCCAGCGGAAGGCCGCGGTGGAGGCATTCCACCAGACGGTAATCCATGATAAAATCTATGCCGTTATGGCCGCCAACTGAGAGGGCCCGCTCTCCGAGTTCCTGCCAAACAGGGTGCTTGTAGCGTTCAAGAAGGGCTTTGGCTTCGGCCTCTGGCATATACTCCTTGCCGCTATCAAAGACAAATCCGGGAGAGGGGTATTTGTTGGCATAGCCCTTGGTTCCGTATATGCGATATAGCCTGCTATAGGGCTGAGGGGTCATCTGGGAATGCTGAAGGAGGATGGTTTTGCCGCGCTCCGTGCGTATGAGGGTGGAAGTGAAGTCTCCGTTTGCGAAACTAACCCTGCCGACTCCGTAACGGGAATCGGCCACGGCCTGGCCAGCAACGGCGGCCGAATCCATGGACACAAGATACTGAAGTTTGTCCTGGCGATGGATCCCAAGCGCCTGGCAAAGAGGGCCAAGTCCATGGGTTGGATACACATCCCCGTGATGGGAGGCGCTGAAACGCATGCTCCAGTCGTCGCGATACTTGTCCCAGTATGCACCAAGATTATGGCAGTAGCCGCCTTCAAGGTGTACAAGTTCGCCAAAAACGCCTTCCTGAACCATCCTGAGGCAGGCCATCTCAAAGGAATCGTAGCAGCTGTTTTCCAGCATCATGCAGTGCATGCGGGTGCGTTCTGCGGTGTTTACAAGCGCCCAGCATTCCTCTACAGTAACGGCGGCAGGCACCTCCAGGGCAACATTCTTGCCGCATTCCATGGCATAGACTCCAATTTGGGCATGGAGTTGCCAGGGGGCAGCAACATACACAAGGTCAATGTCCGGAAGTTCGCAGAGGCGTTTCCAGCCGTCTGGTCCAACGAGTTCAAGTGCCTTGGAGCAGCCCCGGTTCAAGAGCGTTTTCTGGCAATCGGCCACAGGCCCCGGATAGAGGTCGCACAGTGCCACCACGGTAGCGTGTTCCAGATGAGTGAAACGCTCCACGGCCGAAGGGCCTCTCATTCCAAGCCCCACAAAGCCCACTCTTACTTTCTCAATGGGCTCACGTGTAAGACGCAGTACAGAATCCATACGACAAAGATAAGTATTTTCTTCCGGAAAAAAACTTGTATCTTTGCGCCCTGATATGAGCTGGTGGTTACTTGCATTTTGTTCGGCCGCACTGCTGGGCGGCTATGATTCCTTCAAGAAGATTTCCCTGAAGGACAACGCCGTTATTCCGGTGCTTCTGCTCAATACGGCCATAAGCGCCGCCATCTTCTCTCCTTTCCTGTTTGAGACAGGCTGGGGAGGATGGGCAGTGCAGAAGTTCATTGTCCTCAAGAGCGCGCTGGTGCTGTCGTCCTGGATAGCCGGCTATTACGCCATGAAGCACCTTCCCCTCACCATTGTGGGGCCCGTGAACGCCACAAGGCCGGTGCTGGTGCTCCTTGGCGCCATCTTCCTCTTTGGAGAGAAGCTCAACGCCCTTCAGTGGGGCGGCGTCATCCTTGCCATGGTCGCCTATCTCCTCATGCGCATTTCCGGCCGAAAAGAAGGCATCCGCGCCGGCAATCAATGGCTTGCGTGCCTCATCCTTGCGGTTATCCTTGGCGCGGCCAGCGGCCTTTACGACAAATACCTTATGTCGCCGCAGTGGCTTGGGCTGGACCGCACGCAGGTCCTTGCCTGGTACACCCTTTACCAGGCCGGAATGATGGCACTTGTCACCGCCTTCCTCTGGTACCCCGTCCGGGAAAAGACCACTCCATTCCACTGGAACTGGGCCATCCCCTTCATCAGCATTTTCCTTTGCGGGGCCGATTACCTCTACATGCAGTCCCTCGCCCAGCCAGGGGCCCTCATAGCCGTAGTCTCCATGATCCGCCGCGGCAGCGTCCTGGTCAGCTTCGCCATAGGCGCATTCATACTGAAGGAGAAGAACATCCGATCCAAAGCCCTGGATCTTGTCCTCCTCCTTCTGAGTATGGTCTTGCTGTATCTTGGCTCCCGCTAACTACTGCACAAAGCTGGCAAAAAACCGTTTCGCGCACGTTTCGCCCCCATTTTCGTGCTCGGAGCCCTCGTTTTACCCTCTTCGCGCACGTTTTGCCCCCGTTTTCGTGCTCGGAGCGTAGGCTATGCTAGCTTCGTCCACGTTTTTTTGCCGTTTTGTCTGTGGTGAATGCCTGAAATGTATGGTTTTCGGCAGAAAGTTCGTATATTTACAAGACCAAATGGTTGACACACTATGACTTTTACCATGATTGTGGAGCTGCTCATCGTTTTGGCAGCGCTGTATGTGGGTTCCCGTTACGGGTCCCTTGCCCTTGGGGCCATTTCAGGCATAGGCCTGGCTATACTTGTGTTTGGTTTCGGCCTCAAGCCCGGAACTCCTCCCACGGATGTAATATACATTATCATTGCGGCCGTAACCTGCGCGGGAACGCTGCAGGCTTCCGGAGGTATGGACTGGATGATCCAGATTGCCGAAAAAATGCTCAGGAAGAATCCTCAGCACATTACTTTCCTGGGTCCTCTGGTAACTTTCTTCCTTACGGTTCTGGTGGGCACGGGCCATGTGGTATACACCATCATGCCCATTATCTGCGACATCGCGCTAAAGAAGAATATCCGTCCCGAGCGCCCCTGCGGTGTGGCTTCCGTGGCCTCCCAGGTGGGCATTACATGTTCTCCCATTGCGGCGGCCGTTGTGGCTTTTGTTACAATTTCAAATGCCAATGGTTACATGGTCAGCATTCCTCAGGTGCTCATGGTAACAATTCCGGCATGCATCTGCGGCCTCATGTGCGCTGCTGCGGCATCTTACAAGAGGGGCAAAGACCTTGACAAGGACCCCGATTTCCTTGCCCGCAAGGCCGATCCCGAAATGTACAAGTTCATGTATGGCCACAGTGCCACTACCCTTGACCGTGAAATAACAAAGGAGGCGAAGGCATCCGTGTTCATCTTCCTTGGAGCCCTCCTTGTTATTGTGGCATTCGCATTCTGCCAGATGATTAAGATTGACGGCGAGTCCCTTGCCAAGGTAATCAACCTTCCCAAGATGAACATCTGCATCCAGATTATCATGCTCACGGCCGCCGCCGCCAACATAATTTTCTGCAAGGCCCAGCCCAAGAAAGCGGTTGCCGGCGCCGTATGGCAGTCCGGCATGGTAGCCGTGGTGGCCATTTACGGCATCGCCTGGCTGGCCGATACCTACTTCGGCAACTATATGGAACAGATGAAGGAAATGCTCACCGGCCTTGTCAGCAATTACCCCTGGAGCATTGCGTTTGTGTTCTTCCTGGTGTCCGTTCTCATCAACTCCCAGGGCGCCGTGGTTGTTGCCATGCTGCCGCTGGCCTATGAACTTGGGATTGCCGGTCCGGTGCTCCTTGGCGTTCTACCCAGCGTATACGGCTACTTCTTCATCCCCAACTACCCGTCGGATATCGCAACCGTCAACTTCGACCGCTCCGGCACTACGGTCATCGGCAAATACCTTCTCAATCACAGCTTCATGATGCCGGGACTCATTTGCGTATTTGTCTCCACCATCATTGGCTACCTTATCACAAACGTGTTCTTTGCCGGGTACTTTGCCAGCTTTGTGCAGTAGTTAGCCACTCCGTCAGTTTTTCGGGCGTCCGAGCACGAAAATGGTGGCGAAACGTGCGCGAAGTGGCAAAAACCGGAGTCCCGAGCACGAAACAGGGCCCCAAACGTGCGCGAACCGGGCATTCACAAAAAAACGGCCCCAGCCAAAAGCAGGGACCGTTTATCATGTGCAAAAAGACTAGAACAGGTAGCGAACGCCAAGTCCAAGGCTCTGCCAGCCGAAGCCGGTGGCAGGGAGGATGTT
>DGXO01000085.1:6286-11530 GCA_002395605.1 Bacteroidales bacterium UBA4230
CTGTGCACCAACGCCAAGGCCGATGTAAGAAGACTGGCCAAAACCAGCCCATACCTGTGCGGAAGGACCTACATAGAAGTTGAACGGTCCAACGGGAGCGACGGAGAAGTCATAGGACAGGCCAAGGTTAAGGGCGCCTACGCCGAGATTCCAACCGAGGTCGGCTTCAATGAAGTTGGAGCCGAGGCTATGCTGATAGGAAAGTTCTGCGCCGTAGCCGATACGGGCACCGATTGCACGAGGCTGTGCAGCTGCTGCAACGGCGAAGCCGAGAACTGCAGCAATGATTACAAGTGCTTTTTTCATAATACTAAAAAGGTTTTAGTGAGTTTTATTTTACCATGCCGCTGAAACCCATGAAGGCAAGTGCCAGGATACCAACGGAAATAATTGCAATTGGAACACCCTTGAAACTCTTGGGCACGTTCATCATGGCAAGATGCTCGCGGATGCCTGCGAAAATGACCATGGCAAGACCGTAGCCAAGGGAGGTGGCAAAGGCGTAAACCAATGCCTGACCAAGGTTAAGCATACCGCCGGGAACAAACGCAAACTCCTTAGTGACAACGTTGATGGCCACACCAAGAACCGCGCAGTTGGTGGTGATGAGGGGAAGGAAGATTCCCAGGGCCTGATACAGGCTGGGGCTTACCTTCTTGAGCACGATCTCCACCATCTGGACCAGGGCCGCAATCACAAGGATAAAGGCGATGGTCTGGAGGAAGGTGATGCCCATGGGCACCAGCAGGTACTTGTTGATGAGGAACGTCACAAGGGTTGCCAGCGTAATCACAAAGCAAACCGCCATGGACATACCTGTGGCCGTGGAGAGCTTGTTGGAGACTCCCAGGAAGGGGCAGATACCCAGGAACTGGGCCAGGACAATATTATTTACGAATATTGCCGATATTATAATGAGAAAGTACTCCATAGCCTAGTTGTTCTTTTTAAGGAATTTGTTGAAAAGGACCATGAGGTAGCCAAGGCAAAGGAAGGCTCCGGGAGCCATCACGAATGCCAGCATACCGTCATTTCCGCCAATGAAATTGAAGCCGAAGACGCTTCCGCTTCCAAGGATTTCGCGGACGAGGCCAAGGACGGTGAGTGAGCAGGTGAAACCAAGGCCCACGCCTATTCCGTCAAGTGCGCTCTCCCCTACATTATGCTTGGAAGCAAAAGCTTCGGCACGTCCAAGGACTATGCAGTTTACCACGATAAGCGGGATAAACAGGCCAAGGGTCTCGTACATTGCCGGGGTGTAGGCCTGCATGAGAAGCTGAAGCAGTGTCACGAAAGTGGCGATGACCACAATGTACACGGGGATGTGAACCTTGTCCGGCACAACCGGGGCAATGAGGGAAATTGCCATGTTGGAGAGCACCAGCACAAACAGCGTTGCAAGGCCCATTGAAAGGCCGTTTATGGCCGAAGTGGTTGTTGCCAGCGTAGGGCACATGCCCAGCAGGAGGACGAACGTGGGGTTGTTCTTTACCAGTCCGTCGGTGAGAAGTTTCAGTTTACTCATTGCTTTGTCCTCCTATTTGAGATTTCTCGACTTCGCTCGAAATGACAGAGAATGTCTTCAAGGCATTCTCCACCGCCAGTGCGTATGCCCTGGAAGTGATGGTGGAAGCGGTGATGGCATCCACGTCTCCGCCGTCCTTTTTCACGGACAGTGACTTGACCGAAGGGTCGAAGCCTTTCCACTGTGCCATGAACTTGGCGTCTGTGTTGCACTTTGCGCCAAGGCCGGGAGTTTCGGAGTGGGCCAGCACGGAAGTGTTGTACACAACGCCGTCCGGGGTAATGCCAACAATAAGGGAGAGGGGGCCGCCGAAGCCAACCACGCTGCTCTCAATGGCATATCCCACAAGTTTATCACCTTCCGTAGCGGTGTAGTAATGACCGTCTTCATTGTACTGGACCTCCGAGAAATAAGGCAGTACCTGAGCTATGGCCTGCTGGGTTTTGGCAGCTGCCGCAGCGTCAATGGGGTCTTTGGTAAGGGCGTATGCGCCGCCAAGGATTGCGCTGCAAAACAGGCAGGTGACGCCAAGCACCAGGACCATGTTGGTAAGATTAGATTTTGCCGCCATAGTCTATTTCCTCCCGAATTTTTTCTGGTGGAACCACATGTTGAGAAGCGGAACCACGGAGTTCATGAAAAGGATGGCGAATGACACGCCCTCCGGATAAGAGCCGAAGTAACGGATCATCATGGTAAGGAAGCCTATTCCAACGCCGAACACCACCTGTCCCCAAAGGCTCATGGGCGATGTCACATAGTCAGTTGCCATAAAGCAGGCGCCAAGAATGAGACCGCCGGTGAGGAGGTTGAAGATGGGATCCGTAAAGCGGGCCGGGTTGATTCCCCAGAAAATGAGGGAAGTAAGGACCACCGTCGCAAAGATGCTGAGGGTAATCCAGGGCTTCACAACCTTGCGGCAGCAAAGGTAGATGAAACCGGCCAGGAGTGCAAGTGCACAGGCCTCACCGGCGCTTCCGCCAAGATTGGCAAACAGAAGGTCCTTGTAGTCATAGGCCGAAGTAAGCTCCTGGACCGTAGCGCCCTGCATGAGGCCTTCCTGGATTGCGCCAAGCGGAGTGGGACCAGAAACGGCGTCCATCACGCCCTGAGGAGCACCCCAGGTGGTCATGTAAGTGGGGAACGACACCAGAAGGAAAACGCGGCCCACAAGGGCGGGATTCCAGATATTCTGGCCGATGCCCCCGAAGGTCATCTTGGCAACTCCGATGGCCACGACCGCGCCTATCATAACAACCCACCAGGGAGTGGTGTAGGGCAGGTTAAGTGCCAGCAGGATACCGGTAATGACGGCCGAAAGGTCTCCGATTGTGGAGGGCTTTTTGAGCATATACTTTGTGATGGCCCATTCAAGGCACACACACGAAGCGACGCTCACGGCCATGACAAGGATCTCTCTCCAGCCGTAGAATACAAAGGAGCATATTACCGCGGGAATGAGCGCGATAATGACGTCACGCATTAGGGTTTTGGTGGAAACCGGAGCGTGAATATGGGGATTTGGAGAAACTAATAACTTTTCCATAGTCAGTTACTTTTTAGATTTCTCGACTTCGCTCGAAATGACAGGTGCAGCCTTAGCGGCTTCGGCGGCAGCCTTGGCGGCGGCGGCACGTGCACGGATGGCGCCCATGGCCATGCCCTTGCCCATGCGGACCCAGTCCAGCAGAGGGATGTTTGCAGGGCAGGAATACAGGCAGCAGCCGCACTCTATGCAGTCCTGTGCGGCATTTGCCTCCAGGGCCTCCACATTTGCGCTGCGGGAGAGTTTCTGAAGAAGGAAGGGCTCAAGGCCCATAGGGCAGGCATCGGCACAACGACCGCAGCGGATGCACTCGGATTCCGGTGCACGGCGGGTCTGGGCCTCTGTGAGAAGGAGCAGGGCTCCCGTTCCCTTTACGGTGGCGGCGTCAAGGTTTGACACGGCGCGTCCCATCATGGGGCCGCCGCTGATAACCTTCACCGCCTCTGCGGGAATGCCTCCAAGATAGTCAAGGATATACCTGAGAGGGGTTCCGACGCGCACCAGGAGGTTGGCCTGGTTGGGGAAGCATTCTCCGGTAACGGTTACCGAATTGTCCACAATAGGCTTACCCTTCTGAACTGCGTCATAAACGGCAAGTGCGGTGGCAACGTTCTGGACCACTGCGCCAACGCTGATAGGAAGGGCACCGGAGCCCACCTGACGGTGCATCACGGCATCGATGAGCTGCTTTTCACCGCCCTGCGGATACATCATCTTCATAACCATCACCTCTATTCCGGTGTAGCCGAGCTTTGCAATGACCTCACGGATATGGGCGATTGCCTCCGGCTTGTTTTCCTCGATGGCGATGGTGCAGGGAACGCCGCCCATGACTTTTGCCAGAATGGCGGCGCCAACCACCACCTGCTCACCTTTTTCAAGCAGTGTGCGGAAGTCGGAGGTAAGGTAAGGCTCACATTCGCAGCCGTTTATGATAACTCGCTCGCATTTGGATCCGGGAGGCGGAGAAAGCTTCACATGCGTGGGGAAGGTGGCACCACCAAGGCCCACTACGCCACCCTGACGGATTTTCTCAATGATAGCCTTGTTGTCTTCGGGAATCTCTGTGACAAGGGTGTCGGAGGTGTCGATGCCTTCGGCCCACTCATCTCCCTCGACGGCAATTTCAATGTGCGTTACTGGACGGCCGGCAAGGTCCGGGCGCGGGCCGATGGACTTTACCGTACCGGAAACGGAAGAGTGGATGTAGGCGCTCACGAACCCGCCGGGCTCGGCGATCACCTGGCCCACCTTCACCTTGTCTCCCACTGCCACGCAGGGCACGGAAGGAGCGCCAATGTGCTGTGCTACAGAGATATACACTGTAGGGGCAAGAGGCAGGGGGCAGATGGGGCAGCCCCTTGAAATCTTGCTGTCATGGGGATGTACTCCGCCAATTGAAAAAGTATGCTTACTCATCTTTCTGGCCCTCCTTATTTTGAGATTTTGCGGCTTCGGCGGCTTCTTTTGCCTTCTGCTGACGGATCTTGATGCGCTCCTTTATGGCATCCTTGTCAAGCGGCTTGGGGAAGTTCACGCCGTGGATGGCGCCTGTGGGGCACATTGCCTCACACTCCCGGCAAAGCTTGCACTTGGAAGCGTCTATGTAAGCCACGTTGCCCTCAATAACAATGGCGTCGTGGGTACAGGTTTTGGCGCATATTCCGCAGCCGATACATGCATTTGAGCAGGCCTTCTTTGCAACGGGACCTTTGTCGCGGTTGATGCAGCTGACATACATGCGCATGCCGCGGGGGCCCTGGGGCCTTAACTCGATCACCTTCTTGGGACAGGCCTTCACGCAGGCGCCGCAAGCGGTGCACTTTGACTGGTCCACTACCGGAAGACCGGTTTCAGGGTCCATGGAAAGAGCGCCGAACTGGCATGCACTCACGCAGTCTCCGCATCCAAGGCAGCCGTAGGAGCAACCGGTGTCTCCGGTGTAAAGTTGAGCCATGACAGCGCAGGACTTGGTGCCGCCCCATTCGTTCACCTTGGGACGCGCGGTGCAAGTGCCGTTACAGCGCACCACGGCCACCATGGGAGCCTTTGCCTTAACCTCGTAGCCAAGGATGGCAGCCACCTTCTGCATGGTGTCGTTGCCGCCAACCGGACAGTAATTGTTGTCAAGGTTGGGGGCCTTCACGGCAGCTTCGGCAAACGCACGGCAGCC
>DGXO01000085.1:11722-13384 GCA_002395605.1 Bacteroidales bacterium UBA4230
ACCGCTATCGTCCAAATGATGATGTTTGACATAGATTATCTTTTAATGGTAAATACGTATTCGTTCTGGAGCCTTCCGCGGAAAAGCCACAGAAGGAAGTAGTAAACCGCCACGGCTGCAAGCCCCGAAAGGCCGGCCGCAACCTCACCCACGCCAAGGGCCATGAGCCCCAGGATAGCGGCAAGGAGGATCACAAGGGGGATAAGATATGCAAGATACACAGCCTTGAAGCCCATGGAGGCTTTGAGGAGAACCTCAACCTCGTCTCCAACCTCATGCTTGTTATAAGGGTCCGTGGGCAGTTCCACCACTTTTTCGGCAACATCCCCCATGCTGCAAAGGCCGGCGGCATGGCATTCCGAGCATGCGCCATGCTGCAGGAAGGCAACCGTGGTCACCTGCGGGGTAATCTTCACTATCTTTCCTTTATGTGAAATGGACTCACTCATTTTTCGCGTGCGTCAAAGGGATATTTAAGGTCCTGGGCCTGCTTGAGCCACCCCTGGGCCGACCCTATCTTGAGAGGGGCCATGAAGCCTACGGGAAGGTGGTTTTTGTCGTCGGAGAACCAGATTAACATGTCTGTCTTGCCGTCAAACAGGGCGCCGGACACCACCGAGCAGGCAAATTTCTGACACCTCACCTTTCCCATGCGTTTAACCTTCACGGTTTCACGGCCGCGGTAAGTGAGGAGGATGTCAAAGACGGTGTCGTCAATGGCAAAGCTGATTGGAATCTTCTGCCCCTCCTTCACCGCCTCAAAGTCCATTGTGCGGATAAGGTAGAGGATGGAGGTGATGTCACAAACGCAGTCGTGGATGGGAATATCCAGAACCTGCTGCCCTCTGCCACCATAGTTGATATCTGCATGGATAACCCTGCGGGACCAGTCGTAGATGTAGTTGTTGAAGGCGCGGTAGTCTCCCTGCTTAGTGTTGCGGTAGTACTTGAGCGGCTTCACGGCGTCTTTCTGGAACCACGTGTCAAAGTGCTCGTGCATGTCGTAGAAGACGCTGAAAAAAGGAGCGGTTTCCGCGGTGAGGGTGGTCTTAAACACGGACTTTCCGTTAAGGGCCGATTCAGAAAGCGACAGCTCTCCGGTGGCGACCTCCGTGTTTACGGCGCCCCACTTGTAGTACATGCCCATCTTTATCTTTTCCCCCGCCTTGAAAGGGATGTCTCCGCTTAAGGGGAAGCAACTGTTCTGAGCCTCAAGGCCGAAAGCGGCCGTAAGCATAAGGAAAAGAGTGAGAAGAAGTCTGTTCATCAGAAGGCGGTGGAGTTGTCAAAATCCTGGTAGGAACCGCTGTCCTGGGGGGCGGGGTCGTTGGCCGCACTGGCAACAGGGCCTCTCTGGGCATATACATCCAGGCTTTGGTCAGGTTCTACAAACTTTACCTGACCGGCCTTGTACTTCATCTCAATGTCGCAGACCTCACCGTTACGGTGCTTGGCTATCACTATGATGGCTTTCTCCTTGTCTTCGGGGTTCTCGCTCATGCCCACGAAATCCGGGCGATGGATGAATATGACCATATCGGCATCCTGCTCAATGGAGCCGGACTCACGGAGGTCGGAGAGCTGGGGCTTGCCCATGCCGCCCGTTCGCTGCACCGCGTTACGGGACAGCTGGGAGAGGGCTATGATGGGGATGTTAAGCTC
>DGXO01000085.1:13460-35665 GCA_002395605.1 Bacteroidales bacterium UBA4230
GCCGTAGCCTTGAGGGTACGGGAGATGGCCGCCACCTCTTGTTCTCGG
Organism: Bacteroidales bacterium UBA4230; assembly: GCA_002395605.1. Taxonomy (GTDB): domain Bacteria; phylum Bacteroidota; class Bacteroidia; order Bacteroidales; family UBA932; genus Cryptobacteroides. The sequence continues at coordinate 13,509 of DGXO01000085.1, forward strand.
AGTCCCCTGAGTTCCACGGGGCCCTGCATGAGCTGGAGGTAGTCCACCACAATGAGCCTCACGCCTTTCTGCTTTACAAGACGCTTTGCCTTGGTGCGGAATTCCATTATGGGAATGCCGGGGGTGTCGTCTATATATAGAGGTGCCTTCGCGAGGCGCTTGAGGGTGTCTTCAAGCTGGATCCACTCAAAGCTTTCCAGCTTCACGCCACCCTTGATCTTTTCTCCGGAAAGCCCGGACTCTGTGGTTATGAGGCGCTTTCCAAGCTGGTCTGCGCTCATTTCCAGGGAGAACACCGCCACGGGCATATTGGCGTCTACGGCGGCGTTGCGGGCGATGTTGAGGGCGAATGCGGTTTTACCCACAGACGGACGAGCGGCAAGGATGATAAGGTCGCTCTTCTGCCAGCCCTGCGTGATGCGGTCTATGGAAGGATATCCGGAGGGCACGCCGGAAAGCCCGGTGGTATTCTGGAGTTCCTGGAGGTTGTTCAGGACTTCATTGATGATGGAGCCGATGTCCTGGACGTCTCGCTTTACATTGTTCTGGATGGCGGCAAAGACCTTGGTCTGGGCGTTGTCTATGAGGTCGTCAACATTTGTCGATTCGTCGAAAGACTGCTTCAGGATATCGTAGGAGGCCGTTATGAGGTCCCTTTGGATGGTCTTTTGCTTGAGGATCTTGATGTAGTATTCTATGTGGGCGGCAGCACCGATATTCTGGGACAAGCGCGCAAGTTCCACGGGGCCTCCAATCTCCTCAAGGTCTCCCCTTGAACGGAGTTTCTCGCTTACCGTGACTATGTCTATGCTTGCGTGGTCGTTGACCAACGCACTCATGGCCTCGAAGATCTTGCGGTGACGGGGATCATAGAAGCAGCTGGCGCTGAGTTCTTCCATGGACTCGTCGATGGTTGCCGGCTCTACCAGCATTGCACCAAGCACGGCCTCCTCAACATCAAGGGCCTGAGGGGGTCTGTTCCCCATCAGGGCCTCAAGGTTCAGGGGCTCGGAGCCTCCGGCTTTATGTGCCTTGCCCGCCATAGACTACCTAGTTTTCGAAATCCGGGTTGATGATGATGCGGCCGCAGTGCTCGCAGATGATGAGCTTGCGGTTGGAGGCAATCTCCACGCGGCGCTGAGGGGTGATGGTGTTGAAGCAGCCGCCACAGGAGTCTCCGTTGTAGATGCCCACAACTGCAAGGTGGTTGTGCACGCTGGCGCGGATGCGCTCGTAGGCGCTCATGGTGCGGGCGTCGATCTTGGCGGCGCACTCTTCGCGGCGCTCACGGAGAACGGCCTCTTCCTTAGCAGTTTCCTCTACGATGGTCTCGAGTTCGGCCTTCTTGGCGGCAAGGTCTTCCTCACGGATGGTGAGGCGGTCCTTGATGTCGTCGAGTTCAGCCTTTTTCTCACCAATCTCATAGCGGGTGTCGTTGATGGTCTTCTCGTCGATCTGACGGAGGAGGTCCTGGTTCTCGATTTCCTTGTTCAGGGAGTCATACTCGCGGGAGTTGGTGATGGTTTCCAGCTGGTGCTGGTACTTCTGGATAATGTTCTCGTGTTCGGCGATTGAGAGCTTGGCGTCCGCAATGTTACGGTTAAGCTGGTCCACCACGGCTGCGATGGAAGCGCTGCGCTCCTTGAGGGCCGAAATTTCACCTTCCAGGGCCTCTACCTCTGCGGGAAGGGCGCCACGGAGCTGGATTATCTTGTCAATCTCTGAATCTGCAGCCTGAAGCTGGTAGAGGGTCCTCAGTTTTTCCTCCACGCTCATATCAGAGTCTGCGAACGACTTCTGAAGCGAAACGAAGGTTTCCCTGTTGTCAATGGGGGCCTGGGCTTTCTGAGCTGCGGTTGTTTTCTTTGTTGCCATATGTTATAAATCGATTTATTTTGTCACCACAAAATAGTGGACGGGATTGCTCCTGTCCAGCATGCCGGATGAATAGCTTGCAAAGGTAGGAAATTTTTTCCGTATTTGCGTAAGCAAAATGTCCACAATGTCAACTTCACTCTCAAAATGGCCGATATCCATGACCATGAATCCCTCCGAAGTAAAGAAATTGTGATAGGAAACATCCGCCGTAACGTAAAGCTGCGCACCGGCTTTTTCGGCAAGGGAAATCTCCCCTCCTCCGCTTCCGCCAAGCACCGCCACCCTCCGGATGGGCCCCTCAAGAGGCTTGGAACTTCTTATGAGTTTAAGGCCGAACGCCTCCCCTACATACTCCAGGGCCTCTTTTCCGGTCATGGGACGGGGGAAGGTGCCAATACATCCAAGTCCGTTTCCGTCCGCGTCCTTTTCCAGAATCTCTATGCCTTCAAGGCCAAGTTTCCGGGCCATCGCCCAGCTTACGCCCTCCGGCACTTTATCGGCCGAAGTATGGGCGGCATACACGGCGACGCCACCCTTCACGGCGGCCATTACCGCAGCCCCCACGGGATCTCCGGGGCCGATATGCTTGAGGCCGTGAAAGATGAGCGGATGGTGCGTCACAACCATGTTGCAGCCCCTTTCAATGGCTTCGGCAATAAGTTCCACGGTGCAGTCGAAGCCCACCAAGACGCCCTTGACATCGTCTTCGGGGCTCCCGATGATAAGGCCGCTGTTGTCCCAGCCCTCCTGCACGCAGCGGGGAGCGAATTCCTCTATGGCGCCTACTATGTCCTTTACTTTCATAACACGTTCCTTACGGCTACAAGCTGCTCACGGATGGCTTTAAGGCTTGAAAGCACCTTCACGCGACTTTCCACGCTCCGGCGGTCTTCCCTGAACTTCTGGGCCACACCCTCCAGGGTAAGCCCCTGCTTTTTCACAAGGAACTGAATCTGCTTCAGGGTTTCAATGTCGTCCTCGTGGAACAGCCGGTTTCCCTTTGCGTTGCGCTGAGGCTTTACGTACTTCTCAAAGTAGTTGCTCCAGTAGCGCACTGCCGAAGGTGCCTCCCCCAGCATCTGCGCCACTTCTCCCATTGTGTACAAAAGTTTTGCCATAAAGCTCTTATTGTTTCTTGTTAGGTTGATGCGAAAAACTCCTCCTGGGGCCCTCCTTCTCCAGCCAGTACTCATGGTCAAACGCCTCTCCGGGATACTCATACGCCCCCTCATGGTCTATCCTGAACGCCAGATACGTTATGGGCAGCCCCATCTGAAGGAACATCTTTTCGTAAAAGGTCTGCACCGATGTTACTTCCTCTACGGAGAGGGGGTACATGTCTCCGAACCCATGGCCACCCTCGGCCGTGTAAGAGGGAGGGGCCCACGAAGTGGGAGGGGTCGGCGAAGCCGACGGTTCGGGGACATGTATCCCCTCTCCGTAAACATCTGTACCAGAGGCAACTATCTGAAGATTATTGACTTTACAGACAGCACTGGTGTATTCAAACAGGTAGCGGGAATCCGTCTTGAGGTGGACTATTCCGCCGGGGCGGAGGAAACTGCGATAGCGGTCCAGGAAAAGCGGGGAGCTGAGGCGGGAATTCTCCGAGCCGCGAAGCTGAGGGTCGGAGAAAGTAAGCCAAATCTCGGAAACTTCCGCAGGGCCGAAAAACGCCCCGATAAACTCTATGCGGGTGCGGAGAAAAGCGACGTTTGGCATTGCCTCAAGAGTTGCCTCCTTAGCGCCGGACCAAAGCCTTGCGCCCTTTATGTCCACGCCTATGTAATTGATTTCAGGATGCCTTTTGGCCAGGGCGATGGTGTAGTCCCCCTTGCCGCAGCCAAGCTCCAGCACAATGGGATTGTCATTGCCGAACATATCCTTTCCCCAGTTGCCCTTGATGGGATGGTCCCTGAGCACAAGAGCCTTGCTTCCGGGAGCCTTAGGGGCAAGCACGGAAGAAGCGTCCGGCTGCAGAAGACAGCGGAAAGTGGTATTTTCGGCAAATTTTTTCAGTTTTCCGTGACCCATTACGACTGGCGTTTCTTATTCTTGCGACGTTTCTTGCGTTTCTTTTCAGGGTCGAACCTGTTGATGGCATCGTCACCAACGGCCGACACAAACTCCGGAGCGGCCTCGGGTTCTTCCTGCAAGGTTGCAGGACGCTCACCGCGGCGGTTCATGGCCTGGATTTCCCTCACTTCATCGGCCGAAAGCCCATACACCTTTGCAAGCGAACCCTTCTCATAGGAGAAGTACAGCATGCCGGCAAGGATATCCGTCTTCACAAGGAAAGCCTGGCCGTCCTGGAACTCCAGGGGCTCGTTTACTCGGGGAAGACGGGAGCGGGCGTCGGTGTAGGCCGCGACCTCGTAGTTCAGGCAGCACTTGAGCTTTCCGCACTGGCCAGCAAGCTTCTGGGGATTCAGGGAAAGGTCCTGGACGCGGGCGGCGGCCGTAGTGATGGACTTGAACTCAGTGATGTAGTTGGCGCAGCAAAGCTCACGCCCGCAAACGCCAAGGCCTCCAATGAGACCGGCCTCCTGACGGGCGCCTATCTGCTTCATTTCCACGCGGATATGGAACTCTTCGGCAAAGTCCTTGATAAGCTGGCGGAAGTCCACGCGGCCGTCGGCAATGTAGTAGAAGATTGCCTTGGTGCCGTCTCCCTGGAACTCTACGTCCCCAATCTTCATCTCAAGGCCAAGGTTTGCGGCAAGGACGCGGGCGCGGATCATGGTCTCTTCCTCGCGGGCGATAGCCTCCTGCCAGCGCTGGATGTCAAACGGACGGGCCTTGCGGTAAATCTTCTTCAGCTCCTGCGTTTCCGGATTCACCCCCTTGCACTTCATCTGGCGGGCCACAACGGGGCCTTCAAGGGTAACGATTCCAAGGTCGTGGCCCGTTGCGGCCTCAACCACCACAAGGTCTCCGGTCTTGATGCTTTGGCCGGATGCATTTACGTAGATACCCTTGCGGGTGTTTTTGAACCTAACCTCAAAGTATCCGTCCCACTGCTCCTGGGCGATGCCCTTGAGGGTGTCATAAACCTCAAGCTTGCAGCATCCCTGGCGGTATCGTATATCTTTTTCTCCCGTTTCCTCGTCTGTCACTATGGTACAGCCGCGGAAACAGTCGAACTGGATGGTTTCGTTGGAATAATCGGTCATAGCGTATATAGTTTGCTCACTAAGTCTGTGAACAGGATTTTCTGGTTTACATTGCGTTCCAGAAGGGTAAGGGCGCGCTGCAGGGCGTCATTGGCCTTTCTGGGGAAGGTGGGGGCAAGGCTGCCCGCCATCCTCTGGAACCAAGCCTCCTCCCCGGCGGGAAGGGTGGCAAGGGACGGGGCTTTCTGGACCATGAAAATGCGCCGGAGGTCTTCCGATGCAAGGGTGCAGAAAGCCTTCTGCTTCTCCCTGTCCTTGAGGTCCGCTACGGCTTCGGCGGTTTCAAGGGCCTGGAGCAGGTTCCTGGATGTGGTTGCCTCCAGGATATCGTGGAAGAGGTCCCTCAGGACTGCAGTACCGGCGGCCTCGCGGGCATGGACTATGGCTTCGGCCTCAAGGGAAAGAGGCTGTATCCTGATGCGAAGGCAGCGGGAGGATATGGTTACAAGCACCTTTTCCGGAGCCTGGGTAATGAGGATGAAAAGAGTCTTTACCGGAGGTTCCTCTATCATCTTGAGGAGGGCGTTGGCCGCCTGGGCGTTCATCTTCTCCGGGAGGTACATGACCACAGAGCGGTATCCGCCTTCCACGGCGCTCAGGGACAGTTTTTCCAAAAGGGCGCGGGCCTCGTTGACGGAAATTGAGCTTTGCTTTCCCTCTATGCCGATAGCCTCGTAGAGCTCCGTCTCATAGAAATAGGGATTCTCTTCCAGAAGCTCCCTGAAAGGCTTCAGGAAGTTCTGGGACACGGGTTTGTCCGGGCCAGCCACGGGAAACACAAAGTGGATGTCGGGGTGGATGAGTTTCTGGACACGGGGATTGCCGCCGTAGAGTTCCTCCAGGAAATTCATTACAATGGGGAAAGCGCCGGCGCCGTCGTCCTGGTGAAGGAGGATGGCGTGGGGCACCTTGCCGCTCTGCACCATGCGGTGAAGGGCTTCAACAACCTCCGTATTCCCGTATACTTTCATCATTTCTCCCTGTCTCCAACAAATCTGGCTATCTTCAAGAGGCGGTCCTTGGCCGGGCCTTCCGGCAGGAAATCAAGGCAGGAAACGGCCCTGCCGATGAATTCGTCCACCTTGAGGGCGGCTTTATCAACGCCTCCCCGCCTTATCACAAATTCCCTTACGGCATGGCCAAGCTCCGGGTTGTCGGAGATGCGGGTTACCATGCTGCGGATTTCGGCCTCTTCAGGGGCACCTTCCAGGGCGCAAAGGAGGGGCTGGGTAATCTTCTGCTCCTTGAGGTCTATGCCCACGGGCTTTCCAAGGGCTCCATCGGCCGATGCATAATCCATCCAGTCGTCCTTCACCTGGAACGCCATGCCAAGGAGCTTTCCAAACTCTCCCATTGCCTTCACGGCATGTTCAGGGGCATCTGCAGACAATGCTGCGGTAAGGGCCGATGCCTCAAAAAGGGACCCGGTCTTGCAGTAGATGATTCTCTCGTAGTCCTCCTGCGTGGTATCACCTGACGATGCCTTTTCCATCTGGAGGAGTTCGCCTTCGGCAAGGTGGGAAAGGGTGTCGGCAAAAACCCTTATGGCGCGTTCTGTGGAATGAGTAGCACTCAGGATGGTTTTCACGGCCTTCACAAGCCAGTAGTCGCCAATGAGGACAGAGGCCTGGGGGCTCAGGAAGTTTGCCACTGTGGGGCGGCCCCTGCGTTCCGACGCCCCGTCCACTACGTCGTCGTGAAGAAGGGTGGCGTTGTGCAGAAGTTCCGATGCCGCGGCGTAACGGATGGTATCGGCGTTGTACTCCCCAAGGGCATCGGCCACAAGAAGGGCCAGGGACGGCCTCATCATCTTGCCGGGGTTCTCCCTGAGGGAACGGTTGGTGGCGTCAAGGAGCCCTACGTCTGAGCGGAGGGCGTCTTCTATGACGCTCTCGACTTCCTTCAGACGGGGTTCCAGATATTTCTTTATCTCTTTCACTTGAAAAAGGCCAGAAGTTCTTCCACGGTTTCCGGGAACTTGAGGAGGTCACGGTCCTGAGCCTCCAGGGCGCCGGTATCCACAAAGTGGTCAAGGAGGGCCTTGAGGGGATTGTAGAAGCCGTCTATATTAAGAGCATATAGCTTCCCCTGGTATTTGTGGAGCTTGGCAAGCGTATGGGTTTCTATGAGTTCGTCCATCGTGCCGATTCCCCCGGGAAGGGCTATTGCGGCAACGGTGCCCTCACGCATCTTTTCCTTGCGCTGGGCCATGGTGTCTGTCCAGATTACCCTGGTGACGCCGGGGTTTTCAAGACCAGCCATGAACTTGGGCAGCACGGCGGTATGGTCTCCGCCACACTTCACGGACTCATCCGTGATAGCGCCCATTGTGCCCACTTTGCCGCCGCCGGACACAAGTCCGTAACCCTTGGAATGGAGCCCGCGGGCAAGTTCCCGTGCTGCTTCATTGTACTTTGGGTCTATCTTTGAGCTGGCCGCGCAGAAAATGACAATCCTGTCCATTCCCCGCTACAGGTTTGCATTGATCTTTTCCAGGAGTGCGGGTTTGGGCATTGCGCCAACGGTCTTGTCCACAATCTCACCGTTCTTTATGAACAGGAGGGTGGGGATGCTCATGATGCGGTACTGGGCGGCAATTTCATCTGCGTCGTCCACGTTCACCTTCACAACGGTAATCTGCTCCGGCATTTCGGCCTCAACCTCATCAAGGATGGGAGAAAGCATACGGCAGGGACCGCACCAAGTGGCCCAGAAATCAACAATAACAAGCTTGCTGTCCTGAATGAGCTCCGTAAAATTTGTATTAGTTGCAACTTTCATAACTGTACATTTTATCAATTTACAAATATAATATTTTTCTAACTCCTTTCCAAGTGTGCCCTCCGTCCCAATTTTAGGGACGGTAAGCACAAAACAGGCCGAAAATGCGCCTACCGTCCCGGGTATATGGACGGTAGGCGCACTTAGAGTAAAAATAGTTTCCTAGAAGAACAGGCCAAGGGTAACCTTGATACCCTGGTAGTTCTTGATGTCCTTGTAGCTGGTTTTGACGTTCTCAGTGATCTGGGCGCTGTCTATCTTGCCGCCGTTATACAGGCTGCCAAGGTTCATGAACCACTGTACGGTGAGCTGGAAGTGGTCCAGCACCTGTACGCCGCCGCCAATGCCAAAGCCGTACTCAAGCTTGTTCTTGGTTTCCTTGATTTCGGCGTTCCACTTTTCATAGTCTATGGAACCGCTGGAAACGGTGCCGTCTACCAGCATGGCATAATTCTCATTTCCGGTGATGGCGTATCCCACAAAGGGCTCAACAAGCACAAACGGACGGAACATAAGGAGGTCTACGCCTGCCTGAAGGCCGGCCGAAAGCTCCAGATATCCGGTTTTGGTCTGGAAGGAGTTTGCTGCATTTGCGTAAGTGCCGTCCGCGATGGTCTGCTGAAGGTTTGCGCCCTTCACCTGATATGCAATCTGAGGCTGGATGGCAAAGATGCTGCCAAGCTCCCAGCGCACTGCTGCGCCAACGTGATACAGACTCACGTTCTTGAGATTTGCCATGGCATCCTTGGTGTTGACGCCGGTAGAGGAGGAAGTGAAACCTCCAATTACGCCAAACTGCTGGGCCTGCGCCACCGATGCGGTCACAAGAGCCGCGGCAATGATAACAAACAGTTTTTTCATGATATCTTCTCTTTTAGGTTAAAATCCTTTGATAACCGCAAAGATAACAAAAATTCACAATGATTCCTCTATTGGAAGGACATAAGCCCTGAGGCCAAGTTTTTCGTTGGCCGAATCTGTTTCCCTCAGGGCCTTCATGATCTTGGGCGCCAGGGAATCATCAACGGCTGTGAACAAGGCGTGGTTCTGCGTGGGCCATGCATGGGAGCCAAGGTGAGGCTCGCCGTCAATGCTCCCGCGGCCGCCAACTTCCGTCCACACGGTGTAGCCCCTTTGGCCGATGCCCTCCAGGAGCTCTACTATCTCCTGGTTATAGGCCTGGTTGTATGAAATGAATATCGCTTTCATCGTTTTCAATTTTGAGATTCTTCGCTTCGCTCAGAATGACAATTACGCCGCTTTGCGGGCCTTTCTACGTTCACGGTGCTCCGTGAAGCCGCAGTAAAGGACGGGAATGAGCACAAGGGTGATGAGCGTGGAGACACTCAGGCCCCATGCCACGGTGGTGCCCAGGCCCCTCCACATTTCCGAGCCTTCGCCGCGACCGAGAGCCATGGGAAGCATACCCAGAACCGTGGTGAGGGTGGTCATGAGGATAGGCCTCAGACGGCTTCTGGCGGCCGTTACGGATGCTTCGCGCACACTGTAGCCCCTCTCCTGCAGAAGGATAGTGTAGTCAATTAGCACAATACCGTTTTTAACCACAATACCCAGAAGGATTATAATGCCAATCAGGGACATCACTCCAATTGCCAGATTTCCAATCATGTTGCCAAGGAACACGCCCACAAAGGCAAACGGGATGGAGAACATGATCACAAACGGGCCCATGAAGGATTCAAACTGGGAAGCCATTACCATGTACACCAGGATGATTATGAGAATCACAAGGAGGGTCATGTCGGAGAACATGTCCTGCTGGTTCTCATAGTCTCCGCCTATCCTCCAGCTGAACTGGGGGGGAAGAGGATTTGCGGCCATGATTGAATTCACTTCCTGAACGCCTTCAGAGAGGGATTTTCCACGGGACATGATGCCGGTGACCATAATGTAGCGGTCACGGTTCTTGCGCTGGATGGTAGGCGGAACCTTGGACTCCACAATCCGGCCAAGGTCCTTAACCTTGATACCCCTTCCCTGGGTGTTGTAAATCATGATATTCTCTATGTCCTCAATGGAAGTACGGAACTCAGGGGCATAACGCACGCGGATGTTGTACTCCTCACCGTCCTCCCTGTAATAAGAGGCCACGGAGCCTGACATTGCGGCCGAAACAGCTGCAGCGGCCGTGACGGAGGAAAGGCCGTTGAGGGAGAGTTTCTCCCTGTCAAAGTCTACCTCGTATTCCGGCGTGTACTGGTCCCTGGAAAGGATTGCCTGTGCAAACAGGCCGGACTCCATCATGCGGGCACGGACTTCACGGGCCGTAGCCTCGGTTTCGGCAAAGTCATAGCCGTAAATCTCCACCTGCACGGAGGCTCGGCCACCCATGCCGCCGCCTTCGGAAACATTGAACTTGTTGATTTCAGGGAACAGGCGGAGGTCGGCCCTCACAACGTCGGCAAGCTCCGATACGGAACGCTTACGGTTTTCCATGGACCCCACGTTGATGTTCATGGAGATGAGGTAGGTGCCGTTTTGCTGCATGGACGCAAACGCGTTGTCAGAGTCGGCCTGGCCGAAGCGGTAGCTAAGCACCTTAATCTCAGGGATATCGGCCGAAATCTTCTCATAGATGCGGGCCGCGACGTCACGGGTGACGTCCTGTGCCGTACCGATAGGAAGTTCGATGGATGCCTGGATTCGGCCGCTGTCGGCGTTGGGGAAATACTCCGTCTTCATGCGGGGGATGTAGATTACGGCAACCGCCGCAAATATCACCACCGCAAGCACCAGGATGAGTTTCTTCCTGGTCATGCACCAGCCGATGAACCTTGAATAACCCCTTGAAAGGGCATCCAGGGCCTTGTTCACCGGGCCGAAGACAAGCTTGAAGACCTTGCTTGTGTTGGGCTTGTTGTCCATAAGCTGTGAACACAGCATGGGAACCAGGGTAAGTGCCGCCACGGTGGACACTATCATGATGATGGAAACAATCCAGCCAAGCTGCCTGAACATGATGCCGGCCATACCGGAAATCATGGTAAGGGGCAGGAACACGCACAGCATCGTGAGCGTGGAAGCGATGACGGAAATACCAACCTCCGCCGTACCGTGAACGGCCGCCTCCTTGGGTTTCTCTCCCCTTTCGAGGTGCGAGGTCACGTTCTCAAGAACCACAATGGCGTCGTCAACCACCATGCCGATTGCAATGGACAGGGCGCTCATGGAAATGATGTTGAGCGTGCTTCCGGTGGCAAACAGGTACAGCAGGGATGCCAGGAGGGCTATTGGGATGGAGAGCACAACTATGAGCGTACCCTTTAGCCTTCCAAGGAAGAGGAACACCACCAGCATAACCACCAGGAAGGTGATGAGGATGGTCTCCTTTAGGGAGCTGATGGTACGCAGGATGTTGTCGGAGTTATCTACAACGGTTGTTATCTTGACATCCGCGGGGAGGTTTTTCTCCAGGCGGGCCATCTCTTTTTTGACCTTCCGGATAATCTCCACGGTGTTGTAGCCGCTCTGCTTCTGGATAATGATCTGGGCACCGCGGGTGCCGTTGGTGTAGGACTCCTGGCTCTTTTCCTCAACGTCGTCAACTACGCGGGCGACGTCCCTCAGGTACACTGCCGAACCTCCGAAGTTCCCCACCACAATGTCAAGGAGTTCAGAGGGGTCCTGGAACTCCTTCTTGATGCGAAGGGTATAGGTATCTGAGCCGATATCTATGCTTCCGGAAGGGATATTGCGGTTTTCGGCCGAGATGATCTGGGAAATGACGGGGATGGAAAGGGAGTAGGCCTCCAGCTTTGCGGGGTCGCAGTACACCTGGATCTCACGCTTAGGGGCACCTGCCACGGACACGGTACCAACGCCCGTCACACGGGCAAGCGGGGTTGCCACGCGCTCGTCCAGGATCTTGTCCAGCGCGCTCACGCTCTGTGAAGCCGTAGCGGCCATGATCATGATGGGCATGTCGTCTACGCTGAACTTGAACAGGAAGGGCTGCGAGGCGCCGTCCGGGATGGTCTGGGATATCATGTCCAGTTTGTCCCTGACGTCGTTGGTGGCTTCGTCGATGTCTGTTCCGTACTCGAACTCCAGGGTGAGGACGGCAATGTTCTCACGGGAGTTGGAGGTGAGGTTCTTGAGGTTGGGAACACCGTTGAGGGAGTTCTCCAGGATTTTGGTGAGGTTGTTCTCAACATCTTCGGCCGAAGCCCCGGGATAGGAGCTCATGACCATGATGGTGTTGGACTCAATGTCCGGGAAATTGTCTACGGGGAGCCTGGTGAGGGCAAAGACGCCAAGGATGGCGAATGCCAGGAACACCAGCCCGGTAGTTACCGGATTGTTGACGGCTGTTCTGTAGATACTCATAGCACGTTCACCTTCACGCCGTCCTTAAGGGCGGCCTGGCCCTTTACAACAACCTTCTGACCGTCCTGAAGCCCGGCCACAATTTCATATTCGGCACCCATGTGGCGGCCGACTGTTACGGGAATGTAACTTACCGTAGAGTCCTCGCCCAGCACATAGATGAAGCGGGTTCCGGTGCCTTCCTGCTTTACAAGGCACTGGTCCGGGACTATCACGCTCCTCCTGTCCCCGAAGTTCACGGTGACGCGGGCGTACATGCCGGGACGGAGCACTTTGTCTGCGTTAGGGACAACGACTTCGGCCTTAAAGGTATGCGTGACGGCATCTATGGTAGGATACAGGCGCTCAATCTTGCCCTGGAAGGTTTTGCCGGGGATGGCGTCTACGGTAAGGGACACCTTGTCGCCTTTTTTCACCTTGGTGTATTCGGACTCTGAGACTCCCACAAGGAGTTTCACGGGCACAACCTGCTGTACGGTGAAGATGGGGGCGCTCATGCCGAACATGTCCCCTTTGTCAAAATTACGGGCCGAAACATAGCCGGTGATGGGGCTGCGGAGGATGGTGTTCTCCTTCACGTTGTTGTAGTTGGACTTACGCACCTTGTAGCCAAGTTCCGCGGTCTCGAAGTCGCTCTTTGACACGCCGCCTTCCTCGTAGAGGCTCTTCAGGCGCTCGTACTCGATTTCGTCGTTTTTCACCTGAAGCTCAAGCTGGTCAAGCTGCAGGCGGTCCATTTCGGCAAGGACCTGTCCCTTCTGGACATAGTCCCCCACCTCCACGTTGATTTTGCGGATGCGGCCGCCGCTCTGTGGCATGATGTTGTTCACGGCGTATGCCTCTACGGTAGAGGCGTAAACGCTCTCCTGAGGCACCAGACGAGCCTCGGCCACTGCAATTTCCACGTTGGGAACAATCTCTGCGGGAGCCGCAGGAGCGGGGGTTTCGGCCTTCTTGGAGCCGAAGTTGCCGCACGATACCGCGGCAAGAAGAGTTGCTATAACTGCAATTCCTTTACTATTCATATGTCTTGTCTTCTGTAAAATCGTAACCTAATGTCTGTTCAAGACCGGCCTTTGCCACTACAAAGTTGTAAACGGCCTGCGCCGCCTGGAGGCGGGTTTGGGTGAGGGTGAGCTCCGTGTTGTTGAGGTCCGTGAGAGTGCTCTTCCCAACCTCGAAGCTCTTGGAGGCAATGTTGTAGGCCTTCTCCGCGCTTGTAAGGGCCTCCTTAGCGGCGTCGTAGGTTTTCATTGCCGTATCCATGGTGGAGAGGCTCTGGCGGATGCCAATGCGGATCTGGCGCTCAGTGTTTTCCCTCTGTAGCTGAAGTTCGTCGGCCTGCACGCGCGTTTGCTTGATGGTATGGTAGCGCTGCCCGCCGGAGAAGATGGGGATGTTCAGGGAAAACACCGCCGTGCTTGAAGGCAGCCATTTCCACTGGCTCAGGTTGAACTTGTCGCTCTGGGTGTAGTAGTTGTAGGAAATCTGGGCCGAAAGCGTAGGGAGGTAGGCGTACTGCTGCATCCTTATCTGCTTTGAAAGCATTTCGGCCTGCGCTTCCAGCTGGCGGAGCTGGGTATTGCGGTCAAGGGAAGCCTCCGAGCCTTCATTGATGTCGTAGAACATGTGCTGGGCAAAGTCTTCCAGGGTTCCCACCACATCTACCGGACGGTCAAGGTCCAGTCCCATGACGGCCTTCAGCTGCCACAGGGACAGGTAGATTGAGTTTTCGGCGTTGTAGACGTTGGGGATGGCCGCGGCAAGGGAGCTCTGCGCACGGGCAAGGTCAAGCTCCGACGCCTTCTGGACATTATAGCGGCTTTCCGTTGTCTTGAGGTTCTGGGCGGCGTTTTCAAAAACGGCGTTGTAGACATCGTAGGAGGCCTTTGCCATAAGCACGGCGTAGTAGGCCTGCTTTACCTGGGTAACGGTTCCAAGGCGGCTTTCGCGGGCTTTCTCAACGGCAAGTTCCACCTGGTCTCCGGTAAGGCGGAGGCTCTCCCATAGCTGGGCATTGATTATGGGCATGGATGCGCTAAGGCCCAGCTGGACTTGATTGCGGCGGCCCATCTCAATGGGGTCACTGCTGGAAGAGGTCTTTTCCTCTGTCTTTGGAGCCTCATAAGGCACAAACGGCGTGCTGGTGGCGGTGTAGAGCTGCTTGATGTAGTACATGATGGGCTCAAAGGCGCTGGTCATCATAGAAGCCATGCCGCCGCCGGAAGAACCTGAAGACTCGTCATCCGAGCCGAAGAACACCTTCTGCTTCTGGATTGCGTAACTGTACATTCCGGAAGCGTTGATCTGGGGGAACAGAGCGCCGTAAGACCCTTTTTGGGCATATTTCTGGCGCGTTACCTCCATGTCGGCAACCTTCACGGACGTATTTTCACTGAGGGCTATCTTTATGGCATCGTCAAGGGTGAGGACAAGGGCGGAGTCCTTCCCGGTAGCAGTGCCGGCCGCATCCTGATACTGGGCCCATGCCGAACAAGGCAGGAGGAGAAGCAGGGTGAGGGCAAAATTTTTAATACACATAAAACTAACTGAATAAGTTGGCTATTCACTGCAAAAACCAGGCCCGCATATTGATGCGGGCCAAAAATTCAGCATGAACGCGTGAATATATCTACTTTCCTGTGGGATGGGCATAATGAGTGGGCTGGGCCTTGGGCTTGCCTGCGGGCTGGGGAGGAATGGCCTTCGCCGGCTGCTTCTTTATGAAAGCGTACACAAGGAAGCCTATTCCAAGGAGGACAAACGGAATTGAGAGGAGCTGCCCCATGTTGAGGGCCATATTGGCCTCGAAATCCACTTGGTCGTTCTTGACAAACTCTATGAGGAAACGGCTGCCGAAGCACACAATGAGGAACAGGCCGATGAATGTGCCGCGGTATACCTTGTCCAGTTTTTTCCAGTACAGCCACATGAGAAGGATGCCAAGGAGAAGGTATGTGCCGGCCTCGTAGAGCTGGGTGGGATGGCAGGCGACGGTTTCTCCGTTGCGCTCAAACACAAAGCCCCAGGGAAGGGTGGTTGGGCCGCCGTAAATCTCTGAGTTGAAGAGGTTTCCAAGACGGATGAAGCAGGCTGCAAAGCAAACCGGAATGGCAATGTGGTCTATTACCCAAACAAAGTCGAAGCCGTTTGCGGGGCCGTATTTGCGGGCATACCAGATGATGCCAAGGATGATTGCAATGGTGCCGCCGTGGCTTGCCAGGCCGCCTTTCCAGGGCATGAAGATTTCCCAGAAAGCCTGCCAGTTGGTCATTCCGCGTGCCGCCACCTGAGGAGACACCGTGCCGCCGAACATTTGGACAAACGGAGCCAGGTAGTAATCCGGCTCATAGAACAGGCAGTGCCCCAGGCGTGCGCCAACAATGGTGCAGATGAGGAGCATATAGAGCATGGGGTCCAGGAGGGACTCGCTTATCTTTTCACGGCCAAAGAAGCTTTTCATTATGAACCAGCCCAGAATGAAACCGCTCACAAACAGCAGTGAATACCATCTGAGCTCGAATCCGCCGATATGGAAAATGGCGGGATCAATATTCCAATGTACAATAAGTGTTTCCATGTTACAAAGTTAGCAATAAACTCGCTATTGTCAAGACCTCGGCATGTATGTCCTGTACGTTGTGCCGAGCCAGGGCATCTGATTACACAAAAACGGTCGTTTTCGCGTAACGGGCGGCCCTAAAGGCTTTTAATTACACAAAAACGCGGTTTTCTGTGTAACGCCGTGCCCCTCATGCTGTGGACCAGGTCCAGTGGGCTATTTTCTCAGATACTTCCACCCTATCACCGGAAGGGTGAAGGCCAGGAAGCACGCCGCTATCCAGAAAATGGATACGGGGGTGAAATTGTATACTTCGGCCGAAGAATTACCCTGGATGAGGAAGCCGCTCACCATACTCTGGAGGCCTGCGGCGGCATAGCTGGAGATGCCCACAATGCCAAGTGCGGCGCCGGTTGCCTTGCGGGGCACAAAGTCCAGTGCCATGAGGCCGGCCACAATGCAGAACACCACGCTGAAGGCAAAACTAAACAGGGCCACAAAGGCCATGTTGCCCCAGAATCCGCCGCCAAGGAA
This sequence comes from Bacteroidales bacterium UBA4230, assembly GCA_002395605.1. Taxonomy (GTDB): domain Bacteria; phylum Bacteroidota; class Bacteroidia; order Bacteroidales; family UBA932; genus Cryptobacteroides. The sequence goes on from DGXO01000085.1 coordinate 29,784, forward strand.
CAGGAATGCGGCAAGGGAGCACACCGCCAGGATACCGGAAAACACTACGGGCCTCACGCGGTTGCCTTTAAGCAAGACGTCCGAAATCCAGCCTGCGGCAAGGTTTCCGGCAACGCCAAAGATTTCGGCAAGCCCTATTACCTGCGTGGCGCCTTCAAGAGAGAAACCCTTCTGCTTCTGGAGAAACAGCACGCCCCAGTCCGACACCGCATGCTGGGTAATGTATAAAAAAGCTGTGGAGATGGCTATGACCCAGATTCCGGGGTGCTTGAACACCCACTTCTGGAGTTCCCTGGTAGGGCGTTTGTCCAGCGGCTTGGTCTCTTCCCCGGAGAGTTCCTGGACGGAAGGAAGGCCCTGGCTTTCGGGGGTGTCGGAGATGAAAAATACGGATACCGCAAAGCCGATTATTCCTGCAACAGCAGCGGCCATGAAGCCCCACTGCCAGCCAGCGGCAGCCACGATAAAGCCCGTAAGCATCATGGAAACGGCCTTGCCAAGCTGTGGAGTGGAGGAGAAAATGCTGTAGTACCGTCCCCTAAGGGACAGCGGGAACCAGCGGGAAAGGCTTATGGTGCCGGGCGGGGAGCCCATGGACTGGGCCCAGCCGTTGACGCCCCAAAATAGCGTGAAGGTGACCATCATCACTATGGAGCCAAAGCCAAGAGGCCCGTTCAGAAGCCCCATCAATGCCAGAATCAGGTTTACGACGGCCGAAATCCCTATGCCGGCCGCCATGAAGCGGCGTATGTTGCAGTAGTCGGCTATGAACCCGTTTGAGAACTTCCCCACCGCATAGACAAAGTAGAACGCGGAGCCTATTACGCCAAGCTGCCCGGCCGTGAGCACGCCGCCGTCTATGAGGGGCTGCTTCACCACGCCAAGGGTCATTCGGCATACATAATATAATGTATATGCCACCGTAACACCCCAGAAGGTCCTGGAGCGCAGGCGTTTATACGCAGCGTCCACTTCCCCTTCCGGAACCTTTCCGGCCGAAGGCTTGCTTATGCGGAAGTAGCTGTAAAGGGACATGGGCTAGCAGTCTGACAAGATAAGTCCAAGGTCTGTGCCTGGAATATATTGACGGGCATCAATCCCCAAGGCCCGTGCGCCGTCTACGTTGGCTTTGTTGTCATCTATGAAAAGAATCTCCTGAGGCTCCAGGCCTATTTTCCGGATAACGTACTTGTAAAACTCCGGATCCGGTTTCAGCATCTTGAGATCCGATGAGACGAACTCCTCCTTGAACACGGTCTCCGGGTCTATCCCGTTATCTTTAAAAATACCGTGGCAGAGCCTTATGGAAATGGGATTGTTGTTTGTAAGAAGGTAGAGCGGATACTTTTCCGCGAGGTTTTTCACGGCCTGCACAGAACGGGGGTCCATCTTATTGTCAAGGAGTTCTCCCATGGCCCACTCTACATCCTCCGGCTTGGTGCCCGGGCGGGATTCGGCAATGACAAGGTCCTTGAAATGCTGCTCAGAAAGGCGACCGCCTTCCAACTCTCCGTAAATGCCCTTCTGGTGATAGGGGTCCAGGAGCTGCGTAATCCTCTCAAAGCCAAGGCCGGAGCGGAATGCCTCAATGCACCGGACCATATTAAGGCCGATGAGCACCCCACCTATATCAAAAACTATTGCTTTAGGCATATCCTTTCACATTCTAAGTCTGCAAATTTACGAATTTACGGCGGATTTGGCAAAAGAGAAACCCGCAAGCGAATTTCACAATTGGCCGCGGGTGTATGGTAAGGTATCAATATTTATGTCTGATACCCCTTATTCCGAATTTCGTGCCAAACTCTTCTTCTTGTGCTTCTTTTTGTTCCAGTCACCGTAAATTTCACTCACGTTGCCGGCCGTAATGAACCCGTGAATGTCATTTACTTTCATGTATTCCATGAGGCTGGCAAACTCGTTCTGGGTAAGAAGGGCCTGGATTTCCACGTTCTGATGGCCGTTGTAGCCGCCCGTCACATTGTACAGGGAGCAGCCGCGCTCAAGGTCCTCGATGATGTATTTCCTCAGGCGCTCGTACTGGGACGATATTATGCACACCCTCTTTCGGCGGTTCATGCCGGCAGTGAAGTAATCCAGCGCAATTCCGTTGATCCAGGTACCGATAAGGCCAATCACAACAAGCCTGAAGGGATTGATGGCAAAAGCCGTGCAGCAGATGAGGGCTCCCGCAATGGAGACGGACGTGCCAAGGTCTATGTGCAGGTACTTGTTAACTATCTTTGCCAGGATATCCAGACCGCCGGTAGAGGCGTTGATGTTGAAAAGGATGGTCTGGGAAGCGCTGAGGATGAGCACAAAGCAAAGGAGGTCGAACCAGGGGTCGTTCATGAGGGAAGTCTGGCCGGGCTCCAGAAGTTTCTCAATGGGCAGCACCTTCTCCCAGAAATCCACAAGCGGACCCAGGATCAGGGCAGTATACACGGTTTTGGCACCAAACTCCTTGCCTATGAGGAGCCATGCCATCACAAGCAGGATTGCATTGATGATTACAATCACCTGCGACACCTTGATGCCTATTCCGGCCATGCTCATGAGTTTCCCGATTACAATGGAAAGGCCGGTAATTGAGCCTACAACCAGTTTTGACGGCATAAGGAAGTAATAGACAGCGGCGGCGGCAACCGTCATGCCGGCTGTCATGATGAAAAGCTCTTTCCAAAATTTCCAGCTTTTCAGAATTTCAAGGATGTTTTTCATAAAATGTGGTTAGTGTTAGTCTAATTCTGCGGCCTGGCCTCCTGCGAGGTCCAGGATTTCCGATGTAATTTTCTGCTGCCTGCCCTTGTTGTACTGTAGCGTAAGCTCTGCAAGGAGGTTCTCGGCGTTGTCCGTAGCCGTTTGCATGGCTATTGTGCGGGCCGCATGCTCTGCCGCGGCGCTGTCAAGCAGGGCGGCGTATAGTTTCAGTTTCAGTGTTTTTGGTATAAGTGTCTCCAGGAGTTCCCTGGCCGAAGGCTCCAGGATGGCATCGGATGCCCGGTCAGGGCCGGGCATGACGCCCGCGGTGCCGGGAATCTCATCCATAGGAAGCAGCCTCTCCACCACAGGAACTTGCCGGGAAGTGGACACAAAGTGCGTGTAGCAAAGCGTCACGCCGCTTATGCGGCCGGCATAAAAATCCTCCGAGAGCTTCTGGACAAGCTCTGCGGCCTTGGCGTATGCCGGGTGTTCGGCCAGATCGGATAAATCCTCCGGAGACCGGAAACCGTCACGGGCCATGGCGTCGGACATTTTCCGGCCGATGGAATACACAACGTCCCCAGGACGCCGCACAGAGCGCACCTTGGAAATGATATTGGCGTTGAACCCGCCGCACAGGGAAGAGTTGGAGGCTACGGCAACGATAACCGCAGGAGATTCCTCGATTCCGCCCTCCGGGCGGCTCGGAATGACAATATCCTCGGAGGAAAGGGCTTCCTCCGGGGATTCTGACATTGAGCCAAAAGCCAGCGCCAGCATGGCCTCAAGCCTCTGCTGATACGGACGCATGGCGGCAATGGCATTCTGGGCCTTGCGGAGTTTGGCCGAAGACACCAGTTTCATGGCCGAAGTTATCTTCAGCGTGCTCCTTACAGACCCTATCCGGCCCTTTATTTCCTTAAGCGTTGGCATAGATTCTTCGCTTCGCTCAGAATGACATGATTACGGAAGATGCAGTTTCGGTGAGCAGGGCCTCGATCTCAGGGGTAAGTTTACCCTCTCCCAGCGGCTCCAGGACATCTTTGGCATGGGCGGCGCGGAGACGCTCCAGGAAAGCGTCCTGGAACTCACGCACGCGGGAAACCGGGATATCCCGCATGAGCCCGTGTGTGCCGCAGAACAGGATTGCCACCTGCTCCCCTACCGGCATGGGGCTGTACTGCGGCTGGATAAGAAGCTGGTTGTTCTTTCGGCCCTTGTCAAGGGCGAGTTCCGTAACTTTATCTACGTCGGAGGAGAACTTGGAGAAGGCCTCGAGTTCGGCCCACTGGGCCTGGTCTATCTTGAGGGTGCCGGCAACCTTTTTCATGGACTTCACCTGGGCGCTGCCACCCACGCGGGAAACGGAGATACCCACGTTCACCGCAGGGCGTACACCCTGGTTGAATAGCCCCTGCTCCAGGTAAATCTGGCCGTCCGTAATGGAAATCACGTTTGTGGGGATATATGCCGAAACATCCCCGGCCTGGGTCTCGATGATTGGAAGTGCGGTAAGCGAGCCGCCGCCCTTCACCTTGTCCTTGAGGGCGGCAGGGAGGTCGTTCATCTGGGCCGCAACCTCCTGCTGGTCGATTATCCTTGCCGCACGCTCCAGAAGGCGTGAGTGGAGATAGAAAATGTCTCCAGGGTATGCCTCACGGCCGGAAGGACGCCTGAGGATAAGGGAAACCTCGCGGTATGCAACGGCCTGTTTGGAGAGGTCGTCGTATACAACAAGCGCATGGCGGCCGGTGTCACGGAAGTACTCCCCTATTGCGGCCCCGGCAAAAGGCGCATAGTATTGAAGCGCAGCGGGGTCTGCGGCCGTAGCGGCCACCACAATGGTGTAATCCATTGCCCCGTGCTCCCTCAGTGTCTGCACTATGGAAGCGACAGTAGAGCCCTTCTGGCCGATAGCCACATATATGCAGTAGACAGGCTTCCCGGCCTCGTAGGCGGCCCTTTGGTTGATTATGGTATCAATTGCTATGGCCGTCTTTCCGGTCTGGCGGTCTCCGATTATGAGTTCGCGCTGGCCGCGGCCAATTGGAATCATGGCATCAATAGCTTTGAGACCGGTCTGGAGGGGTTCGGAAACGGGCTGGCGGAAAATGACGCCGGGAGCCTTTCTCTCCAGCGGCATATCGGCCTTGTCCCCTTCAATGGAGCCCATGCCGTCCAGAGGATTTCCAAGGGGGTCTATCACGCGGCCAACCATAGCGTCACTCACGCCTATGGAGGCTATGCGTCCGGTGCGGCGCACCAGCATTCCTTCCTTTACATGGTCTGTGGGGCCCATGAGAACGGCACCCACGTTGTCGGCCTCAAGGTTCATGACAACGGCCATCACACCGCCGCCGCAGTCCAGGAGTTCCCCGGCTTCGGCGTGGTCAAGGCCATAAATCCTCACAACTCCGTCGCTCACCTGAAGGGCCTTCCCGATCTCCTCAAACTGGAGGTCGGATTTCATGTCCCTTAACTGGCTAAGGAGAACTTCGCTTACTTCGCTGGGTTTAAGTGATGCTGCCATTATACGATGCGGGTATTTTTTTCAATAAATTGTTCACGGATAAGGTCCAGCTGGTGCTTTACGCTGGCGTCCAGGAGGTAGTCGTCAAGGTCGAACACAAAGCCGCCCACAAGCGAGGGGTCCACCTCAACCTCTATTATGCAGTCGCAGCCGGTTTTTGATTTCACTATGGCCCTCAGGCGCTGCAGAAGGCGTTCGGAGGGCTCACGGGCCGCCGTAAGGCGTGCTTTCCGTATGCCGATACTCCTGTGGTACATGTCCACGAAGTCCCTCAGGATATCCTCCACAAGGTCCATTCGGCCATTACGGTTAAGAAGGGTGAGGAAACGGCTGAGTTCCTGCGTCATACGGTTTCCAAGGGCCGTCTGGAGGAGTTTTTTCTTGTCGAAGGGAGACACAACGTCGTCGGCTGCGCTCACCATGCGCCGAAGGTCCGGGACCTCTCCCAGGGCCTTCATGAGGGTTTCGGCCTCGGAGCACACGGCGGCACCCTGCCCGCTTTCAGCGGCATACTTTGCTAGCGCTGTGGCATAGCGGGTTATGACGATACTGCGGTTCACGACCTTCCTAGCCTGGCTTCATTTGCTTCATCTACCAGGGAGTCTATGAAGGCTCTCTGGCTGCCGGTGTCGCTGAGTTCGTGCCGAAG
>DGXO01000085.1:35786-36526 GCA_002395605.1 Bacteroidales bacterium UBA4230
AGGGCGCTCTCTTTTTCGGCCTCAATCTGGGCTTTGGCCGAAGCAATCATGGAGTCGGCCTCCTGCTTTGCCTGGGCCTTGGCCTCTGAGATGATTTTGGCGCGGGTTTCCGTAGCCTCGCGGATTATCTCCGACTGCTGCTTCCGGGTTTCCTCCATCATGCGGGCGTGCTCCCCCTTCCACTCTTCCATCCGGGCCGCAATTTCATCGGCATCCCTCAGGGACTGCGCAATCTTGGCGCTGCGTTTGTCCACCATGTCCGTGATTACGGGGAAGCCGAACTTCCATAGGAGGAAAAACACAATGCCGAAAATCACGACCATCCAAAACAGGAGGCCGAAATCCGGGGTAACAAGGTTCATGACTTACTTGATGACAATAGCAAGGAGGGCGACGATGATGGCGAACAGGGCGGCGCCCTCAACCATACCGGCGGCGATAATCATGGACGTACGCAGGTTGCCGGCGCTTTCGGGCTGGCGGGCGATGGCCTCCATGGTGGACTTGCCGATTTTACCGATGCCGATAGCGGCGGCGATTGCAGCAATTGCAGCGCCGAGGGCGGCACCTGCCTTTCCTAATGCAGCACCTGCGGCCGCCTGGAGAATCAAAGTACTTAAAATCATATCTTTTAAATTTAAGGTTTTTCTTTTTCAGGAGATCCTTCGTCGTTACACTCCTCAGGATGACAACTGTCATTCTGAGCGAAGCGAAGAATCTCATTCTTCACGTTGCCTTGC
>DGXO01000085.1:36640-56916 GCA_002395605.1 Bacteroidales bacterium UBA4230
ACAAGGCACTCCAGCGCATCCAGGAAAACGCCGAAGAGCACGCTCACAACCGTCATGCCGCCGCCAAGCAGCGGGCCGTACTTGGCCATTATGAAGATGATGCACACCATGGAGAGTATCATGATGTGCCCCGCCAGCATGTTGGCAAAAAGACGGATGGTGAGGGACACCGGCTTCATGAGGGCGCTGAACACCTCAATGACCGGCATTATGGGTTTTAGGAACACCGGAACGTCCGGGTTGAATATCTCTTTGTAGTAATGCTTTGTACCCGTGAGGTTTACGGTAAAGAAGGTGCAAAGTGCCAGGACCAGGGTGATGGCGATGTTGCCGGTGAGGTTGGCGCCTCCGGGGAAGAACGGCAGTATGCCCATAAAGTTGTTGAGGAGTATCCACAGGAACGCCATTGAAAGATACGGGGAGTATCTCCTGTAGTCCGGGCCGATATTCTCCTTGGCCATGTCATGGACCATCATGACAAGGGGCTCCATGAATGCGGCAATGCCCGTAGGAGCCTCCTGAAGGGCATCGTGGCGCCTGTACCACCTTGCCGTAAGAAGGATTATCACAAGAAGGAGAAGGCTACTCATCATGAGCGCCAGGACATTCTTTGTAATTGAAATGTCCAGGGGCCTTTTTCCGGTTTGGGCGTTTACGAGTTTCCCGTTTTCATTGAACGTGTATCCGTTCTCTTCCGCGTGATGCGCCGTAAACACATGAACTCCATCCTCAATCACAATGCACGGCAGCGGAATGGCCACAGGCTTTCCCTTCCACTCCGTGATGTGCCACTCGTATTCGTCTCCTATGTGTGAGAAGATGATTTCCGACACATCTATATCTTGAGATTCCTCGGCTTCGCTCGGAATGACAGGGGCTTCATTCGGAGTGACATTATTGTCATTTCGACCGAGCGCAGCGAGCGGAGAAATCTCCTGCAACAAAAGCAGCGATATGATAAACGTCAGCATCATACCTCAACGCACACGGTTACGGTATTGTCCTTTACTTCGGCAAAGCCGCCTTCTATGGGAAGGAAAGTCTCATTGCCGGCCTCCACGTAGCGGACGGTTCCATTTTCCAGGGCCGTTACAATAGCGGCATGGCCGGGAAGGACGGTGAAGGGCGACAACAGGCCCGGAAGCGTCACAAGCTCTACGTCTGCTTCCAGGATGGTCCCCTCAGGGCTCAGGATATGTAGCGAAAGTTCATTCATTGGTTGTCATGCTGAGCGAAGCGAAGCATCTCCTATTTGGCAGCGGCAAGGATGGCCTCGCCTTTCTTTATGGCGTCTTCAATGGTGCCTACGTTGAGGAAGGCCTGTTCCGGGAGGTAATCAACCTCTCCGTCCATTATCATGTTGAATCCCTTGATGGTGTCCTCTATGCTCACCATTACGCCGGGAACGCCGGTGAACTGCTGGGCCACGAAGAACGGCTGGGACAGGAAACGCTGCACGCGGCGCGCGCGGTTGACGGTGGTCTTGTCTTCGTCGGAGAGTTCGTCCATGCCAAGGATGGCAATGATGTCCTGGAGTTCCTGGTTGCGCTGGAGTATCTGCTTTACCCTCTGGGCGGTGTTGTAGTGAGCCTCTCCCACAATGTTGGGATCCAGGATGCGGGAAGTTGACTCCAGCGGATCCACGGCCGGGTAAATGCCAAGGGCCGTGATCTTTCGGCTCAGGACCGTGGTGGCATCCAGGTGGGAGAAAGTGGTTGCAGGGGCGGGGTCCGTAAGGTCGTCGGCGGGAACGTAAACCGCCTGCACGGATGTGATGGAGCCGTTTTTGGTGGAGGTGATGCGCTCCTGCATCTTACCCATTTCCGTTGCCAGGGTGGGCTGGTAACCCACGGCCGAAGGCATTCGGCCCAGAAGGGCGCTGACCTCGGAGCCCGCCTGGGTGAAACGGAAGATGTTATCTATGAAGAGGAGGATGTCGTGGGGGTCCTCCGGATTTGCGCTGTCACGGAAGCTTTCGGCAAGCGTAAGGCCGCTGAGGGCAACGTTGGAACGCGCTCCCGGAGGTTCGTTCATCTGGCCGAAGACCATGGATACCTGACTCTTTTCCAGCTCTTTACGGTCTACCAGGGAAAGGTCCCATCGGCCTTCTTCCATAGCCTTGTTGAAAGCGTCTCCGTAGCGGATGACGCCGGATTCTATCATTTCACGGAGGAGGTCGTTGCCCTCACGGGTGCGCTCTCCAACGCCGGCGAACACGGAAAAGCCGTTGTGGGCCTTTGCAATGTTGTTGATGAGTTCCTTGATGAGAACGGTCTTACCTACGCCAGCGCCGCCGAAAAGGCCGATTTTTCCGCCTTTGAGGTACGGTTCCAGAAGGTCTATGACCTTGATTCCGGTAAAGAGGACTTCCTGGGAGGTGGTAAGGTCTTCGAACTTAGGAGGGTCACGGTGAATGGGCAGGGTTTCCATGCGGTCCAGCTGCTCCATTCCGTCTATGGCGTCTCCGGTAACGTTCATGACACGGCCGCGGATTTGCCCGCCAACCGGCATGGAGATGGGTCTGTGGGTGTTTTCTACGTCCAGTCCCCTGCTGAGGCCGTCCGTGGAGTCCATGGCGACGGTGCGCACGGTATCTTCTCCAATGTGCTGCTGAACCTCCAGGATGACGCTTTTGCCGTCCGGGCGCTGCACCTTCAGGGCATCCCCTATGCGGGGCAGTTCAAGTTCGGCCTCCCGGGCCGAAATATTGAAATGGACATCTACTACAGGGCCCACCACCTGGGCAATTTTTCCGGTTGAAGTAATCATATCTACAAAGATAGCTATTTTCTTGCAATCTCAAATGATGTTTATTCGCTATCGTTTATCGCGCGTGGGGCTAAACGGCTGAACACTAGAGTTTTACACAAAAGAGGGTGCCTGAAAAATAGCACCCTCTTTTACCTATTTCACTGACATTCAGCCACTTCCTTCCACGGGCTATTCCGTGGCAAACTTGAAAAAGGCGTCAATGTCGGCCTTTTTCTCCAGGCGCACTATGTAACAGGTGTTGCCAAGGTCGTCGGAGAGGGCGTCAGGGACGCGGGAGGCCATGCGGACGTCGCTGCCGTAACGCGCCAGGATATCCTCATGGGAGTGCTTGTACGCGTGATTGTCACGGCGGCCGGCATAACCGATGTAGCAGCTGTCGCCAAGGGGCTTGCGGGCCTCGTCAAAGGCCACCATGTCGGCCCAGATCTGATAGACGTCCGTGTTATGGGCGTAGTTCATCATGTCAGGGGTGTAGCCTCCCGGCGGGCGCATGTTAACCTCCAGGCCCACATAGTCGCCCTTCTTTCCAAGACCTTCACGGTCACGGTCCAGCTGGAAGAACTCAAGGTGAACAAAGCGGCTCTTGATAGCGAATGCGTTCACCGTGCGGCGGCCAATCTCGGAGAGCTTTGCGGGAACCGTCTTGTTGGTCCAGTAGCAGCAGTCAAGGTTATTGTGAACAATCTCCATGATGGGCGTGGGGAACACGGTGTTGTTTTCAAACACGGGCTCTCCTTTTGAGTTGAAAATGGCGTCGTAGCTAACCAGGAGGCCGGTTATGAACTCCTCAATCACATAGAAGCCCATGTCCTGGGCATGATGCTCCAGCCATGCCGAAAGGTCTTCGGCACTGGAGATCTTGGTAGTGCCGCCGGCGCCCATGCCATTGTCCGGCTTTGCAATCACGGGGTAGCCGGTCTTTTTCACGAAGGCCTTTATTTTGGCGGCGCCTTCGGCCCCTTTTATCTGACGCGCGGTAGGGATGCCGCCAAGGGCGTAGTACTTTTTCATCTCGCTCTTGTTCTTGATGGCGGCAATGCGGTCTGTCTTAATCCCTGTGGTTACGTTGAAATCCGTCCTCAGGCGGGCGTCCTGCTCAAGCCAGTATTCGTTGTTGGACTCTATCCAGTCTATCTTACCGTACTTGTGGGCGAACCAGGCCACGGCACGGTACATTTCAGAGTAGTCTTCAAGGTTCTGCACACGGTAATAGTCCGTAATGTTCTGCCTGAGCTCCCAGGAGAGGTTTTCATAGGGGGTGTCGGCAATTGCAAGGACATTGACGCCGTTTGCCTTTGCCCCGGCGCAGAAGTGCCAGTAAGTCTCCGGGAAATGGGGGGAGATGAATACGAGGTTCATAAAGGAGTATGTTTTGTTTTCTTCGGAAACGCGGCGCATGGCTCCGCGGGTTATTTCATAGGCCTCGCCGTAAAGAGTGCTTCGGCCATTTTCCACTTTAACGTAACCGCCGTCACGGAAGGTGTAGAAGCGGTGGCCCCAGCTGTCCGGGAAGGCAATGTCTTCAAAAAGGCGAAGGCCGTCCACGGTGGCCCATCGAACCTGTTCAAAGTGCGGTATAAGCTGGATGTCAGTAAGGCCGAGGCCTTCCAGCCAGCGGTTGTAGCCGGGGTCCGTGGCCTCTCCGGGAAGTTCCGGATGGGAATACACCCTTCCGGCGCAGTTCATGCTTCCGGCGCTGCAGCCCATGACCACTCCGTCAAACCCTTCCAGAAGCTTTTTAAGGCCGATTTCATGGATAAAACGGTTCTGGGTGGGGACGTGCCCGCCGCAAAGGACAACCCAGTGGGCCCGGGAAACAAGTTCCGGCGCCTTGGCGGCATTGCTGCGGTCCAGCATCACAATTGACTCTGTTTCAATGCCGGAGCGGTGGATGCAAAGGCTCATGCCTTTCTCAACGGAATCCGTGAAGCCTTTGTCGTCCGGAGCGGCGCTCACAAGAAGCACTCGCGGCTTTCGACCCGGACCGGCAACAGCGCGCAGCGACGCCTTGACGCTGGCAAGGAAGCCGTTATCTTCAGTGAAATGATCTTCCCCAAAACGCGTGGGGCTGCCGGTAAGATACAGAATCATACCTTGTCCAGTATCTCCACAAACGCCTTCTCATCCTCTTCTGAGACAAACGCGGCCTCTATGGGGAGGTAGAAAAGGCGCTGCCTGAGGGAATCCGGCACAACCTTGACCTCGCGGAGGCGCTGGGCGTCTTTTTCCGTGGTTATGAGGCAGGCCGTGGGAGCAGCCTTGACTGCGGCCGCCATGGCGCGGATATCGGCCTTCCCAAAGCGGTGGTGATCCGGGTAAGAGAGACGCTTCACAATCTTGTAAGTATCTGAGAGATAGCTTCTGAGAGGGGCGTCGTTGGCTATTCCGGAAACAAGGATTGTCTTGTTGGAGTAGGTGTAGCGGGAATCTGCTTCAGGGAAAACGGGCTCCGGAGGGAGATAGCGGATGCTTGTGAAAAAGAGCTTCTGCCCAGGCCTCAGGCCCAGTTTTCGGCCGAACTCCTGGCGGGACCAGCCGTCAAGTTCCGGGGGGCACTTTGTGACTATCACTACATCGGCCCGGAGAATGCGGGAAGGAAGGTCACGGAGACGCCCCCAGGGGAGAAGTTTGTCTTCCCAGACGGGCCTTCCGTAATCCACCAGGACTATGCTGAGGCTGGGGATGAGCCTGCGGTACTGAAGGGCGTCGTCAAGGACTATGAGGTCTGCGCCCTCAAGCTTGCGGCAGCCTTCCAGGCGGTCTTTGTCTACGGCAACGGTGACCCCGTGGAACTTCCGGGCTATCTGAAGGGGTTCGTCCCCGGCAAAGGAGGCCGATGAATCAGGCTGCACAATTTGGAAGCCGCGGGATTTGCGCTTATACCCCCTTGAGAGCACGGCCAGGGGCTTGTAGCCCCATTTGTCGCTTACGCGGAGATACCTGAGGAGCATCTCCACGTGAGGGGTTTTGCCGGTTCCGCCAACGGTGACGTTCCCGACGGCCACAGTGGGGACTTCGGCCTTGAAACTCTTCTTCCAGCCCTTGTCATAGGCAAGGTGCCTGAGCCGTAACCATAGACCGTAAATCATTACATCGAGAGCACGTTGAGAACTGCGATGAGTTCTTTGTTAATGGGTTTGTCCATCTTGATGGCGCGGGAGATGGGGACGTACACAATTTCGTCGTTCTTTATGCCCACCATGATGTTGCGCTGGCCTTCCAGCAGAGCCTCAATGGCGGCATAACCCATACGGGATGCCAGGATACGGTCATAGGCCGAAGGTGTGCCACCCCTCTGTAGGTGACCGAGGATGGTGACGCGGGCGTCAAACTGAGGGTACTCCTTCTTGATTCTTTCGGCATAATAGAAAGCGCCGCCCACGCCGTTCTTCTGGGCTTCGGAGACCAGCACTATGGCGCTATTCTTGGATTTGCGCTTGCCTCTTTCGATGAATTCGGCCAGCTGGTCTACGTCCGTGGAGTCCTCGGGGATAATTGCGGCCTCTGCACCGGAAGCGATTGCGCTGTTCTGGGCCAGAAAACCGGCATCACGGCCCATTACCTCTATGAAGAAGATGCGGTCATGGGAATTAGCGGTGTCGCGGATTTTGTCCACGCATTCAACTATGGTGTTGAGGGCGCTGTCGTAGCCAATTGTGGAGTCCGTGCCATAAAGGTCGTTGTCTATGGTGCCGGGAAGGCCGATAATGGGGATGTCGTACTCCCTGGCGAAGAGCTGGGCTCCTGTAAGTGAGCCATTTCCGCCAATTACAATCAGGGCGTCAATTCCCGCCTCCACCATATTATCATAGGCGGTCTTTCGGCCTTCGGGGGTCATGAAAGCGCCACAACGTGCGGTTTTGAGGATGGTGCCGCCTCTTTGGATAGTATTGGATACCGACGATGAGGTAAATTTCACGAACTCCTTCTCTATGAGTCCCTGATATCCCCTCATGATTCCAACCACGTTCATGTTGTGGTAGCGGGCGCTGCGGGTGACGGCCCTGATGGCTGCATTCATTCCCGGAGCATCTCCTCCGGAAGTAAGTACGCCGATGGTGTTGATGTTGCGTTCCATATGGTTTTACAAATATCTTACAAAGATAATGTTTTTTCAGAGTCCGTAAACACCTTCCGGCTCGGGGGCTTCGGCACCCCAGCGCTGCGCAACGTAATCGAGGGTGCGCACTATCTCTTCCGGGTCCTTGGAGGTGACCAGCTTTATGCGGGTTTCCTTGAAATCCCTGAGGCCCTTGAAGTAGCAGCTGAGGTGGCGGCGCATCTCGTACACGCCGGTTATGGGGCCCTTGAGGTCCAGTGACAACTGGAAATGGCGTTTGGCCAGCGTCACGCGGTCTTTGACGCTCATGGGCGGGAGCTCTTCCCCGGTGTCCAGGAGGTGACGGATTTCAGTGAAAATCCAAGGGTGGCCGAAACTTGCGCGCCCCACCATGATGCCGTCTACGCCGTATCTGTCAAAGGCTTCCTTCGCCTTTTCGGCCGTGTTTATGTCTCCGTTGCCGATTATGGGGATAAGCATGCGGGGGTTGTTCTTCACTTCCCCTATGAGAGTCCAGTCGGCCTCACCTTTATACATTTGGCAGCGGGTGCGGCCGTGGATGGTGAGGGCTGCTATACCGGTATCCTGGAGGCGTTCGGCAAGGTCTACTATGATTTTGGAGTTGTCGTCCCAACCGAGGCGGGTCTTTACGGTGACGGGCTTGTTAACTGCCTCCACGATGGCTTTTGTGATGGCCACCATCTTGTCAGGTTCACGCATCATGCCGCTTCCGGCGCCGCGGCCGGCGATTTTGCTCACCGGGCAGCCGAAGTTTATGTCTATGATGTCTGCGCCGTGGCCTCCGGCAAGTTCCGCGGCTCTTTCGGCCATTTTGGCGGCATCTACCATAGCCTCAGGGATGCTGCCGTAGATTTGTACGGCCACGGGGGCCTCTTCCGGAAGCGTCCGCATCTTGGCGATGGTCTTGGAGACGTCACGCACCAGGCCGTCACTGCTCACGAATTCCGTTGTGACCATTGCGGCCCCGGCCTCCCGGCAAAGGATGCGGAACGACGCGTCCGTCACATCCTCCATTGGCGCCAGTGTAACCGGCCTCTCTCCAAGATCTATGCTGCCTATTTTCATGCTAATACCCGCTGCGGTCCATTTCCCGGCGAAGGTCCTTAGCCTTGATGCTCTCGCGTTTGTCGTACTCCTTCTTACCCTTTGCAAGTGCTATGAGGAGCTTGGCGTAGCCGTTGTCCGCGATAAAGAGCTTGACGGCAACAATGGTAAGGCCCTTCTGCTTGTCTTCCTGCTGCAAGTGCCTCAGCTCCTTGCGGTTAAGAAGCAGGCGGCGGTCACGGACGGGCTCGTGCTGGCCCCAGCTGCCCCAGTGGTACTGGGCTATGTTCATGCCGCGAACGTACAGCTGGTTGCCGGAGAAGAAACAGTAGGCATCCTGCAGGGAGCATTTGCCGGCCCTTATGGACTTTATTTCCGTTCCCACCAGCTGGATGCCGGCGGTATAGGTTTCCAGGAACTCGTAGTCAAACGAGGCCCTGCGGTTTTTGATCTGTATGCTGCTCTTGGCTTTTGGCATAGGACTGCAAAGGTAGTAAAAAAATGTGTAATTTTGCGGCATGAACCGTACAGAACTCCTCCCGGACCGCCCCGGCATTCCGCCCATGGCAAAACTCCCGGACCCTGAGGTCATAGACCCCGAGGCCCTTGTCGCCGCGTATGCCGCCGGGGACATAGACCTCATCTGCGTGGTAGGGCCCACCGCTTCCGGCAAAACCCGCTATGCCGTTCAGCTTGCGCACTCAATTGGAAATGCCGAAATCCTTTCGGCCGATTCCCGTCAGGTGTACCGCGGCATGGATATCGGCACGGGAAAAGACCTTGGAGAGTACGGAGACGTGCCCTATCACCTTATAGACATAGTCTCGGCCGGTGCCAAATTCAACATTTATGAGTATCAGGCGGCTTTTGCTCAGGCTTGGGCCGATGTCCGCAGCCGCGGCGCCGTCCCCATCCTCTGCGGAGGTTCGGGGTTGTATATAGAAGCTGCCACCAAGGCGTATAAGTTCGACAAAGGCAATGGCATTTCGGCCGACAAACTCCCGCAGAAGCCTTACTACATTGGAACACTGGTCTCCCGCGAGGAACGCGTGGCCCGCATAGACCGCCGCCTTGAGGAGCGCCTGAAGGAGGGCCTGGTGGAGGAAGTCCGCGGGCTTCTTGAGACTGTTCCCGCACCGGATCTCATTTATTACGGCCTTGAGTACAAGTTCGTTACGCAGTATGTGCTTGGAGAAATCTCCTACGACGACATGGTGGTGGGCCTTGGTAACGCCATCCATCAGTTTGCCAAGCGCCAGATGACCTGGTTCCGCGGCATGGAACGTGACGGCATCCGGATTCACTGGACAAAGGGGGGAAAAAAGGATTAGTCCAGGGACTGGGGCGTGGAGACGGACATGTACATCATGCGGGAGTATTCCTCCGGGGTAATGGAGACAAAAAGGTAGTGCACGGGGTCGCAGACAACCCCGTTACGCCAGAGTTCGTAGTGAAGATGGGGGGCCGAAACTCCAGTGGACACGCCTACCTCCCCTATCTTGGCGCCGCGCCTCACGTACATGCTCTGGAACACGTTGATGTCGCCAAGAAGGCAGTACCTGGACACGAATCCGTTTCCGTGATTTATCTCAACCGTGTTACCCAGTCCCTTGCGGGAGTGGACCACCTTGGTTATGAGCCCGGAAGCGGTGGCATACACGCCGGCGCCCTGCGGAGCGATGAAATCTATGCCGTCGTGCTGCATCTCAATCTTGTATGTGGGGTTCTGCTTAGGCCCCACAGAGGCGCCGGTCTGGACATAGGACATGCCCTTCAGGGGCAGGCTCAGCGGAGGGATGCTGTCCTTGCGTGATTTCAGAAGGATGCGGAAAACTTCGGCAAAGTTGTCATCTACGTTACCCGCCATAAGCATCAGGCGCTCGGAGGCCGAAGCCGCGGCCGAAAGGTAGAAGCTCTCGGAGAGGGAGTCGCTGTCGGCGATAAGGTCTGCGGCGGTGATGGCGTTAAGGGACGGAGGCGCGGTCTCAAACAGCTCACGGTAAATCTGGTCGTCCTTCACAACCAGGCCTTCCACCACGTCCGAGATAAGCTTGTCCTTGTTGCGGATATCCCGGTACATGGTCTTGTACAGGCGGTTTTCCTTCTGGAGACGGCGCTCTTCCTCCGTAGAGAATAGCAGCGCAAAGAGGATGTAGATCACCACCGACAATGACACGGATGCCACCAGATAGCGAACCACTGAACCTAATATTTTACTGAACTTATTCATTTTCCTTCCGGTTTACGCACAAGTTCATAATAATCCTTGGGAGGGATGTCAAGGTCCATGTACAGGGCTGGATTCACGTAATCCTTGCGGTACAATATCTCATAGTGCAGATGAGGGCCGGTGATTCGGCCGCTCTTTCCCGTGAGGCCTATGCAGTCTCCCCTTTTGAGGCTCTGGCCCATCTCCACATATATCTCCGACATATGCGCATAGCGGGTCTTGTAACCAAAACCATGGTCTATCTCCACGTGGTTTCCGTATCCCGTGCGTTCATGGGCCACCTTCACCACTATGCCGTCTCCGGTAGCGTAGATAGGGTTCCCGGGAGGGCAGGCGAAATCCATTCCGGTATGGCGCTTAGTGTACCCCAGGATAGGGTCTGAGCGGTAGCCGAAGGGGCTTGACATGTGATACGTGTTGCGGTCTGTGCTGATGGGCGGAATGGCCGGAATGTGGGCCGCCATGTCTCCGGCGCTGAACTGCAGCACCATGATGTCGTCGAAAGACTTTGACTGGACGTAGGCGCGCTTTTCAACAACGTCCTGGCGGCGGACCACAGCCTCAAGGGAGGTTCCCCGGAGAGCCTCGTAGCGGTTTTCCCCGCCAAGGCCGCTGAGCCGGACCTCCGGCGGGATTTCGTCCAGGCCGTACACGCTGCGGTAAATTTTGTCGTCTCTCACCTCAAGCAGCGACAGGAGTTCCTCCTGGTGGGCCATATGGGCCGAAAGACGCTCCACGCGCGCCCTCCAGTCTGCGTTGCCGCGCTTGAGGATGGCCGTTTTGGGAAGGTCCAGGCCCAGCACCTGCACGTAAATCCACATGAACAGCAGGAAGAACACAATGCCGCCGAAGGCCACCAGCGCTATCTTCCACCAGTCCCGGGCCGACAGATGTCTGATGCGGTCTACGAGCTTTTCAGGGCTCACAATGTATTTCTCTATCTTTGACGGCATATCATGCAAATATATGCATTATTTCTGAAACAGCCCATCTTTTACACATTCTATGCCCGCGCGCGAGGATATTCGGGGAAAAATGACTATTTTTGCAGGCTATATCAAATATACTATATGACATCCAAAGAAATCCGCCAGAAGTATCTGGACTTCTTCGCCTCTAAGGGCCACACCGTGGTGCCCAGCGCACCCATGGTCATAAAGAATGACCCCACCCTCATGTTCACCAATGCCGGCATGAACCAGTTCAAGGACATCTTCCTTGGCAATTCGGCACCAAAATTCCCCCGCGCCACAGACTCCCAGAAGTGCCTTCGCGTAAGCGGCAAGCACAACGACCTTGAGGCCGTGGGCCATGACGGCCGCCACCATACCATGTTCGAAATGCTTGGCAACTGGAGCTTCGGAGACTACTTCAAGAAAGAGGCCATTGACTGGGCCTGGGAGCTTCTCACGGAGGTTTACAAGATAGACAAGACCAAACTATACGCCACCGTGTTCGAGGGCAGCGCCGAAGACGGCACCGCACTTGACACCGAGGCCCGCGAAGCCTGGCTGTGCCACCTTCCCGCAGACCACGTGCTCACTGGAAACAAGCACGACAACTTCTGGGAAATGGGCGACACCGGCCCCTGCGGCCCTTGCTCGGAAATCCACATAGACCTTCGGCCCGATGAAGAGATTGCAAAAATCCCCGGCCGTGAGCTTGTGAACACGGACAACGACGACGTAATTGAAATCTGGAACCTTGTGTTCATGCAGTACGAGCGCAAGGCCGACGGCCACCTGGAGCCCCTCCCCGCCAAGAACATCGACACCGGCATGGGCTTCGAGCGCCTTTGCATGATCCTCCAGAACAAGAAGTCCAACTACGAGACCGACGTCTTCTCCGGCCTTATCGGCAAGGTGGAGGAATTCTCCGGCCACAAGTATTCCGAGGGCGGAAACGTGGAGGTTGCAATGAGGGTGATCGCAGACCATATCCGCGCCATAGCCTTCTCCATTGCAGACGGCCAGCTTCCTTCCAACGTGAAGGCCGGTTATGTGATTCGCCGAATCCTCAGGCGCGCTGTACGTTACGGCTACACCTTCCTTGGATTCACGGAGCCCTTCCTCTGCCGCCTCATCCCCCAGCTTGTGGAAGACATGGGAGAGGCCTATCCTGAACTCAAGGCCCAGCAGAAGCTCATAGAAAACGTTATCAAGGAGGAAGAAAACACCTTCCTGCGCACCCTGGACCGCGGAATCCGCATGCTTGAAGACAACATGGCCCGCAACGCCGCCACCAAGGTTGTGGCCGGAACCGACGCCTTTGTGCTCTACGACACCTACGGCTTCCCCATTGACCTGACGGAGCTCATCGCCGCCGAAAAAGGCTACACCGTAGACCTTGACGGCTTCAACGCCGAACTCCAGAAGCAGAAGGAGCGCGCCCGTAACGCCACCGCCAACGAATTCGGAGACTGGACCGTCTTCGCAGACTCCGACGTAGTGTTCGAGGGCTACGACGTCCTTGAGGTAAAGGGCGCACGCCTCCTCAAGCAACGCACCGTAAAGCAGAAGAACAAGGAGTACTTCCAGCTTGTTTTTGACCGCACTCCTTTCTATGCCGAAATGGGCGGCCAGGTTGGCGACACCGGCACCATTGAAGGCGAGGACGGAGAGAAGATAGCCATCCTCAACACCGTAAAGGAGAACAACCTCACCATCCATCTGGCCGAACGCCTTCCCGCCACCTCCGGCAAGTTCACCCTTACCGTAGACGCCGCACGCCGCCAGAAGATAATGAACAACCACACTGCAACGCACCTCCTGCACCAGGCCCTGAGGGAGGTCCTGGGCACCCACGTGGAGCAGAAAGGCTCATTTGTGTGCCCGGATTACTTCCGCTTTGACTTCTCTCATTTCCAGAAGGTTACAGACGAAGAACTCCGTGCAGTGGAGCGCCGCGTAAATGAGCTTGTGCGCCGCTGCCTGCCCCTTCAGGAAAAGCGTGACGCCTCCATGGACGAAGCCCGCGCAATGGGCGCCATGGCACTCTTCGGCGAAAAATACGGAGACGTGGTCCGCGTAGTCCGCTTTGGAGAGTCCGTAGAGCTCTGCGGCGGCACCCATACTGCCAACACCGGCACCATCGGCCTGTTCAAAATCAGGGCCGAAAGCGCCGTTGCAGCAGGCGTACGCCGCATTGAAGCCCTCACCGGAGAAGCCGCCGAATCTGCCCTGGAGGCCGTGGAAGACATGCTGAAGAGCGTCAAGTCCTTCTTCAACAACGTCCCGGACCTCACCGGCGCAATTGAAAAACTCATTGCGGAAAACACGGATGCCCGCAAGCAGCTGGAAGCCATGGCCAATGAAAAAGCCGCCCAGCTGGCCGAAAAACTGGAAGCCAGCGCCGTGGAGGTGAACGGAATCAAGGTTGTGCGCTTCGACGGTTCCGTAGACCCCGCATTTGCCCGCAACGTGGCCCTGCTTTTGCAGAAAAAGGTCCGGAACTTTGTGCTGGCTTCGGCCTTTGCCTTTGACGGCAAGCCCAACCTCCTGCTCATGTACTCCCAGGACCTTGTGGCCAAGGGAAAGAATGCAGGAAAGGACATCCGCGAGGCCGCAAAGCTCATTCAGGGCGGCGGCGGCGGACAGCCCGGCCTTGCAACTGCCGGCGGCCGCATGGTCGAAGGCCTTGGTGCAGCTTTGGACGCTTTGGTGGAGATTGCCACTAAATAAATGAAGAAACTGGATCAGTTCATACTTAAGTCGTTTGTGGGGCAGTTCATAGCTATCCTCGCAATCGTGACCTTTATCCTGGTCATGCAGTTCCTGTGGCTGTATATAGACGAACTTGTGGGTAAAGGTCTGGATCTTAAGGTGATACTGGAGTTTCTAATGTGGGGCGGGTTCCAGACCCTTCCCCTTGCCATACCGCTTGCAACCCTCCTGAGCTCCATGATGACCCTTGGAGACATGGGAGAGCACTTTGAGCTCACGGCCATGAAGGCCAGCGGCATCTCCCTCACAAGGGTGCTTGTGCCAATGACCATTGTGGCCATACTCATCAGCGTTGGAGCCTTCTTTGTGGGAGACCGCCTGGTGCCGTACTCCATCAACCAGATATTCACCATGCGAGATGACATCGGCCGAACAAAATCGGAGATCAAGATCCCATCCGGGACCTTCTACGACGGCATTGACGGCTATATCCTCCGTGTGGAAAGCCGGGATTCCAAAACCGGCATGATGCACGGCATCCAGGTGTACGACCACACCTCCGGAAGCGGAAACCTGAGGATAACGGTTGCCGACAGCGGCGTGCTCAAGATGTCAAAGTCCAAGGACTACCTCACTTTCATGCTCTATAACGGCACCAATTACCGTGAAGAAAACCGCCGAAAGTACCGTGACACTTCCCTGGCGCTCCAGAGGGTGAAGTTCTACCGTCAGGAGCTGGTGATTCCGCTGGAGAACTACGCCTACAAGCAGTCCGACTCCGCACGTTTTGGAGAGCAGGTGAAGTCCATGAACCTGAACCAGTTGAAGCACAGTCACGACTCCCTTGTGAACCTTGTGGACCAAGGCACCATGAAGCACGTGAAGGAGTTCCAGAACCAGAACAGCCTCTCTTACCGCAAGCAGCTTGACACAAGCTGGCGGGAACAGGCCACGGTGGTGATGGCGCCGCCCGCAGAGGAAGATTTCAAGACCCTCAAGGACCGGCAGAAGGCCCTTGACGCTGCGCTCCAGACCGCAAGGCAGTATGAAAATGTTGCGAGGGGCCAGACCTACGACTCCTACGACTACACCAACATGATCCACCGCACGGACGTTGAGATGTGGAAGAAGTACGCCCAGGCGCTGGCCTGCCTGCTGCTGTTCTTCATAGGCGCCCCGGTAGGAGCCATCCTCAAAAAGGGCGGCCTGGGTGCGCCTGCGGTCATTTCCCTGCTGTTCTTCGTGCTGTACTGGGTCATTGACATTACCGGAGAGAGGCTTGCCAGCAACGGCGCCACTTCGGCATTTGTGGGGAAATTCATTTCGGCCTTTGTGCTGGGGCCCATAGGCGGTTTCCTTACGGTGAAGGCCGTGAAAGACAAGAACCTGTTCCACTGGGACGGTTTCATGATAGGATTCAGAAGAGTCAAGAGTCAGATTATCAGAATGTTCAGAAAGACTAGGATAGTATACATGGGCACCCCGGAATTTGCCGTGGGTCCGCTGGAAGCCCTTTCAAGAAGCGGGTACAACGTTGTGGGCATAGTCACCGTACCGGACAAGCCCTCCGGCCGCGGTCTCAAGATGCAGGAAAGCGCCGTGAAAAAGTACGCAGTAAGCACAGGCATTCCCGTGCTTCAGCCGGAAAAACTCCGCGACGAAGAATTCCTGAAGCAGCTTGCCGCCTTCAAGGCCGATCTCTTTGTGGTGGTTGGCTTCCGCATGCTGCCGGAAGTTGTATGGAGCATGCCGAAACTCGGCACGTTCAACCTCCACGCCGCCCTGCTGCCGCAGTACCGCGGTGCCGCCCCCATCAACTGGGCCGTGATCAACGGAGAGAACATCTCCGGCGTCACCACCTTCATGATTGACAAGAAGATTGACACCGGCGGCATTATCCTCCGCTCAGAATGCCATGTAGAGCCCACCGACACCGCCGGAGACCTCCATGACAAACTGATGGCCCTTGGCTCCACCCTTGTTGTGGAAACCGTGGAAGGCCTTATCCAGCATAACGTGGAACTCCGCGTCCAGCGCAGTTTCATCCAGGGCTCAGAACTTCTCAAGCCTGCTCCCAAGATCACCCGCGAGCTCCAGCACATAGACTGGAACGATTCCACCAAGCAGGTTTACAACCTCATCCGCGGCCTGTCCCCGTACCCCTGCGCCTTCACGGAACTTGTTCCCTCTGACCGGAGATCCTTCGTCGCTACCGCTCCTCAGGATGACAGTTGTCATTCTGAGCGCAGCGAAGAATCTCCTGCCATGCAGCTCAAAGTGTACTTCGGGGAAATGCGCACGGACCTTCACGCAGAGCCCGGAACCGTTCTCAGTGACGGCAAAACCTACTTTGCCATTGCAACCGCAGACGGCGCCATTGCCATCACGGACCTCCAGCTTGCCGGCAAGAAGCGCATGGATGTAAAGAGCTTCCTTCTTGGCTTCCGCAACCCTACATCCTACAAGGCCACGCAGGGCACTTCCAAGGCCGAAATCGCCAAGGCCAAGCCCCATGAAGATGAATAGCGTAGTCATACTCTGCGACGGGGCTTTCCCCACGGAGCCGTATCCTCTGTATCTTCTGGATTCGGCCGAAGGAGTGGTGTGCTGCGACGGAGCCCTTGTCAAGTATCTGGAGCACTTTCCAGACCGGACACCGCTGGCAGTGGTGGGAGACATGGACTCACTTCCTTCAGAGGTTAAAGAGCAGTTCTCCGGCATTCTGTTCCCGGAAAGCGAGCAGGATTACAACGACATGACAAAGGCCATGCGCTGGGTTCTCCGGGAACATCCCGAGGTTCAGGAGATTGTGATTCTTGGCGCCACGGGCCTTCGCGAAGACCACACTATAGGAAACCTTGGGCTTCTGATGGAATACACACGGCTCTTTGACCTTGCAGACCGCAAGGTGTCAATGGTCTCCGACTACGGAACGGCCTTTGCCATCACCGACTCCTGCGATCTTCACCTTGGAGAAGGCCGCCGCTTCTCTTTTTTCAGCGCGGACAACTCCTTGAAAGTGCAGTCCAAGGGCCTCCAGTGGCCGCTTGACGGCGTAGTCTTTGACGCCTGGTGGAAAGCCACCCTCAACCGCACCACGGAGCCCATAGTCTCCCTCACCTTCAACCACCCTTCCGCCGCCCTGGTGATGGTGGACTAGCCCTCTCCTTTGGACCTGGTCCAGCTCATCTCAGGCTGCCCGTTTTCGTTAACACCCTGATTATAAGCCCATTACGCAATTTGCTCCCGCCCAAACGGACGGGAGCAAATTGCGTAAGTATCAGATATTTAAGTGTTTAACTAAAACGGGGGCTATCCTAAGTGAAGGAATTTATAAATCTGAGCGCCCATAACATTTGTTTTCTCTCTGAGTAACAGGAACAGTTGCCATTTTGCATCTTTGTCCAGCGCGAGTATCTGATGTATATCCTTATAATTTGTAGAACTTGTAATGATGGAAGTCATCTTCGAATAAGGCTTGTCGGATTTCCCTACAAAGACTTCGTTCAGGTCGTGCTCGCTGCCGGTGGTTGCATGCATTGCTGCAATCATATTCGAATAGGTGTCAAAGAACCTGCATGCAGCCTTGAAATCAATAACGTTGTAGGTTGAAATGACAAAGTCTGTGAACTGCTGTTTTTCAGATGGTGACAGTTCTTTTGTCATATTCTTAATGAGCGTGTAATTCAGTGGCCTGCCGGCATTGCACTCCGCTTTTACAACCTTGATGGCAGCCCTTAGTGCCTTTGAGCTCCTGCGTATAACTATTTTTTCAGAGAACGGATGAGGACAGAATGCGTATGCGAGGTAGTTCCAGCGGTATTCTTCGGCATATGTGACAAGTAATCTTTCAACAGGATTATTCCCTATATATACTATTACAGACCGGGCTTTCTTGTCTCCGTATTTCGGAGCGCTTCCAAAGGGCATCTCAAATACCTGCCCTTTAGTGCCACAATACTTGTTGTATTCCCTTGCGAACCTGGAGTTCACTTCGCGTTTGAATTCAGTCAGGTTATTTTGGCTTTTGGCAATAACAGCGTCGTGTATATGGTCTGGCATTTGACACAAGGAAAGTACTTTTATCCCGTACTTCTTTGCCACAACACAGTAAATAGTGAAATATACGAGATGATCGCTTACGGTGTAAAAGAGAACGCCGTTATCGGCTGTCCTCTGGTAGCAGTGGTTGATTATGTCCTTGTAAAACTTCCGGCTCTTCATGATGCTCTCAATAATGACGTGACCCTGTCTGCGAAGGTCGGAATCATTTATTTGAATTGCAAGATGAAACGTTTCATTTTTTGCCGTTTTTGCTAATATTCTTATAGTCAACCTTTTACAGTGTTTACTCCGGCCGATTTGGATAGGAGTAAATTGCATAACGAACACATTTACAGCACGTTAGCAAAAACGCAATATTGCATTTTAACATTTTAAAGCCGGCCGCGTCTTATATGTGGCCGGCTTTTTGATGCTAAAACCAAAAAAAGATATGAAAAAGACATTAATCATTATTTCACTAGTCATTTGCACCGTTTGCAGCGCGTGTGCAGTAAGCCCGGCACGGGTTTCGGCCCTTGCCAGGGAGTATAATGGCAAGGAAGGGTTCGAGGTTGTGTCCATGGGACGCTTTCTCATAAGCGCCATAGGCGTAGCCGCACGAGCCGAAGCCGACCCTGAAGATGTGGCCGCCCTGAAGGCTTTCAAGGGCATAAAGCACTTGACCATAGTAGATTTTGAAGACGCTTCCGCCGCCGACAAGAGCAGTTTCCAGACAAAACTTGGCGACATCTTTGACAAGATGGACCTCATCTTGGAAGCCAAGGAGGACGGAGATGACGTTAAAATCTTCGGCAAGGCAGATGGCGAAAAACTCCGTGACATTATAATATATTGCAAGGACGAAGCCCTCATCTGCGTGAACGGCAGCATAGACATGGATAAAATCGGTGCCCTTATAGATGCAGTGGAATGACTCGCCGGGCCTTTGAGGACATATGGCTTCCCCTCCAGGGACATTTCTATCGCATAGCCTTCTATATATTGGAAAATGAGGCCGATGCAAGGGATGCCGTCCAGGACCTCTACCTGAAGCTTTGGAACATGAGGGACCGCCTGGACTTCATAAGGGAACCTCGCTCATACGGAGGCCTTATGATAAAGAACCTCTGCATTGACAGGATTCGGAAATCGGTGCCGGGCGGGGAACTGGAAGAAGGAATGGCCGTCAAAGGGCCTCCGGACACGGACCTTGAACTCCGGGAACAGCTTTCAGGCGTACGGAGGGCCATGGAAGGGCTCCCGGAAAGTCAGAGGAAACTACTCTCCATGAGAGTTATAGAGGGCCTCAGTTATGAGGAAATAGAAAAGAAAACAGGCCTCAGCGGCCTTAACATAAGGGTTCAGGTGTCCCTTGCAAGAAAAAGATTGAAACAACTGCTATGAAACCAATTGAAGAAATAGAGAAACTCTCCGCAGAGGATCTTGAGAGAATCGGGGCCGATGAAAGCATCCCCGTTCCCGAAGACCTCTCCGTGAGGCTCCCTGCCCGCAAGGCTCCGGTCTTCGCGTGGAGTGCCGCCGCGGCCGTGCTTCTTGTAGCGGGTTTTATAGGTTTTAACCGGCCGAAGGCTCCCGCAGACACATTCTCGGACCCTCTCCTTGCCTACGCGGCGGTTGAAGACGCCTTTGCAAAGATATCGGGATCCATTAACAGCGCCTCCATGAAAGTAGAGGAGGCCGAAACCACCTTTAACAAGTTAAACTATTGGAAATGAAAAAGATATATGCAATTCTAGCAGCCCTTGCGCTTGCTCTCCCCATGTTCGGCCAAAATGGCAGGGAACTCTACAACAAATACTCCGACCTCCCCGGCGTAAGCGCCGTGTACATCTCACCGGCAATGTTCAGGCTCATCGGCCGTATCCCGGATGTTGAACTGGCCGACGAAGACGTGAACCTCACTCCCATCATCAAGTCCATGAGCGGCTTCTACCTTCTTTCTACGGAAAATGCCGATACCGGTGAAAAACTCTACAAAGAGGTTTCCGGCAATCTCAAGAAGAGCAAGTACGAACTCCTTATGGAAGCAAAGGAAGACGGAGAGGCCATGAGGCTGTACTCCATAGGAGATGAGAAGACCGTAACCTCTCTTCTCATGCTGGCAAAAGACGGGGCCGAAACCACCTTCCTCACCATAGACGGCCAGATGGACCGCGCCAAACTGGAAGAAGTCATTGCCTCCGCCGCAGCGGATTAAACTAGCGTTTTAGTTAAACACTTAAATATCTGATACTTATGCAATTTGCTCCCGTCCGTTTGGGCGGGAGCAAATTGCATAATCACCTTATAGTCAGGGTGTTAACGAAAACGGGCAAACTTACGGATGCACCAGGGTGCCAACCTTTTCTCCGGAAAGGAGTTTGGTGAGGTTGCCGGTGGCGTTCATGTCAAAGACTATGATGGGCATTTTGCCGTCACTGCA
>DGXO01000072.1:0-2041 GCA_002395605.1 Bacteroidales bacterium UBA4230
GTAATGGATAAACTTCTTAACACCATTGCAAAACTTTTGGGAATTCCCCTGGAAAATGTTTCAAAATAGAAAGCGGTTTTAGAAAAAAACCTTATCTTTGTCTGTTATTCTGTAAAAACAAGTTCTTAATGGAATCACAGGCAATCCTTCAGGACATTTTCTTTGTCATCCTTTATGGTGGCGTAATCATGCTCAACATGGTGGCAGCGGTATATCTGCTGCTCAGGCGCGGCAACGCCATCGCGCCAGACGTGACCTCTCCCGTGCGTCTTCGCAGGTGGGCCGCAGTTTTCCTGATAGCCTGCGCAATCAGTCATGTGTCATGGCTGGTTTACACGTACAAATACTACCCGGCCGCGACTCCTTACATGATTGTGTGCGGGCTGGATCTGCTCCTGGTCTTTCCTTCTATCGTGGGCATTCTGCTGTCCATGTTCCAGGACCGTCGTCGGCCTTTATGGCCATTTTGGGCAATGCTGGTCCCTGCCGTAGTGCTTGTGATAATCAATGTTTTCCTTGGCAGTACCTCTTTAAGTGTTGCAATTAGCGCCTATGTGGTTCTTTTGTGTGCCCTGCTCATTGTGTTTGTATTCATTGCCGTCAGGCGCTACGGACTGTGGCTCAGGGACAACTACGCAGACCTTGAGCGCAAGGAGATTTGGCAAAGCGTCCTGATCCTGGCTCTTTTTATGCTGTTTTTTGTGGTTTACAGCGTTACTACCGGAAAGAGCCGCATCATGGCGTATCTGTTCCAGATATACAGTGTGATTCTTGTGGGGCTTCTCATCTGGCGCGTGGAAACTCTTCAGGAACTCTCCGGAACCGCTTTGCCGGATGGTGCCGAATCATCAGATGATGAAGATGACAAGGTCAACGCCACCCCGCAGGCCATTCCCGCAAACATCGGCCCTCTCCTTAAAAAACAGTGCGAGGACGGCCAGTTGTACCTTGAACACGACCTTTCCCTGGCCCAGCTTGCCCAGGCCATCGGGACCAACCGTTACTACCTTAGCCAGTACTTCGCCCAGCAGGGCCTAACTTACAACACTTACATCAACAACCTCCGCATCCGTCATTTCACCAGCCTGTACCATAAAGCTGTGGAAGAAGGGCGGTCCTTTACCGCTAAGCAGCTGGCTTTTGAGAGCGGATATTATAGCTACAGCACCTTCAGCGCCGTATTCAAGCAGCATACAGGCAAAACTGTGACCGCCTGGATGAAGGGCATACCCCAGTAGTTTTCAATTCTGAAACTTTCAGAATTTGCAAATAATTTCTCAGATTTTGCAAATTCCGCGGCCCGTTTCTGCCCTCCCCCACATTTTTCAAAAAAACTATTTTACCTTTGCATTCTAAAAATGAAAAGGTATTCCCATATTGTCCTGAGCGCTCTTGCGACTGCCATCTTCTTCTTCTTTGAAGCGGAGGCTTTTTCGCAGGACCTTTCCATCCGCAATAATATCCTGTACGATATTTCCGGCACGCCCAATATCGGCCTTGAATATCCGGTAAGCAAGCATTTCAGCGTAGGCGCAAACGCCGGTCTCAAGCCCTGGCCGCGTTTCCTTTTCTGGGACACGGAATACAAGGAGAACACCTCTCATTGGAAGCATTTCCTTGTCACCCCGGAAATGCGCTACTATTTCGACCAGGTGTATGACGGCTGGTTCACCGGCGTGGATGTCGTTTATACGCATTATAATGTAGGCAACGTGCGTTTTCCCTTCGGCATGTACCCGGAGGTTGAGAACCACCGCCTGCAGGGAGATTTCATCGGCCTGGGCATTTTTGGAGGCTATTCCTGGTGGCTTGGAAATCATTGGCGCATTGAGGCCGAAGCCGGCGTTGCGGCAGGCCTTGCCGCCTATGACAAGTTTGAATGCGACCACTGCGGCACCCGCCTTGGGGAGGAGCGCAAGATGGTCCTTGTCCCTAAACTTGGCCTCAACATAGCCTACAACGTACTTCCAAGGCATGAGTGGATAGACCTTGTGTCGTCAATAGACACCGTCCAGATCATCCGTCCTCTCCTTATGGTGGC
>DGXO01000072.1:2175-17155 GCA_002395605.1 Bacteroidales bacterium UBA4230
CACTGGGTAACACCCATTGAGAACTACCGCACGGTAGATGAGATTATCAATGCCCCCATGGACAGCGTCCGGTATGTCCATTTCCCTCTTGACAGCATCACCCTTTTCCGGGACTTCTCCAACAACTCGGAGGTCCTGGACGAAATAATTGAGGTAAGCCGCAAGATTGTGGCCGATTCCCGTGACTCCCTTGCCCTTATCCAGCTTGTGGGCCTGGCATCCGTGGAAGGCGATTGGAAGCACAACAAATGGCTTGGCGAAGGCCGTGCAAACGCCCTCAAGCAGTATGTGGTGAAGGAACTCGGTCTCAAGGACTCCCAGGTGGAGGCTGCAGGCAGGGGAGAGGCATGGCCTTGGTTCCGCCGCCAGGTAGAGGGGCTTGTTCCGGATGGCGGAAAGGGAATTACGGGCGCCCAGGCGCAGTGGCTGCTGGACCTTATAGACAATGAGCCCAGCCCGGACGAACGCGAAAAGAAGATGAAGGCCGACAGGAAGCTCTACAAGGCCCTCAAGGAGGATATCCTGAAGGATCAGCGAAACTCCGGCTATGTGCACGTATACTATTACTCCAAGCCGGATACCGTGGCCGAAGGCCTCAACCGCATTAACGCCCTTATCCGCGCCAGGAAGTACCACGATGCCCTTAATGCATATGAAAGCCGCAAGGATTACCTGGACCGCGCAAAGGTTGACGCAGAGGCCGCAAACGCTTACGGAATTGCTATGTTCGGCACAGCCGTGGAACTAGAAAAGATAGACACCCTCCTGGCCCGTGATGCCATGGAGATACTCCATAAGGCCGACAAGATGGGCAGTGACTGTGCCGGCGCCAACATTGAGGGGGCCGAGGAATTCCTTCAGAAGTACAAGGAATACACGGAGCAGAAACGCTCCCAGGAGGCCATGAAGGAGGAAATTGAGGCCGACAGAAAAGAAAGGAAGAAAAATAGATAACAATTATATTTTTTACTTATGAACAAGTTTTTCAAATTCGCCCTTGCGGGCGCAGTTGTCGTAGCCGCTCTGGCTTCCTGCAACAAGGAGGCCCAGGTTCCCGATAACCCCAACTACAACAAGGAGACCGGTGAGGTCCTCACCAGCTTCGTGTTCAATGTGGCAGCAGGCAACACGCCCACTACCAAGCAGACTTCCGCTAATACCCAGGCTACCTCTTCGGATGACTTCCGCGGTATTGAGGACGCACGTCTCATCAGCTTCCTCAAGGGTGCACCTGTTGCAGATGGTAAATACATCACGGCCGTCAATACTGCCAACAAGCAGTACAATCTTGGCAATGTCATGTCCACCTCTGATGCTACCACAGACCAGACCAAGAGTCACCGTGTCATTGAGCTTGCCCTGCCTAATGAGACCAATACCCTCATGTTTTACGGCAAGGCTCCCAAGGAGGGAGCAAATGCCGACTTTGCACAGGGCAAGATTAACTACCTTACCAATGTCAACAACTCCAACGCCACGGATCTCAGCAAATATGACTTTTCCCTTAACCGTATAGTTGAAGTAAACGGTTCCGGTTACAATGAGAAATATCGCCATTACGGTGACCTTATCCTGGCTGCCATCAACTACATCACCGATTCCAGGATTAACAGGAACGTGACCTTTGGTGGATCCAACACTGCCACTGAACTCCAGTGGACCCAGTTTGTTACCATTTCCGCCGGCGGCATCATCAAGCCTGCCACCAAGGAACCTCTTACTGGAGATCCCATTAATCCCATCGGAGAGATTCTGGGTGACGCACTTGCAACTCTTGCCACCATCCCGACCGGTGAAGTACGTGCCGGTTCTGGTCCCGCTCTTTCCCGTACCATGGGTGACCTTCTGGTGGTAATGAACAATATCCACGGGCATACGCCCAGTACTCTTGCAGAGGCCCAGTCCAAGGCTGTTGCCGATGAAATCAAAGCCAGGATTGAATCCTGCTTTGACGGTACTGCTCCCACGCTTAAATGGAAAGAGGTTTCCGCAGTTGTGACCGCCACAAGCTACTCCGGAGATGTCCACGATGTAATCCGTATCGCCGGTACCGGCTCTGCCCTTGACGAGTATCCTATGGTAGCCTTCAATCTGCCTGCAGGCTGCTCACAGGTTACTGCCGCCACCACCGCATCCACAGATACCGATGGCCGTGTGACTACTCCCGGAACCATTACATGGAGCTACCTCATGAATGTCTCCATGTTCAACACCTCCGGTTCCACTTCCTGCTATAACGTTTACTATCCTGCCGAAATCTGCTACTTCGGAAACTCTCCCATCCGCGTTACAAATGAGAACGTTACAGAGCCCGAGTATCCCCAGGGCGTAGCCAACTGGGATGCAGATGCCAACTGGACTTCCAAGAACTGGACCAAGGACGCCCACGTGATTTCCACCACCCGTAGCGTTGCCATGCAGTACAACATCAACTATGGTACAGCTCTTCTCAAGAGTGACCTCAAGTACGGCGCAGCTAAACTGTATGATAACAATCATGCCATCCAGATTGCAAAGAATCCAAGCCTTGGTCCCACCGATGAGCCCAATGCGGAAATAAGCGTTACCAACGAAACATTCAAGCTTAAGGGTGTTCTTGTAGGCGGCATTCCCACCACCGTTGGTTGGGACTTCCTCCCTGTTGCAGGTTCAACATATGCACAGTGTATCTACGACAAGGCAGTTGCCTCTGAGGCCATCCCTTCCACTGGCACCAGCGCTCCCAACTATACCCTCGTTTGGGATAACTGGAATGAGGCTCAGCGTGGCATGAAGCAGAACGATGTCTATGTATGCCTTGAGTTTGAAAACAACTCCGGCAAGGACTTCTGGGGTCAGCACAACATCATCCGTAACGGCGGTATCTTCTACATCATCGGTAAGCTTGACCCCGATGCCGGCCGTGATGTCGCAGACCGCAGCGAAGGCGTTACTTGGCCCACCGATGGCCTTCAGGCCCTTCCTCCGTTCAATGCCTACGGCAATACCCTTAAGGAGCGCCGTGTATTCATGCAGGACTTCATGACCACTGCTCACTTTGTGATAGGAGAAAACTCCCTCCAGTCTGCTTACAGCACCGTTCCGGACCTTCGTTCCACTCAGATCTCCCTTGGTCTTTCCGTAGACCTCAAGTGGGAAACCGGTCTCGTGTTTAACGATATTATCCTTGGCCAGTAATTGCCCAAAATGAAGACGTTCCGTCATACATTCCTTGTTCTTGCCGCCATGGCTGCCGCCCTGATTCCCCAGGGCTGTAGCCTGGTGGACGAGAACCTCAGTGACTGCGAGACGGACTACAAGATAAACTACGAGCTCCGCCTTATCACCAACATGACCACGGAGCTCAAAACCCAGCTGGAAACGGAACTCTCCACGGAGGTTGACGTTGCAGCTGCAGCTGCCCTCAAGGACTACCTCAAGGAAATTTTCACGGACTATGCCCACGACGTAGACCTTTCATTTTACGACGTTGTCGAAGACTCCGTAAGGCTCCACCACGAGGCCCATATCATGGACGCCAACCAGAGCAGCTACACCCTTTACATTCCCGTTCACAGGTACATGCACACAGCCGTTGCAAACGTTGTGGAAAATGACCTTGTGACGCTTCAGGAGGACGACAAATGCCATACGGCAGTCCTCCATCAGGAAATTGCCGACACCATCGGCACACATAAGACAGGTCTTTTCACCGCCAGGCTCCCTATGGACGTTCTGGAGGGCATAGACCAGACTTTTGACGTGAGCCTTTATATGGCCAACTGCGCCACCGCCCTTGTGATTGATACACTTGGCAGCGGCATCAAGGACATGAAGGTTCACATGACAGGTTTTGCCACGGATTTCAACGTCTGTGACAGCACCTACAGGTTCAAGTTCTCCTCTATTGTAAAGACGGATGAACTTAACCTTTCCACTCCGGGCGGAATGGTCTTTGCCTCTGTGAACTACCCTTCAAGGGATACAAGGCCCACCAAGGTGGTTATCGAGACCACAGACCCGTTTATTTCCCAGGATGCCGCAGATGCCCTTTGGCAAATCCGTGCATACACCACCCTCAAAGACGGGACCATCACGGAAACCAAGCTCAGCGTCACAAAGCCGCTGAGGGCCGGTCAGCTGAAGGTTTACAAGGCCAAGGCGCTCACCAACGGTTCCGTGCAGCCCGACGACCCCGATGTCGGCGTGAGCGTAGCGCTTGACTGGGCCTCCGGAATGGATCAGGAGATAATTCTGTAATCAGGAAGGATGAGAAGAATGCCCCGCCTCATATGGCTTCTTTCGGCCATGATTCTTTCCGCTTGTACTGCCCTTGAACCTAACAGTGAAGCGGAAGGAATTGTGTATGAGAATGAGGGCGTAGAAATCCCCTTCTCGCTGTCTGTGGGAGATTCCAGGCCCCAGACCAAGATGACTCAAGACATAACACAGGTAGATCAGTCAGAGTCGTCATTCAGGGGAATCAAAGAGATTTATGCAATTCCGTTCAAGGTAAAACGGGCCATAAACGGTTCTGATGAACGCGTTGGCAAAAACCTTGCACTGCCCCAGCTTGGGATTCCCTCGCTATTTGGGGCATCGGCCGAAGAAGGTAATTTTGCAGGGCTTGTCTCCAGTAACAATTCCCACCTTTACAAGAGCGTTATCTTCCCGCGCGGAACCGCTTCGCTGCTGGTTTACGGCCAGGCCATTGATGAAGATGTAAGCGTTTCCCCGGACTCCATAGCTTTCAAGCGCCGCAACGGTGTTCTACGCAAGCACGGCGTAGAAAAGGCCGAAACTCCCGCCGATATCACCTTTACGCTGGAGCCTTTTATTTCCTCCGCTCAGGAGACAGAGATGCAGACTACGGTGAATGGGCTGCTGACATATTTGAACAATATTGCAGGAGCCACGGTGTCACTATCGGCATACACAACTACAAATCCTCGCACTGCAACTACTTGGACATATAAATGGACGGAATCTGGGAGCTATAATAATTATACAGATCTGAAAAACGCATTTGTCTTCTTTACCAGTGATGGCAAGGGCTTTTCCGGAGCAACTGATGCCATAAACCAGATGCTAACCAGCCTGTATAATAAGTTGTACAGTATGGCTACTGATGACGCGGCCGGTGGGAATTCCTTTAGACAGGGTTACAGAAATGCTTATGGTTCAACAGTGTATTATTACTATTACGTTTCTGAATTGGCAAATCAAATCCGCACTAGGATTAAAAACAGCACTTATGTAGATGTTACAGGATCCGGCAGCAGCGCTACAGTATTACTTAAAGGCGACTACGCCAATTTCCCGGAGCGCTTCGGCCTGCCTTCAGGCAGTGTTGGAATCGTATGGAACGGAACGGCGTTCGTGCAACAGACTTCCGCAACCGGCGCTGCTCTTGCAGCAGTTGACGCATTCTGCTATCCGCCAAGCCTTTGGTATGGCTCCAACAGTACACTCAAAACCTCCGATGATATGGCAATAGTGGAGGAGTACAAGAGCGCCAATGCCACCTGGAACGACATTTTCAACCAGTATACTTTTGGAGACACCGTAGTGCCCGGGGCAATGTCTGCTGCCCTCAAGGACCCTCTGCAGTATGGCGTTGCCATGCTTCAAGTAGAACTCAATTATGCACAGTCTACCGGCGGTACTCAGTATCTCCCGGACAGTAACCGGGATTACGTGGATGTCCGCAACTCCAACTTCCCCCTTACCGGCATTATCATCGGAGAGCAGAAGAACCAGTCATATGCCTTTGAGCCGCTTCTTGAAGGCCTGAGCCTATATGTATATGACAATGAAGTCTATGACGGCAGCACCCCTAAAGCATACATAGCAGGAGCATCGTCCGGCCTTACATTCCAGCCCGTCCACACCCTTGTGGTCCAGACAGAGGACGCCAAGGACATTCACATGGCGCTTGAGTTCCAGAACAATAGCGGAGCAGACTTTTACGGGTTCAACAAGTGCCGTATAGCCGCAGGCTCAAAGTTCTACCTCCTTGCCAAACTTGAGCATGCCAGCGGTACCGGAGCAAGCCTTCCGGCAGTTTTTGTCCACGACCACGTGACCAAGGTCACCTTCAGCATAAACAGCCTTGCGAATGCCCACAATACCATTCCCGAACTACGTGATCCCCAACTTGAAATAGGTGTGATCGCCCAGATGGAATGGGTGCAGGCCACCCCCGCAGAAATACCAATGTACTAGGAAAATGAGAGTATTACGGAAAATATCGGCCTTGATTCTTGCAGCGATAACCGCGGCAGGATGCCTCCGTGACCCTCTTATCTACCGCCTTGAAAGGGGAGAACTCAACGTTCGAGTGTACATCCCTGAGGCTGCCGTTACAAGGGCCGAAACCGGCCTGGAAGACGCTCTGGAGGCAGAGCGCAAGGTATCTAGCCTTCAGATATGGGTGTTCCGTGCAGGAGCCACCACCCCCGCCGGGCTTGTGGGCTACCGCCTTCTGGATGGCGATGACCTTGCTACTACAGGCCTTGGCACCGGCCATGCAGCCCGCTTCACCATCCCTGTAGATGACGCTTTCCTGTCAGAAAAGCCAAATGTCGATGTTTATGCCGTGGTAAACGGTGCATCGGCCGGCTTTACCATAGACAAATTCGGCTATGCCTCCGGAGACTGGTCCAAAGTAAATCCCACGGACCTTAAGGCATTCACCATTTCCGGAGACCTTTTCGGCGTAAATACGCTTACTTCCGCGGTTCCGGCCGCAGGCCTTCCCATGGCCGGCATTGCCACAAACCAGGCCGTTACAGGGGATTTCCCCATCCTTAGCGTATCCACACTCACCGTAACCCGCGCGGTGTCCAAACTGCGCTTCGTGTTCTGCCAGATGACAGAGGCCGGCACCCCCGTGGACGAATTCCATATTACCGGAATCTCCATTTCAGGGGAAATCGGCAAGGAGGAAAAACTCTTTACGGAAAACACCTACGCCAGCCATACCTACGGCACCAAGCTTTTTGAGATTTCCGGAGGGTACGACGCCCTTTCAAAGACATATCCCGCGGACGGCGCCCTCCCGGCAGAGCTTGCGGGCAACCCCGTCCCCGGAGATTACCTCTTCCAGCCCGGCATGACCGCCCAGGAGTACGACGACCTTATCCACAGCGGCGTTAATTCCGGCGTCCTCACCCAGTGGGGGCTCACATATCTCCGCGAGACAGATAAAAAGCTCACCGGCACCATAAACTACACCGTGGGTACCGGCGGCACCATGCGCACAAAGCAGGCCACCTTCACCATGGAGGCCGAAGGCGACTTCACCCGCAACCACAGCTGGACCATCTTCGCCTACTTTATCGGTGGCCGCTTGGTGGTAAAGCCCACTGTACTTCCCTGGATTGCCGGCAACGACAGGTATGCATACAAAACGGAAGGCAACACCGAGTTCAAGTACGAAAAGCCCTGGCTACGCTACGACGTAGACCGTATGTCCTGGACATGGAACGACACCTGGCTGGTGGTGGCATACGGATATCAGGGCGGCGGAACTGTGGGCAAGCCTTCATACTCGCCCATGCTCACGCTGGAAACCACCAACGTCAACGACCTCGTCCTGCAGCTTAACAACGACCACTTTGTCCTGATTCAGGTGACAGAGGGCGTGGACGGTGGAGGCCATCCGGTTATGTCGTATACTGCGCACGGGCAAATGTTGACTATTCCGGGTTCCGGCGAAAAACAGACTACCAATTTTTACGTGGTGCCGGTAAATGACGGTGTCATGGCCGACCCTTACGTGAAGGTGTTCCTCACGGAGATGCATAGCGGAGACGGCCTTCCGCCGCAGAACATACCGTTCAACCACAACCTGCCCGGTGACGAGGACCATACGTCGCTCCTCATTTACAACCCCGGACGTGCGGAATACATTGCCAACATGAACGTTCACAAGAATAATTCCAGTAACGAGCAAGCCACTCAGTACTGGCTTGAGGAGGAAGGATGATGATAGGAATCAATAAATATATCCTGATGATTTCGGCCCTTGTGGCGGTGCTTTCCTCTTGTGTGAGGGAGGCTGTGCCAACTGGTGGCAGTGATTCTGGAAGGCCTTTCCTCAGCGTTCTTCCCGGTATTTTCAATGGGACCGATACTAAGGTTGCCGATACCGATGCCGGCATCAAGAAGGGAGACCTTGTGGATGCCCGCGACGACCTCCGGGAGAACTTCTTCGGCTCACTGGACGTATTTGTTAAGCGCCAGGATGCCGCCGAAAGCGCCGCCTGGTTCAAGCAGTATCACCTGAATGCAGGTGACGCCGGCGTTGTCATTGACACTGAAAAATACGACTCCGAGAGCCTTCTCAACCAGGCCAAGCAGCTTCTTGCCAGCAACTGGGCCGAACAAGGCTATGAGGTTGGCGTGCCCTACGACATCTATGTGACGGCCAACAATCCTCACACCGCGGCAGCATCGGCCCCGGCAAACCTTACCGCCCTGAAGGCCCTCCAGACCAATTCTACGGACATTTACAGGTATTACCTGAATTATACGCCGCCCACCACGGACCCTATGTACTACTCCAACAGCATGTACAGTGAGAAGAAGAACTTCCTCATGGACGGCAAAATAGAGGGCTGGCAGGTAGATCCTTCCACCTCCGAGCAAGTTTTTGACGTAGACCTCAAGAGGGCCGCCGCAAAGGTTATTGTGACGGTGAAATTTTCTGACGACAAGACCATTCCCATGGCGCCGGAACCCACTCCGTCAAATCCCAATCCGGAGCCTCAGAAAGACGCCCAGGGGCGTGTGATATACGGCTCCATCCGGGAGTATATGGCCTTTGTAGGCCGCACCGTGGGCGAGCCCCGCTGGAAGGCTGTAAACTTCAATCTCAACGGCTCTGACATAGCCTATGACGGGGATACTCTTCCTAAAGATGGTTCCCTTCTTACGCTTGACAACAACTTCACTCCTTTCAAGGAGGGTACGGACCCCGATAATACCAAGAACAGTTTTGCCCTTGTCACGTATACCTACTCAGTAGACTGGAGTGCCGATGAAGGCCGCGCGCCGTACATCCTTCTTTCGGTTTTCTATACGCGTAATTCCGACAGTGACCAGCTGCGCAGCTACTACCGTATCCCGGTGTGCGACGAGTCCAAGGTGACTTCCCTGGACCGCAACAACGTGTACATCGTGGATGTGGAGATTGCTTCCCTGGGTTCCTCCAACGAATCCTTCGAGGCCAAAGACGAAGAACTCAGGATTGAGTACCACGTAATCCCCTGGACAGAAACCAATATGAGCCAGGAGGCCACCACAGTCAAGATTTCGGATACCAAGTACCTTACGGTGCTTCCTACGGAATATATTCTCAAGGGAGACGATACCCAGAGCGTTGAGATGCTTTGGTATGCATCTGTGTCCATTGATGACGGCCGAATTGTGGACATCGATCCTTCGTCCCTCAATGTGACTTACGTGAACTATCTGGGTAATACGGTCGACATTAAAGGAACCGTAACCAAGCAGGTGAAGAACGATTCCGGTACGCTTGTAACGGCAACTGAAGCCAATACAGATGGCAAGAGAGACATAGTGATTACGTCTACGGCTCCAAATACCGGCGCACAGGGAGAGAAGGTTACCATTAAGCTGACTCCCAACGGCCTTATAGAGGTGAACTCCGAGGCCCTTGCCAGCCGTGCGGTCAAGGACATATCGTTTACCGTTTACCTCAAGAACGCCACGGGAGTTGAGCCTGTCACCATTACTGTCCGCCACTTCCCTCTGGACAATATCCAGTCCTTCACAGGTGTCTGGTCTTCAAAATGGAGTGAGTCCTATACAAGCGGGACGGTAAGGGAGTATTCCTTCAATCCTGCAGCGGATGGCTGGACAAGCTGGGATGGATATGATAATAATATTGAATGTTCTTACTCAGATTACAATAAGGCTAGTGATGGAAAGAGCACAAATGTTACAAATGATCCAATAGGAAGTGCATCCAATTACGACAGTCGTTCAGAGATAGAAAGTGGCGGTAACGGCTCTGCATTGCAAACAGCTTTCAGAAATGCAGTCCCTCAAGGAACCAGCCGACAGAATGCTAATTCAGAGGCCAATGCTTATTATGATGAGGATTCCGGTTATTGGTATTGGGGCCAGACGCAGACCACAAATAATACCAGTCAATACTCATATGACTGGAGTACTGGCGGCGGCTGGGGGGGCAGGACTTATTATCGGTGGACTACATATTATAGAAGACAATATTTTAAGACTGTGACGCATTACTATGCCCGCAGATATTACAGGGATGTCACAAAGAACATTCCGTCCACGGGCGACTGGGTAGACTGGGAGAACCATACTGGTACAACAACATATGATGATATAGGTTTTTACGCAAAGGTCTATGCAAACGGAGTTTCCAACCCCATTGACTCTGGCGGATCCACTTATCACACAGACGACAGTTTCAGCAACCTTACAAACCCGCAGATGTATGTTATTCAGCTTACATCTACCAGTGACGAGTACGCCATAGGAAAGCCGGTTCTTGATGGAAACTATCAGTCCCAGGACAATGTTTGTTCACCTGCGTTCATGATTGCATCCCAGCTTGGTGCGGTTAGCGGCGGTGCATATACCGCGACCACAGCAGCAGAGCACTGCGGAACATATATGGAAGTTGGTGATGACGGAACCAGATATGTTAACTGGCGCCTTCCCACCAAGGCCGAAATTGAGACCATTATCAAGTACCAGACAGAGGGTGTAGCAAGCTATGGGGTAACAATGGTCCGTGTACTGGCCGGCCGGTATTATTGGGCCCTGGATGGCAACAGTTACCAGGCCTATGCATCCGGCACTAACAATACTTTCACCCGTTGCGTCCGTGACCTCACCATGGAAGAGGTGAATAAACTTAACAAGACAACCGAGTAATAATGAAGCGCTTCTCATACATACTTGCCATTCTTGCGGTTTTCGGCCTTTCTTCTTGCATGAAGGAAGCGGAGACCGTGATTCCCGGCTATGAGGGCGTTTCGGCAAGCCTTATTAAGGAACTTGGCCTGGATGAGCCGGAGATGCCGGTACGCCTTGGCTTTGACCTCCCCGGAGAGAAAATCACATATTCCACAAAGGCCAGCGTCGTGGGTGGTGATGAAGATCCCTCAGACTTTATCCAGAACCTCTACCTTATCTGTTTTACCAAGGAAGGAATCTACCTTGGCTGGCGCAAGGCAGTCCTGAAAGAAGATGAGCAGAATTTCACTCATGACGGCATCCACTGCCGGGGCCGAGAACTCTTTGAGGGCACGGTTCCTTCCCGTACCGCCCGCATCCACTTCTTGGGCAACGTGGGAATAGGTGTGGCCGATGGCTACGCCCCTTCCAACATCCCTGGCAACGACCAAATTGGCGGCAATGAGAACACCCTCATTAAATCCGCCAAAATGACGGTAGGTATCACGGACCGTACCATTTGCTACTGGGGCTTCCATGGAGAGAACAGCTCCGAGGACATGAAATCGTGGCTGGCCTTGGCCACAACAGATCCCTTAACCGGCACGGTCACCTATTCAAAGAAGGACGGACACAACGTGCACCTGGTGCGTGACCGTGCAAGGGTGGACTTTGGCTACATGCTTGATTTCAAACGTTCCGACTCAGATGTTGCAGACGGCAAAACAGTTATCGTAAACGGCAATTCCTACACCATCTCCGAAGGTAAAATCACCATTGGCGGCCGCCAGTACACTATGGATAAAAATCCCACGGATTATACCATAAAATCCATCCACTGGATTCTTTCAAACGGCCTTAACAAGGGTTATCTGGCGCCGTATCACGACGAAAACCAGGACGACCATTTTACCGGATATTTTGACACGGGCTCATCTCCCGCACTTAAGGAAGATCGCCTTACAGAGTACGACAAAGCCGATGCTGCACGTTATACGGCTACGGAAGCGGATATGATGCAGATCTATGACGGTACCAACTCTATTGACGCGCCGCTTTTCCTCTTTGAAGACGAGAACCTTGAGAGCAATCCGCCCAAGATTATCCTTAAGGTTGTGTATCAGGTAGACGGCCAGGCTTCCACCAAGACAAAGTATCATACCCTCATGATGCTCAACGCGAGCCATGAACCTTGCAAGATTTACAGGAACCACAACTATATCCT
The DNA here is from genome assembly GCA_002395605.1 of Bacteroidales bacterium UBA4230. Classification (GTDB taxonomy): domain Bacteria; phylum Bacteroidota; class Bacteroidia; order Bacteroidales; family UBA932; genus Cryptobacteroides. The sequence continues at coordinate 14,339 of DGXO01000072.1, forward strand.
GGATATTTTCGGCATACCATGGGAGGGCCTTGGATACACCAGTTTTGATGATGCCGTGAATTCCGTCACATACGCCAACAACCAGACTATCTCCATCAGTGAAGAAGTTCCGGCCGTAAATGACGGCAGGTTCCAGCTTTCCGTGCAGGGTGAGACGTCCATCATTTTCCAGAATCCGGCGCTTGTGGGCACTACACAAACCGTGTATTTTACCTATCAGGCAATGGCTTCCGGGGAAAACACAAGCGCTGTTACGGCCTCCGACTTCAAGGCGGCATGGACGGATGATGTTCGTTCATCCTTTGCAGGCCCTGATGTCACTGTCTCAGAGGTGAGCAATAATGGTTCAGTATTCAAGGGCGCCATCACTTTCACTCTTGGTACATCCATAAATTCGGCCTTACAGGGTGGTCAGATTGAGCTTAAGGACAAGCTCACCGGCATGACGCGTTTCATTAACGTATATACCATAGACAAGTTTAATTACCTGCCTTCAGGGGCTTCAGACTTGGAACTTGTGGATACTGGAGAGTCCCGTATGGTCAATGGGGTGTCCTGTCCCACCTATAAGATGGATGTGAAAATTCCTGGAGACTATCCTCTGGGACTGTATCCCATCAAGATGCGCATTGCATCCATTACGCTTAATCCTTTCAGGGTAGAGCGCCGCTCTTCCGGCAGTTCTACTCTTGAGGAGACGGTGGATAACGTGGCCGTGGCCATGGGCGGAACGGAGAATGGCTCCGTGCTGGATGGCGAAACCCTTGCGGGAATGTCATTCACAACGGATGCTGCAGACCGTCTTCAGTGGAATTATCATGCCGACGGCGAGCCCTGGAACTTCTGGTTTGTGGATACAATCATCAGTAAGCCTACAATGGACGAAGGCGGTGAAACCGTAGAGGATAACAGGGATAAAATCTATACTTTCTATTTTGATGATATCCGTAACCTCAGGGCCTATGCAAACAGGCCGGTAAACGTTGGACTTTTCTTTAAAATCAAATATTTTGGAGATGCTGTTGAAGTAACTCCGAAAAATATTTGAATGTTCCAAAAATTAAATTAAATTTGCATATCCGGTACTGGATATGCATTTTTTGAATTGGAAACCCCTCATATTGCTCCTTAGTTTTCTTGCCGTTCTGGCCCAGGGTGGAGCGGTGGCGTCTGCCCAAACTGATGAAGTTTCCTCTTCTTCTCCTGTAATGGCCGTAAGCCCGGAGGACGGCTCGCTTTGGATGGCAGCCCCCGGAGATGGTCTCTACAGGCTTGGGCGTAACGGACGCATTCTGCATTACAGCGTTGGCTCCGGGCATCTTAAGAATGATACCATTGTGTCTTTGGCTTTTGATGCTTCCGCTACCTTGTATATTCTGGATGCTGCCGGACAACTTACTCGCTATTCTTCCATAGAAGGTTTTTCCTCTGTCCCTTCCATAGACGGTGGGATAGGTTCACTTTCAGAATCGGCCGGTATACCTTATATTATAAGGGACAGCCTGCTGTATTCTATCTCCTCCGGCGTGCCGGAATTTGTAAGGACTTTGCCTTTCAGCATTTCTTCAGGATTTTTACCTGAGCTGGAGTGTGAAGAAGAAGTTCAGCCAGACTCTTCATTGGATAAAGAGGAGAGTTCCGGGTTTAAATTGTGGCCGGTTATCATTGCGCTTCTTGCCGGACTTTGCCTTGGAGCAGTTCTATCGAGGCTTTTTGCCGCAAAGAAAGTTGTTCTGCAGGAGCCTGTCGTTGAGGTTAAGCCGCTTGTCCAGAAGCCGCTTGTCCAATCGACGGTTTATCCTGAACCCGTTGTTCCTGAACCCGTTGTTCCTGAACCCGTTGTTCCGGAAACTCCCTTTTTGGAGCAAGATTCCGTTCAGGAGGAAGATTCCTCATCCATGCCCACGGACAACAATATCGTTGCCGCACTGCAGGCATCGGAGTTCGGCCGGCAGGTACTGGAGCATGTTTCGGCCCATCTGTCGGATTCCGGTTATGGCGTTGAGCAAATTGCCGCAGACCTTGGCATTACGCGTATCCACGTAAACCGCAAACTCAAGGCCGAAACCGGGTATTCTCCGTCTTCGGTGTTCAAGACCATCCGCATGACTCAGGCTAAGAGGCTCCTTCTTGAGGGCCGGTATCCCGTTGCCGAAATTGCAACGCGCTGCGGATTCTCAACGGCATCATATTTCTCCACTGCGTTCAAGGACTTCTTCGGCCAATCTCCGTCAGAGTTCCTCATTTCTCAGAACAAGGCAAAATGAAACTGAGGAGGGCTCTCATATCGGTTGTAGCGCTGCTGAGCTGGATTGGCGGTAATGCCCAGTCTGCGCCGGATGTCCGTACTAAACTCAGTTTCAGGGTGGGAAAATCAGAGGTAAACCCCAATTTCATGGGCAATGAGGCCGCCCTGAACCTTATGGATCAGGTGTTTGGCGCTCCTGTCACGCCTTCGGCCATTGAAATTACGGGTGTTTCATCTCCGGAGGGCCCCTATTCCCTCAATGCCAGGCTGGCCCGTGAGCGTGCCGCTGCCACGCTGGATTTTTTGAAGGCCCGTTATCCTTCCGTTCCGGATTCCCTGTTCACGGTAAGCACTGTTGCCGAAGATTGGGATGGAGTGGTCCGGTATCTGAGGCGCTCGGACAAACCCTGGAAGGAGCAGGCTCTTAAGATCATTGAGTCTGGCGGCAAAAACAGAAAAGCCCAGCTTAAGGACCTTTGGGTTGGTGAAGCCTGGGACGATCTTGTTAAAAATGTGTTCCCCGTTCTTAGGAAAGCGGAGATTACAGTTTCGCTACCGGCCTATGAAGA
>DGXO01000072.1:17288-30273 GCA_002395605.1 Bacteroidales bacterium UBA4230
ATAATTCGGAGATTCTTTCTTCCGTCAAGAAAAAAATAGAGGGAGGGTATAGCGGCCCTATTGTACTAACCGGGTATCATTCCCCGGATGGTAGTGCTTCGGCCAATGAAAAACTTTCGCTTGCCCGTGCCCAGAAAGTAAAGGACTATTTTGTGAATGTCCTTGGTTACCCGGCCGAAAAAATTGAAATCCGCGGTGGCGGAGTTGACTGGGAAAAATTCGCCGCCACAGTTGAATATTCGTACTATGGTCCAGACCGCGCATGCGTTTTGTCAATTCTGAGGGACCAGAATCTGACATCGTCTCAGAAGAAGCAGGCTTTGCTTTCTCTTAGAGGCGGTGCAACTTGGAGGGAACTCAAAGAAAATCAGATGCCCGTGCTTTGTGCCGTGGGCATAACGTATAGTGATGACACTGAACCGGTTAAGCCCGTAGTGGAGGAACAGCCTTCCGTTGAGGAGCCGGTTTCTCAAGAGCCGATGCCAGAAGAAAAGCCGGAGCCCGAGGTTCCGCCTGTGATAGAGGAACCTCCTGTGGAAGAGCCTCCGGTAGAGGAACCGCCAGTCGAAGAGCCGCCGGTCGTCGAGGAACCTAAAGTAGAACTTCAAGTAAAGGGCACGGCTCTTTTTGGCGTCGGGACCAATCTCCTTTTTGACGCAGTGACAGGGGTGAACGCATCTGTCGATATTCCCGTTGGCAAGCATTGGGACATAACCGCAGACTTCATTTTCCCTTGGTGGAAAAACCGCAACAATAATCTGGCTTTCCAACTTCTCCATCTGGACCTGGGAGCGCGTTATTATTTCAAGCCATGGGAAAATCGCAGCCAGGATGTACTCAGAGGCTGGTTTGCAAGCGCTTCTGCAGGCGCCGGCTACTACGATTTCGCCCTTTGGAACCCTAAAGGCGTCCAAGGAGAGGAGCTAAAGCTCTCTGTAGGAGGCGGTTACACCTGGGCGCTAGGGGATTGGTGGAGGCTTACCGCAGAGTTTGGTATAGGACCTGTATTCACCAGATATCGCATTTATGAGGCCGAAGCCCCAGACCGTTTGGTTGTAACGGATCAGTATTCAAATGTCTTCCTGAGGCCTACTACGGCCAAAATCTCTCTTACTTATCTGCTTCACAGCACCCCTAGAGCCCGATAGTGTTTCAAAATCTAAAGCATTTTGATTTTGAAACACTATTGATTATTTCTTCCTTTTGAGATCTCTCGACTCGCTACGCTCGCTCGAGATGACACCGTCATCGCGAGTCGCTTGATGCGTCATTGCGTGCACTCCTATTTGTCATTTCGAGCGAGCGTAGCGAGTCGAGAAATCTCATATGCTATTGCATCTTCCAAATCTTGTGCATATATTTGTACAAATTATTGTTGTATGCAAGTAGTTACCATTTCCGGCTTCAGAGCCAACATCAAACAGTACTATGATAACGTTCTTCTCACTGAGGAGCCTCTAATCATAACAAAAGGGGATAACGGCGCCGTTTTAATCCCTCTCAAGGAGTTTAATTCCTTGCAGCGTCGTCTTGAATTCTATAAAAATACGCAGGCTGTGCGTGATTTAAAGGAGGCTGTAGACCAAATGGCTTCCGGAAAACTCATTGAAGTAACCGATATCGACGCCTTATGAAGCTCTATTTAAGCCCCAAAGCACAGTATCAATTTCAGGCTTTGAAGGCAAAGAACATCAAGTACGCAGAGCAGGTCAAGGCCATTCTACTAGACATTAAGGAGCATCCTCTGGAGGGTATCGGCACGCCTGAACTCTTTGACATTTCCCTGCCTGGATACTGGGAGCGCCGTTTCAACGGAAGCGGCATGATACTCTATTACCATGAGGCCGATTATGTGGTAATAATCAGCATAGGCAATGAGCTTCTGCCGTCGTTTGAGGAGTTGCCGTCTGCTCTCAGGAAAATGTCCCAGACCGACTATGCGGCCTCAATTCGTCTAATGGAAGCCAACAGGGCGCATGAAGACGATCCTAAAGTGGGGATATTCTGGTACAATAGTTCCTGGAATGAATTATTCGGCGTTGTGGCGCGTTCTCTTAGGGATTATTCCAAGCCAAACGCATCTGAGGGGCGTATAACGTGCTCTGAAATGCACGAAGCCGTATGGAAGAAAGAGTATAACCGCCAAAAGTTTCACGGAGACGGTTCCGGCCCGTTTATCGGCCCTTATGAAAACAAGCCCAGGGGGAGGGTCTTCTATCTTGTGGAGGAAGACCGCTTTGTAGTTGCGGTTGGGAAATGGCTGGAGGAATATCCTCAGGCCAGGGAACTTATCCTTGAAGAGTTTGATCTGCCCAGGGATAAAACGTCATTTGAGTACGCCGTACACTGGGATATCGGCCACACCTGGCGTTAGTTTATATAGAAGGTGACGGCGGTGGATTCGCCGTTTTCGTCCACTATAGTAAGGGTATGTTTCCCTTTTTCCGGAGCCAGTTTCATCTCATGGATGAGGCTGGTTTCTCCTATATAGTTTCCGTCCAGATGCCACCATATTTTTGTGGCCGGATTGTGGTGCGCGGCCTTGAAAACGGCACCTTCAATTTTCCCGGAAAGCTGCCTTGGAAGCTGCAGCGTGCTGCCCTGTGAGGGGTAAATAAAGCCGATAGATGCCGTAACAGCCTTCTTTGCGCCTGTATATTCCGGATGATGCGGCCTGTAATACCACTCCATTGCCGGAGGCAGCACAAACTCCCCGTTTTTGTGATACGGGCAGGCCTCAGTGTCAAGCCCCGCCGCCGGAATAAGCATGTCCTCAGTGTCCGTGCAGTCCGGCCCGGCAAGGTACCCGCTAAGGGTGCATACCTTTGCCCACTCAGACCCCCGGTCGTTGCCGGGGGTGACGTTTGCCCTGTCGTTGCCGGGGGTGACGTTTGACCTGTCGCTGCCGGGGGTGACGCGGCCGTCATGCCCGGCTTGACCGGGCATCTCAAACCAACCCCTACTCACCGGCAGGAGGTTGAGAATGTCAAACATCACAGGCCCGGCAACGCGTGCACCGGTGAGGCCCGGGACGCCCTGGCCCTCGGCATTCCCGGCCCATACTCCAATGGTGTAATCCGGAGTCATTCCAACAGCCCAGGAGTCCCTGAAACCATAGCTGGTGCCGGTTTTCCAGGCCGCTTTGCGTACAGAGCGTATGAGCCTCCAGTCAAGTTCGTCGGGCCTGTTAACCTCTTTCAGGGCATCAAGCGTATACCACGCTGCAAGGCTTTCGGCGGCGTCTTTTACCATGTTGGAATACATGCGCGTAATCTGGTCCAGCCTGCATTCTCCGCCACCAAGGATCAATGACAATCCGTAGTGTGATGCTTCATTTTCTAAAGTGGTAATGTTGCATTTTCGCAAGTTGTCCAGGAACTTTGGGACGCCGTATTCCTGGAGCAGAAATACCGCCGGAATGTTGAGGGAGCGCGCAAGAGCCTCATTTGCCGGAACTGCTCCATAGTACTGATGGTCAAAGTTTTGGGGCGCAAATCCGCTTAGGTTAATGGGAACGTCCGGAAGAAGGGTGCGGGGGAGTATGGTCCCTTCCTCAAGTGCAGCCGTATACAGCGCCGGTTTCAGGATACTGCCGGTAGAGCGTGGAGATGCCGCTACATCTACCTGTGCTCCAGGGCGTTTTCTGTCCGGAGAAGTGTTCCCTACATAGGCTATTATATTGCCGCTGTGGTTGTCTATTACAACTGCAGCCATGTCGGCAATGCCTTCTTTGGCGTAGTCGTCGCTTCTCCTGTCGCAGGCTTCCTCTATGGCCTTTTGAGTGGAAAAGAGTATTCCAGTTCTTGTCCGTTCTCCTTTTTTGCAGTGCTCTACGTAGTGGCTGGCATAGCTAGGGAGTTGAAGTGGTGCTTCAGGTAAAGGCTCTTCAAGTGATAATTCAAGCGTTTCTGCGTCTATGTCTCCGTGCTCATATAGCTTTTGCAGCAGCCTGTTTCTTTTGTCCTTCAAAAGTTCGCGGTTTTTCCCCGGGTGCATGGATGCCGGGGCATTGGGAAGTACTGCCAGAGTGGCAGATTCGGCCCATGAGAGTTCCGCGGCAGGCCTCCCGAAGTACCTCCATGCGGCGGCTTCAAGCCCCACCACATTGCCTCCAAACGGTGCGTGGGCCGCATACAGAGCCAGTATTTTTTTCTTGGAGTACCGCAGTTCCAGCCTTGTGGCCTGCACAGCCTCAATGGCTTTTTGCCAGATGGTGCGCTCTTTCCCGCGGGAGAGCCTTATCACCTGCATGGTGATGGTGGAGCCGCCGCTTACTGTGTGCCCGTGGCTCAGGTTGTCTTTGATGGCGCGCCCTATTGCCAGCGGATCCACACCCGGGTGCCACCGAAACCGCTTGTCCTCAAACTGGATAAGGGCCGTGGCAAAGCGCTCCGGCACGGTATCTGACGGGGGAAAACGCCACTGCCCGTCATCGGCAATCCTTGCCCCAAGGAGTTCTCCTTCGGCACTTTCTACAACTGTGGAATAAGGTACGCCTTTAAACAGTTCCCGCGGCAGGCATAGCAGCCATGCCAGGGCAATTGCCCCGGCCACAACCATTATTATTCTGTTCCTTTTTTCCATATCCCCCCTTGGACCAGGTCCAGTGCAAATCTGGACGAGGTGCAATTATACCCCCTGGACCTGGTCCACCAAGTATGGGCTACATATACTTGAGTGGCACACCTACTGGACCAGGTCCAGCCACTAAAAATGTACCTGGTCCAAAAATGCCTTGGACCAGGTCCGCAGGCAATAGTTGTAAGAGAGCTACTCCACTGCCGCCACGCCATCGGCCGTGGAGGCCGAAATAGCGGGCTGGTACATGTCCTGGCACACTGTTGCGGGCATCACAAAGTTGCCGCAGTATGCCGCCCTGAGGCTAACTGTGAAGGTCTTGCTGCGTCCTTCGGGCAGGCCGAAGAACCAGTCGGCGCGGGTGTCGCGGATGTCCATGTGGTCGTAGCCGTCGGCCTCCGTTACGGCGCCGGAGAGTCTCTCGTTCAGGATCTCCCAGCCGGAAGGAATGCCGAAACTGAGCGCCAGGGCCTCGTACGCTCGTGCAGCCGACATATTGGTAACCGTAATCACAGCCTTGAAGCGTGTTCCTTGGGCTATGGAAGCGGGGCTTATCGCCTTGCCTTCGTCGGAGAGGAATTTAACATCCATCTTGAGCCCGTTTGCGCTGCCCTTTGTACGGGCTTCACGGGAAGTTTTAAGGATGGTGCCGTACAGGGTGCCTTCGGAGGTATTAACCAAAGCGGCATCGGCCTTCACAGGCACGGAAACCATACCGGCGGCGCTCACAACTTCTTCGGCCCCCAGTTTTGCACTGATTCCGCTGCCGGGAGCTTTGTCGTACAGAATTCTGTAGGCCGCGGCGGTAAAGGCCGATTCCTGCGTAGAGAGCTCCCATGACGGCAGGCTCTCCTGCGCAAATGCCAGGGCGTCGGCAATTCTTTCCGTGCGCACAAGGGCCTCCAGGGCAATCATCTTGTCGCGGTACGGGGTGCCGTAGGTGATGTTGTAAGGCTGGTAAGACGGGAACTCCCTGCCAATCCCTTCAAGGAGGGCATCGGCCTGGGCCTTCTTACCTGAAATCATATAGGCCGAAGACAGCATCCATCTGGCGGCATCCGTAAGTTTGCCGGATTCGCGGAGCCTGTTCATGGAAGACAGGTTGGCCTCCCCGGCAAGCGCCATTACATACAGCCTGTAGGTTTCGTCAAGCTGCGGGAAGAAGTCGGCATCGGCAATGCGGTAAACCTGGCTCATCTTCCTTTCATAACTCTTCCATGCCTTCAGCACTCCGGCATCAACGCCGAAGCCGTCTTTTTCGGCCAGGGTAAGGAAGTGACCTGCCATTGAAGACACCCAGGAGTCGGACTTTCCGCCGCCCCAGTAGGCAAAGCCGCCGTCGGGGTTCTGCCTGGAGTACAGTGCTTGTATAATCTGAGGAATGAGTTCCTTTGCGGCCTCCTTGTCTTTGTCGCTGAGCATGGGCATCAGGGACGCCATGGTAATGCCGCGGGCGCTGAGCTGCTCACCACAGCTGTACGGATAGTTCTTCATATCTTGGAACATTTTCCCTGCATCCAGGGCGGGGAAGCCCGCAAGCTGGAGGGTGGCTTCTGCGGGAACCTCACGGCTTGCACCCTTTTCAATAATGAAACGCTCCACGGATGTCACCTCCGGATATGGATTCTGAACAGTGAGGGCGATAGTTTCGGAGGCCTTGTGGCCGGAGCCGGAGGCTTCTACCGTTACATGCGTCACGCCTTCACTTTCCGCCTTCAGGCCGAAACTTACCATCTTGTCGCCCTTCCCGCTGAAACTCACCTTCTGCGTGGAGGCTCCCGTAATGGCTGCCGGGCCGTCGGCCTTGATGCTAACCGTCACGTCCTTCACGCCCTCTTCCATTGCAAACACGTTCACCGGAACGGATACTTCCTCTCCGGAGCCAAGGATGCGGGGCAGTGTGGCTACAACCATTAGCGGGTTCTGTACCGTGACAGTTTTTTCGGCATTGCCGTAAGCGCCTTCGTGGGCCGCCACAACCATTACCCTCACGCTACCCACGTACATGGGAAGTTTCAATTTCAAAACATCAGTTTCTTTTGCCTTGATTGTCCTGGGCTCCAGGAACAGGACCACCGGATTGAAGCGGTTGTCCTTGCGGGCGTTCTTTATGGCGTCTTCGTCACCGCCGATGGATGCCAGCGGGACCAGTTTGCTGCCATAAGCGCCAACCACCTGGTCGTAGAGGTCCCAGGTCTTTACGCCAAGGGCTTCGGGCTTGTACATGCGGCTCCAGGGATCCGGAGTCTTGAAGGCGGTAAGGTCAAGAAGGCCTTCGTCCACTATGGCAAGCGTATAGGTCATGGGCTTCCCGCTTTTTTCAGAAACCTTTACGGTGAACTCTTCTTCCGGATGAAGCACGCCCGGAAGCGAGACTACGGGGTTAAGGTGAGAGCCCGGATTTTCCACGTTTACTCTCTGGACTCCGTACAGTCTCAGGGGGAGGTCGTTGACGCTGTTTCCGTAAGGCTGGAGGAGGGTTATGTTGATAAAGAAGTTGGGAGCCATTTCCGCTGTAACCGGCACTTCAAACGGTGTATCATTTTCCGATGTGTTTACCCATGTCCTGGAAAGCACTCCGCCGGCGTTTTCAATGGACACCAAAGCCTTGCCATCCTTGGCTGCAGGTATGTATACCACGGCTTTTTCCCCAACTTTGTAGGAAGGTTTGTCCGTAGAGAAGGTGAGCATTGTGAGGGACTCGGGATCCTTTCTTGAAGCCCTTCCACGGTACTCCGGCCAGTCAAATGTTACAAATTTGCCACTAACATGACCACTATCCGTGTCACGTGCCAGAACAAGGTACCTACCCCACTCCGGATATTCCTCACGTACAGTGAATGAAACATCTTTGTCACCACTAACAACAGTTCCGTTAGCAATCTTCTTCACAGAGCTGCCGCTTATGTAGGCATCGAGGTCGGATCCGGGGTTGTCCCACCACCAGTTCCAGCCGGCCTTATACACTGCATATTCTACCTTGTGACCTTTGACCCTGTTACCAAAAGAGTTCAAAACCGCAACCTTGAACACCTGGTCTTTGTCTGTTTCAAGGAAGTCTCCTTCAGGGGCCAGGATTCCAACATAGGCGCTGTACGGGGAGTAGGGAAGGGTTTCCGTAGTAAAGCTCTCGTCTCCGCCGGGCTCTTCCACTGCGGTAAGGATTGTGGCCTGGAGCATTCCCGGGGCGTTTTCGGCCGCGGGAAGGGTAGGCTGTACGGTAATGCTACCTTTATCTGAAAGGCGGCCTTTGTAGAGCTCAAATTCCGCCGTTGTGAAGTTTCCGGAAGGATTGTTGAAGGTATACTTTTCAAAACCCTCAAAAGCCGTGCTTCCGGCTTTCCTGAGCGTTACCTGAGCCCTTACTGCATTACCTGCGGCGGCGCCTCCGGCAAGCCAGCTGGCCTGGGCCTCAAGGTTTACTTTCTTACCGGCCTCCAGGATGGCGGGGTACTTAGTGTCAATCTTTAGCCTGTTGGGCTTAATTGTCTCTACGTGAAGTGTTTTGTGGAAAGAACTGCCGCCAACTTTGAGGTAGGCGTTCCAGTATCCCGTGGGGTCATCGGCCTTTGTGGGGACTGCAAAACTGTAGAATCCGTCTGTGCCTTTGCGCACGTATTTTCCATAGAACTGGCCCTGAGGGGTGTAAACCTCAAGGGTTGCAGGATGGCCCTCCGGCAGGGACTTTGATTTATCGGCCACAATGGCAGTCACGTGCATTGTGTCTCCGGGGCGCCATACGCCGCGCTCTCCGTAGATAAAGGCTTTGAGGCCTTCCTTGACAACTTCTCCTCCGGTGTCAAAACGGCTGAGTGAACGCTCGTTGCCATCGTTTACCTTAAGATAAGCTGTGCTGCCGCCGGCCTTTGCCACAACGGCAAAAGGCTTGTGGGCTACTGCTATTTCGGCCAGTCCCTTTCCGTCTGTGCTGGCTTTTCCAAGGCTCTGGAGCTGGAAGTCAAAAACCTCAATCTTTGCCCCGGAAACCGGCTTTGCGGTGATAAGGTCCGTTGCCGCCACCCAAATGGTGCCTGCGCCGGAATACTGGGCAATTAGGCCAAGGTCGCTGGCAATAAGCTGCACTGCCGGGAAGTGGTCCGTGTCCATGTAGTAGGAAGGCTTGGAGGGATCCTCGGTCTCTTTCCAGTTGTACTCTTCCCAGTTGTAGTCGTTGTCCCAGTAGTAGGTTTCGTCGGTGTCCCAGGTGGCGTTGTCCCGGGCCGAAAGCGTTCCGTCCTGGGATGCCGGGCTAAGGAGGTACTCTCCATCTTTGCCCCACAGGCTCTGGTCCTGCCTGAAGTTTAGCCTGATGCGGTAAATAGCACCGGGCTCCTGCTTGAACATGTTACTTAAGTCAATGGAGAAATTGTTCCATTTTTTAAGGTCCTTGCTGGCGTCCAGGGGAATGTCTCCGTGCCAGATGAGCCTGCCGTTACGCCTCAGGCTGTTTCGGCCGCCAAGGTTGTTTTCCTGTAGGAAGGAGAGGACGTTTTTCTCATAGATCTTGATAACTCTCACCTCCACTGCGCCAAGGTTTACCGCGCGGAAGGGGAGGGTGAGACACTGGTTGTCCGGGAGGATGTTGCCCCTTAGCGGAATCTCCACAGCGGGCTTTTCCTCCTCCTGGCCGAATGTCTTTGTGAAAGCGGCGCCAAGGGTGTTTCCCGTGGCGTCTTTAAGGCTTTCGGCAATGGTGAGGGCAACTTCTTCACGTGCGCCTTCAAAGTGCACGGTAAGGAGGGTATCCTGAAGCTGGACATAACTTCTGGCAACGCCGGTGAGTTCCACAAGGCCCTTCACCTTTGCGTTCACCGGCTCTTCGCTGAGCACTACTTCAACCCTGCCGGGCTTCATGACTGCTTTTTTCACGCGGAACGGCCTTCCGTTGTCCGGCTCCTCGGGGTCTTCTTCCACCGCAGCCCTGGCGCCCTTTACGGTGAGGCTGTAAGTGAAGTTCTCCGGAGCGCCGCTGCTTTCCGGAAGCACTTTTCCAAGGGCAAAGCTTACCGTGTAGGTTTTCCCTGCTTCAAGGCTCTCCGGGGTGTAGGTGACGGATGTGGGCGAATTCCACAGCACCGTGCCCTCAGTCTTGGGCGAGGTTGTGAAAAGGCCCTCCGTGGGCATGCTCACGGCGCTTTCGGCAAGGTCTATCCTCAGGGCCGAATCTTCCGTGACAATACCGCCCGTGTATGCCTCAATGTACGGGGCAAAGTCTGCGGCGCTGGGCGATTGTGCCTTTTTGCCGCCGTTCCCGCAGCTGCTAAGGCCGAAAACTACAATCATCCCGGCCAAAAGCAGTGTACCGTTTGCCGTCCTTCCCACGGCGCGTGGAGATAATCTATTCATAATCAGTTAGTTATGCAATTTAGGGTGCTTTAAATCACGCACCCTCTTTTATATAATGTGCTTATAATCAGTTATTTGGCTCCACGTCTGCCGATTTCCTCAAGTCCGTCACGCAGCCTTGACAACCCTTCCAGCAGCGTGCTGCGCGGGCAGGCGATGTTAAGCCGCATAAAACCTTCACCGGCATCTCCATATATTGTGCCAGTGCTTAGCACAAGGCCGTGTTTGGTCTTTAGGTGCTCTCCAAGGGCCTCGGAACTAATGCCATAAGCCCTGCAGTCCAGCCACATGAGATAAGTGCCCTCAAGCGGCGGGGCCGAAACAAGCGGAAGCTCGTCTTCCAGGAAGCAGTATACGGTGCGGGCATTGTGCCACAGGTATTCGCGCAGGGCGTCCAGCCACGGGCCTCCTTCACCGTATGCGGCCTGAAGGGCGGTGGCGCCGAACACGTTTACGTCGCAGCACTCGTTGTCGTTGATTGCGCGGTCCATCTTGGCAAGCACTTCCGGCGAAGCGGCGTAGATGTTAGCTATCTGGATACCTGCAATGTTAAACGGCTTGGTAGGGGAGAAGCACGTAACGGAATTTAAAACATATTCTTCCGGAAGAGTTGCCCACGGTGTGTAGTCGTGGCCGGGATATGTGAGCTCGCAGTGGATTTCGTCGGACACAACAAACACGTTGTTCCTGAGGCATATTTCGGCCATGCGAAGAAGCTCTTCACGGGTCCATACGCGGCCAACGGGATTGTGAGGGTTGCATAGAAGCAGCATGCGGGACTCCGCGGCCATCTTCTCAAACAGTTCCCAGTCTACGGTGTAGAGCCCGTTTTCATAGTGCAGCGGGCAGGATGCCTGTACGCACTTGTTGTTGCGGATTGCGGGGAAAAAAGCATTGTAGCACGGGGTCATCACAATCACCTTGTCCCCAGGGACCGTCATGGCCTTTATTGCGGCCGAATATGCCGCGATGACTCCGGTTGTGGGCACTATGTTGTCCCTGGAAATTCCCTTCCAGCCGTGCCGGGTGCTGAACCACCGGTCCATTACCTCAAAGTAATTGTCCGGCAGGAGCTCGTAGCCAAACACTCCGTGATCCAGCCTGCGCTGGAGCGCCGCACGGATTTCCGGAGCCACCTCAAAGTCCATGTCCGCTACCCATAGCGGCAGGGTTCCGGGGAACATGTCCCACTTAACGCTCTCCGAGCCCTTTCTGGAAGGGCATGTATCAAAATTGTAACTCATTCCACGGTAATTTTGCAGTCTCCTGGAGCCTTGATGTTCTTGTCCAGGATAACCTCTCCAATGCTTCCGGCCTTGATGAAGCCGCTGCGAGGGTTCTTCACGGAAACGATATGGCCTTTGACCGTGGCCTTCACGGAGCTGTACTCAAATGCAAGGTCTGCGTCCGGCTCAAAGGTGCAGTCTTCCAGCACCAGGTTCTCGCAGTAGCAAAGCGGCTGGGTGCCTCCAATGTGGCAGCGCACCAGCCTGAGGTTCTTGGAGTACCAAGCCAGAAATTCTCCGTTGATCACGGAGTCGTAAACCGTGATGTTCTCGCTCTCCCAGAACGCATCCTTGGTCTGGAGGTTGGCGTTACGGATTACGGCGTTCTTCACATACTGGAAAGAGTAGTTCCCGTGGAGTTCGTAGCCGTCAATATCCACATTCTCGCAGTGCATGAAGATGTAGTTGGCATCGGCCGTGTAGACGTTCCTGAGCTTGATGTCCCGGCAGTCCCAGAAAGTTTCCTGCGCCATTGGCATGCGGACATTTTCAAGATACACGTCACTTATGCGACGGAACATCTTGGGCGCCTCCACAAGGGTGTCAGACATCTTGCAGCCGCGGGTGTACCACAGCGCCGCGCGTGCTCCCTCCCGGAAAACGCAGTTTTTGATTGTGAAACCGTCACATTCCCAGAACGGGTACTTGCCTGCAAATTCGCAGTTAACGGCTTCAATGTCTGCACATTCCTTAAGAGAAGATTCTCCGGGGCCGATTTTCACCCCTTCCAGCCTGAGCCCGTCACGCCTGCAGTACAGCGGACGCTCGCCTTCAAAGTATTGGTTTATGATTGTTTCCATAGTGGCACAAAGATACTAAAAAAAGATCACATACCCGCATACGCCCCGGCCTGTTCGGCCGTGGAGACAACACGCTTGTGATCAAGCGTTTACACAAAAACGTCTACCCTTAATAAGGCAGACGTTTTTGCATAAACTTTTGTGTGTCAATTTTTTATCTCCACGCCTTGAGATCCCTCGGCTTCGCTCGGGATGACAGCGGATGGCTACATCATTCCGCCGGCAGGCATTGCGGGAGCTGCGGGAGCGGGCTCCGGGATGTCTACAATTCCGCATTCTGTGGTGAGGAACATGCCGGCTACGGAAGCGGCGTTCTCCAGGGCCACGCGGGCAACCTTTGTGGGATCGATAACACCGGCCTCGTACATGTTCACATATTCGTCCGTGCGGGCGTTGTAGCCGAAGTCGCCTTTGCCTTCGCGGATCTTGTTGATGATTACGGATGCCTCCACGCCTGCATTGGCGGCAATCTGACGGAGAGGTTCCTCAATTGCGCGCTCGATGATGTGGATACCGGTTGTCTGGTCTTCGTTCTCGCCTTTAAGGCCCTTCAGGGCTTCGGCTGCACGGATGTATGCTACACCGCCGCCGGGGAGGTAACCTTCCTCAACTGCTGCGCGGGTGGCGTTGAGAGCGTCGTCCACGCGGTCTTTCTTTTCCTTCATTTCAACCTCTGTGGTGGCACCAACGTATATCACTGCTACGCCGCCTGCGAGCTTGCCAAGACGCTCCTGGAGTTTCTCGCGGTCGTAGTCGGACTTGGTGGTCTCAATCTGGGCGCGGATTTGGTCGGCCCTGTCCTTGATGGCAGCCTGGTCTCCGGCGCCGCCCACGATTGTGGTGTTCTCCTTGGTAATTGTAACTTTTTCGGCCTTGCCAAGCATCTGGATGTTGGCGTTCTGGAGGGTGAAGCCGCGTTCTTCGGAGATTACAACTGCACCGGTGAGGATTGCAATGTCCTGGAGCATTTCCTTG
>DGXO01000086.1:0-127 GCA_002395605.1 Bacteroidales bacterium UBA4230
CGCAGAGCCCTTCGGCACAAAGGTTATCCCTGCATGGAGGCCGGATAAAGCCATGGCAATTGAAGATCCCAAGGCCTACAAGGCATACCTGAAGCAGCTTGGTGAGGCCGCCGACATGGAGATTGAC
>DGXO01000086.1:288-7319 GCA_002395605.1 Bacteroidales bacterium UBA4230
CCTTGAGAACTTCTACTCCGAAGATTACACTGAGCTTGAGATTGAAGCCATCTTCAAACTTGTCCTTCTTGGAAAGCGTCCCTCAGAGAAGGAACTTAACAAGATCCGCAGCGCCTTCCTCCACGACCAGGCGGTCATGGACTGCAAGGCAGGTTGGGCACAGCAGTTCCACATTGGCGCCATCCGCAACAACAACACCAAGATGTTCAACCTGGTTGGCCCCGACACCGGCTTTGACGCCATCCACGACCAAGAGATTGCGGCTGCAGGCCACAAGTTCTTCAACCGCCTTGCCTCCGAGGACGCCCTCACCAAGACCATCCTCTACTGCCTCAACCCCAAGGACAATGAGGTAATGATGACCATGCTCTACACCTTCAACGACGGCACCGTTCCCGGCAAGATGCAGTTCGGCAGCGGCTGGTGGTTCCTGGATCAGGAGGTTGGCATGCGTCGCCAGATGGATGCCCTGAGCGTCCTTGGCCTCTTCTCACGCTTCGTGGGCATGCTCACGGACTCCCGCAGCTTCATCAGCTATCCTCGCCATGAATACTTCCGCCGCATCCTCTGCGACGTCCTTGGCAAGGACATCGAGGAAGGCAAGCTCCCCGCCAGCGAAATTGATTTCATCGGCAAGATGGTGGAGGACATCTCCTACAACAACGCTAAGAACTACTTCAACTTTTAGTATATGAAGTACATCAAGATTAATCCGGCCGATAACGTGGCGGTAGCGCTCCAGGACCTCCAGAAAGGTGAGGTTGTTGAGGGCGTGACCCTCCTTGTGGACATTCCCCGCGGCCATAAGATAGTGCTCAATGACCTCAAGGAAGGGGAGAACGTGATAAAGTACGGCTTTCCCATCGGCCATGTAACAAAAGACGCCAAGGCCGGCACAATGGTCAACCATGAGTGCATCAAGACTAACCTTGAGGGCCTTCTTGAGTATAAGTATGAACCTATTTTTGATACGCCTTCGCAGACTAAAACTTTTTGCGCTGAAAATGCGCAAAAAGTTTTGTCTGACTCCGGCGTAAAAGAATATACGTTCAAAGGTTACCGCCGTTCAGACGGCCAGGTGGGCGTACGCAACCAGATATGGGTTATCCCTACCGTGGGCTGCGTGAACGGCATCTGCGAAGAGATTGTCCGCCGCTTCAAGGAAGAGATTGCCGGTCAAGCCGGCAATGACGACAGCCGTCATGCCCGACCTGATCGGGCATCTTCCGTGGATGCCATTGTGGCCTTCCCTCACAACTACGGCTGTTCCCAGCTTGGCGGAGACCATGAGAATACCCGCACCATCCTCAAGGACATGGTGCACCACCCCAACGCAGGCGGCGTGCTTGTGGTAAGCCTTGGCTGTGAAAACAACCAGCTGGACGCATTCCGTGAGCTCTGCGGCCCCGTGGACGAGTCCCGCGTTCGCATGTTCATCACCCAGAAGGTGAAGGACGAGGTAGAGTTCGGCCTTCAGCAGCTCCGTGAAATCTACGCCGTCGCGTCCAAGGACGTAAGGGAGGATGTCCCCGTGAGCGAACTCCGCGTGGGCCTCAAGTGCGGCGGCTCCGACGGCCTTTCCGGCATCACCGCAAATCCGCTCCTGGGCGTATTCAGTGACTGGATTGTGGAGCAGGGTGGTACTACCGTCCTCACGGAGGTCCCTGAAATGTTCGGGGCCGAAACCATCCTTATGAACCGCTGCCAGGATGAGGCTACGTTTGAAAAGACGGTCCACCTTATCAACGACTTCAAGGAGTACTTCATGAAGCAGGGCATGCCCGTTTACGAGAACCCTTCTCCCGGTAACAAGGCCGGCGGCATCTCCACGCTTGAAGAAAAGAGCCTGGGCTGCACCCAGAAGTGCGGCAAGAGCATAGTCCGCGGCGTCCTCAAATACGGTGAGCGCCTTCAGGTGAAGGGCCTCAATCTTCTCAGCGCCCCCGGCAACGACCTCGTGGCATCAACCGCCCTTGCTTCGGCCGGCTGCCAGATAGTGCTCTTCACAACCGGCCGCGGAACACCCTTCGGCTCCTTTGTGCCCACCATGAAGATATCCACCAACACTCCTCTGTTTGAGGGAAAACCCGGCTGGATTGACTTCAACGCCGGCGTCCTCGCCCAGGATGAGCCTATGGCCGAAGTCGCCGCCCGCTTCCGCGACTACGTCCTTGCCGTTGCCTCCGGCGAGCCCGTGAACAACGAAAAGAACGGCTACCGCGAGCTCGCCATCTTCAAACAGGGCGTAACACTGTAGGTCGTAGTGATGTTGGAGGCCGATTTCTATGGGGGAACCCAATAAAACAACAATATGAAGATCAAACACATCATCCCAATACTCCTCACGGCGGCGGTGTCGCTGGTGGCGTTCAGCTGCGCCAAGCCGGAGGAAAACAATGACAAGAAGGACGACGGTAAGAAGCCGGAGGTGGTTGAAGGAAAGATCACCGTTTCCGATGACGCCCTGAGCGTTGGCCTGGCTTTTGCCGCGCAGCCGGAACCCATTAACCTTGAATTTGCCGCTACACTTGACTGGACGGCCAAGGCAACTGAGAACTGGCTCACCATCACCCCCGCCAGCGGAAAAGCCGGCGATAAGATCAAGGTAACGGTAACGGCTACGGAGAATACCGAGCCCGACAGTCGTACGGCAAGTGTTGTTTTTACCTGCGACAAATCCACCGTCACAGTGCCCGTGGTGCAGCTCCAGAAGAACGCTATGGTCCTTGCACCCGCCACAATCGAAGTCCCCGCCGAAGGCCTTTCCCATGAGATAAAAATCATGTCAAACGTGGCAATAGAAGCCACTCCGGACGTGGATTGGATCACTGTGGCAGAGACTAAGGCCCTCACAGAAAAGGCCTTCACCGTTGTGGTGGCAGCCAACGAGACCTACGATGAACGTACCGGTCATGTGGAGTTTGAATCGGCCGCCGGAAGTGAGACAATTACCTTCGTCCAGGCCGGTGCCGAAAAGCCCGAGGAGCCTGGCGACGATCCCACTCCCGGAGAATCGGCCGATCTTACCTGCCCTACCCCTCCTACAGTTGGCACCGTGGATCCTACTCAGATGGTGGGATACGCTGCTGCAAAGGGCGTGACCGGCGGTTCCGGCTCAGGTTCCAAGACCTACCATTTCAACAGCGGCAAGGCCCTCCAGACATGGCTCCTGCAGCGCACCAAGGATGAGAAGAAGGGAGACCACACCCCTGTGACCATCTGGCTCAGCGGCACCTTCACGGATACCGACGGCCGCGATTTCTCAAGCGCCCACCCCTGGTTTGACGTCAAGGACGTGTCCAACCTGAGTTTTATCGGCACGGACAGCTTTGTGATGGACCGTATAGGCATATTCTGCGTGCGCGCCAGCAACATCATCATCCGCAACATCAATTTCCAGCAGCCCAAGGCCAATAACGGGGCCGATGCAGTGTCCATGCAGGAATGCGACGGCGTGTGGGTAGACCACTGCACTTTCACCTCCCTTAACCAGACCAAGGACTACGAAGACGGCTCCACA
Organism: Bacteroidales bacterium UBA4230; assembly: GCA_002395605.1. GTDB lineage: Bacteria > Bacteroidota > Bacteroidia > Bacteroidales > UBA932 > Cryptobacteroides. Next base: position 3,809 of record DGXO01000086.1, read on the forward strand.
GATGTGACCCACGGCTCAAAGAACGTCACCGTTTCCTGGTGCCGGTACATCAAAACCCAGAAGAGCTGTCTGGTTGGCCATTCCAACAGCCAGACTTCCGATACTGAGATCACCGCAACCTTCCACCACAACTGGTTTGACAACTCCTCCTCACGTCACCCCCGCGTACGCTTTGGCCAGGCCCATGTGTACAACAACCTCTATGACGGCTGCACCACTTATGGCGCAGGAAGTGCCTACGGTGCAAAGGTCCTTGTGGAATACAACTACTTTGACGGCGTGCAGCTGCCTACCGACATCTGCACCTATCCCGCCAAGGAAAGCGGAGAATCCAACCTCCAGGGCTCCGTGGCAGGTTACCTCTATCCAACGGAGAATATCTACGTGAACCGTCCGGCTAAGGCCAAGGACCCGTATCCGCTTTCAAACGTGAAGTACACAAAGTATAACGGAAGCACCATAGAGCCTCTCACTTATGCCAATTTCAAGCCCGCGTATGACTACACCGTAACGGCCGCAGAGGACGTTCCCGCCCTTGTCAAGGCCAATGCAGGCTATGGCAAGCTTGGCTTTACGGAGGCTCCTGTCGCTGTGGACAACGCCGGAATAGACGACTTCAACGGCACTGGTGACGACCCTGTGGATCCCGACCAGGGAGACGAAGACGATCCAGTAGTCCCCGACACAAGCGCCCACATCTATACCGTGAGCATGCAGTCAAAGGCCCCTGTCCAGACAAAGGACGGCGTGAGCGGTGCCAGCTATTTTGAAACCAGCACTTCCGTGGCCGATTTCTCCAAGGACTACTCCGGCAGTTTCACAATTGACGGCACAACATATTCCCAGGGTTTCAAGTTTGACAGCAAGGGCTATGTGAAGTTCACGACATCGGCCACTTTCAGCACAACCGTGCAGTTCTACGCCGCCCGCCGCAAGGCCGATGGCACAGCTTCAATCCAGCTTATCCCTACCGGGGCGGATCCCATATTTACGGCCGACACCCCTCACGACACCTATGTGTATTCCGGCGTGATAACCCTTGAGAAGGGTACGGAATATACAATTAAACAAAAATCCGGAGAGCAGGCTCTCATCCTTGCAATAGTAACCGAAACAGAATAAATCAATAATATAACATGGAAAGACTAAACCGCAAATCTGCGCCTCAGGCAAAGCAGTACACTGAAAAAGTGATTCAGTTTGGAGAAGGAAACTTCCTTCGTGCATTCATCGAGTGGATTATCTGGAAGACCAACCAGAAGACGGACTTTGGCGGTTCCGTGGTGGTTGTCCAGCCCATCGAGAAAGGTATGGTAAGCTGGCTCAACGAGCAAGACGGCCTCTATCACCTCAACCTCCAGGGCCTTCAGAACGGTGAGCCCGTGAACAGCCTGGACCTCATTGACGTGATTTCCCGCGGCCTCAACCCCTACGAGGACTTTGAGGCTTACCTCAAACTTGCCGAACAGCCCGAAATCCGTTTTGTTATCTCCAACACCACCGAGGCCGGCATCGCCTTCGATCCCGCCTGCAAGCTCACCGACAAGCCCGCAAGCAGCTATCCCGGCAAGCTCACCCAGCTCCTCTATCACCGCTTCCAGTATTTCAAGGGCGCCGCAGACAAGGGCCTTATCATCTTCCCCTGCGAGCTTATCTTTGAGAACGGCAAGCACCTCAAGGAATGCATCCGCGAGTACATCAAGCTGTGGAACCTCGGCGAAGAGTTCAGCGCATGGTTCGAAAACGCCTGCGGTGTATACTCCACCCTCGTAGACCGCATTGTGCCCGGTTATCCCCGTGACAACGCCGCCGAACTCTGCGAACGCGCCGGTTACGACGACCACCTTCTTGACAAGGCCGAAATCTTCCACCTCTGGGTTATCGAGGCTCCCAAGGAAGTGGCCGAAGAATTCCCCGCCGACAAAGCAGGTCTCCATGTCCTCTTCGTCCCTTCAGAGGCTCCTTACCACGAGAGGAAGGTTACCCTCCTGAACGGTCCCCACACCGTCCTGAGCCCCGTAGGCTACCTCAGCGGCCTCAATACCGTGAAAGAGTGCTGCGAAGACCCTGAAATCGGCCAGTTTGTACACAAGGTGATGTACGATGAGCTTCTTCCCACCCTCAATCTTCCGGAGTCCGAACTCCTTCAGTTTGCAGGTGATGTCGTGGAGCGCTTCCGCAACCCGTTCGTGAAGCACTTCGTGACTTCCATCATGCTCAACTCCTTCCCTAAATACAAGACCCGCGACCTCCCCGGCCTCAAGACCTATCTGGAGCGCAAGGGCGAACTCCCTAAAGGCCTTGTCCTTGGCCTTGCCGGTATCTGCACCTACTACAAGGGCGGAAAGAGGGGAGAAGACGAGATTGTCCCCAACGACGATCCCAAGATCATGGAGCTCCTGAAGAACCTCTGGGCCACCGGTGATGTCCGCAAGGTTGCTGAAGGCGTCCTCGCCGACGATTTCATCTGGGGCGAAAACCTCAATGCCATCCCCGGCCTCACCGACCTCCTTGCCGCAGACCTTGCCATCATCCAGGCCGAAGGCATGCGCGCCGCCGTCAAATCGATACTTTAATTGTCATTTCTCTATAATTGTCATTTCGAGCGAAGTCGAGAAATCTCATGAGTACACAGAAAAAACTTATGACCAATTGGCGGTGGTGGATCTGCTCCCTGCTGTTCATAGCCACCACAGTGAATTACCTTGACCGTCAGGTACTTTCACTCACATACAAGGAGTTCATCGCTCCGGAGTTCCACTGGACCGATGCCGACTACGGCACCATCACGTCCCTGTTCTCCATCTTCTACGCAATCGCCTGTCTCTTTGCAGGTAAGTTCGTGGATTGGATGGGCACCAAGAAGGGTTACCTCATCGCCATCGGCGTATGGAGCCTTGGTGCCGTGATGCACGCCGGTTGCGGCGTTGCCACCACCTGGTTCGTGGACGGAGTTGATTCAGTTGCAGCCCTCAGGGCCGTTGAGGCTGGTTCCAACGTTGCGCTTACCATCTCCACGGTTAGCGTGTACCTGTTCCTCCTCTGCCGCGGCATCCTGGCACTTGGTGAGTCCGGAAACTTCCCGGCCGCCATCAAGACCACGGCCGAATATTTCCCCAAGAAAGACCGCGCGTTTGCAACCTCCATCTTCAATGCCGGTGCATCCGTGGGCGCCCTTGCCGCACCTCTTCTCATACCCCCGCTTGCCAAGCACCTTGGCTGGGAGTGGGCTTTCATCATCATCGGCGGCCTGGGCTTCCTTTGGATGTTCCTGTGGCAGTTCATGTACGACAAGCCCGAAAAGAGCAAGCACGTCAATGAGGCCGAACTTGCCTATATCCATCAGGATGATGAGATTGCCGGTCAGGCCGGCAATGACGCCAAGACAGCCGTCACTCCCGGCCCCGACCGGGAGTCCGAGGAAAAGTCAATCCCTTTCATGAAGTGCTTCGGCTTCAAGCAGACCTGGAGCTTCATAGTGGGTAAATTCCTGACCGACGGCGTGTGGTGG
>DGXO01000086.1:7398-14731 GCA_002395605.1 Bacteroidales bacterium UBA4230
TGGTGGTTCTTCCTGTTCTGGGCCCCTGCATACTTCCAGGACCAGTTCAACGCCCCTGCATCGTCACCCCTCGGCCAGGGCCTCATCTTCACCCTGTATGCCATCGTGACCGTGGTGTCGCTCTTCGGCGGATATCTTCCCAAGCTCTTTGTAGAGAAAAAGGGCATGCATCCCTACAACGGCCGAATGCTGGCCATGCTCATCTTCGCCTTCTTCCCGCTGGTAGCCCTGGCCGCCCAGCCGCTGGGTGCCTACAGTCCCTGGTGGCCGGCCATCCTCATCGGCATAGCGGGCGCAGGTCATCAGGCCTGGAGCGCCAACATCTTCTCCACCGTGGGTGACATGTTCCCCAAGAGCACCATCGCTTCCATCACCGGAATCGGCGCAATGGCCGGCGGTATCGGCTCCATGATTATCCAGAAGGTAGCCGGTAATCTCTTCACCTATGCCGAAGCCCAGGGCGCCGCTTTCCACTTCATGGGATTTGAGGGCAAGCCTGCAGGCTACTTCATCATGTTCTGCTTCTGCGGCCTGGCTTACCTCACCGGTTGGATTATCATGAAGGCCCTTGTGCCCAAGTACAAACCTGTTGAGGTTTAGGACGTTTTTGTTAACTGATTATGAGAAGCTTAGCTAAAACGGCCATGTTGTTGGTCCTTGCAGTGGCCTGCGGTAAACCGGCGCAGGAGTCGCCTTCGGCCGAAATACCTGCAGTGCCTGAGAATCTGAAACTGCACAGCGCCACTGAAAGCAGCCTCACCTTCCAGTGGAGCGCCGTTGAAGGTGCTACGTACGAATGGAAACTCACCGGAGAGGAGTCTTTCTCAAAGAACGGGATATCGGCAAAAAGGAATGTCACGGTTGAGGGGCTTACTGCCGGCACCACGTACAGCTTCTCCGTCCAGGCGGTGAACGCTGCGGGAAAGTCCGGGTTCTGCACTCCGGTGGAGGGAACCACCGAAGGTTCAAAACCGGTGCCTCCGGGGCCTGACCAGCCGGTAACTTCGGCCATGTGCGTAGATGCCCCTCTTGTAGTTGAGGTGGGCTCCGGCGCCACCCTTGGCACTTCCGGCCTCATCCAGGTGTTCAAGGCCGACGGCACCCTTGTGGACAAGATTGACATGGCCGACATTGCCAAGGTGAACATCCTTGAAGACGGCACCATGGTTCCCAAGGAAACCATAAACAATGGCACCGAGCTCCATACTTTCATGGATGTCCTTCACAGCACCCGCTACCGTCCGGTGCATTACACTCCGGTTCGGCTTGAGGGCGGAAATCTTGTGATCAAGCTCCACAACGAGGCCCTTGACTTCGGCGGCTCCTACTACCTTACCGTAGACGCTTCCGTTGCCGGAAAAGCTGTTGAAAAGACTGAATTCACAACCAAGGCAAAGCCTGTAGGCACTACCCTCAAGGTGGCCTCCGACGGCAGCGGAGACTTCTGCACCGTGCAGGGCGCCCTGAGCTATGCCACAACCCTTGGAAAGAACGACGCCGTTACCATCGAGGTGGCGGACGGCACTTACCCCGAACTCCTTTACCTTAGGGACAAGAACAACCTTACCATAAAGGGCGCATCCCGCGAAAAGACTGTCATAGCCTATCCCAACAACGAAAGCTATGCAACAGGCTCCGGCGCCGCGGCATCGTCCAAGCCGTCCATCGGCTCCACTGTAGGTGTCCTTGGCGGCCGCTGCCTTTTCCTTGCCGAAAGCTGTGACAACCTTGTGATAGAGAACCTTACCATAGAGAACACCTTCTGGGCAAGTGACCACAAGGGACAGGCCGAAACCATCTACTTCAACGGAGACAACAAGAAACTCACTGTTGAAAGTTGTGACCTGATTTCCTGGCAGGACACCTTCCTTTGCAAGGGCTATGTGTGGGTGCACAATTCCCTCATAGCGGGGCATGTGGACTTTATCTGGGGATACCCCCAGGCCTGCCTCTTCGAAGACTGCGAAATCCGTTCACGTGCAGGCGGTTACATTGTCCAGGCCCGTTGCCCGGCAGGCTCCAAGGGCTTTGTGTTCCTGAACTGTTCATTGACTGCCGAAGACGGCGTTTCAAACGGTTCCGTATGGCTTGCCCGCTCAGGCGGAGACACTTCAGTCAACGACAACGTCACTTACGTGAACTGCTCCATGACGGATGCCATAGCCCCTGCCGGATGGCACACCGGAAAAACGCCCACTCCCGCCACTCCCACCGCCACCGACGGCTGGAAGGAATATGGCACCAAGGGCGTTTCCACGGCATCCCGCAACTCTTATGGCAAAATACTTACTGCTGCCGAAGCAGAGGCCTACTCTTCAAAAGAAAAGGTTTTACCGTAGTATTATGAATTGCATCAGACGCTCCATTCTCGCCCTTTGCGCGGTGGCCATGGGTTGCAGTCCAAAGGCGCAGATTGAGTACACCAACCCCGTCCTGCATCTGGATTACAGTGATCCGGATGTTTGCAGGGTGGGGGAGGATTACTATCTTACGGCATCTTCTTTCAACTGCTTCCCGGGGCTCCCTATCCTGCATTCCAGGGACCTTGTTCACTGGGAGCAGATTGGCGCCGCCCTCATGGACTATCCCTGTGACGGCACTGATGCGGATTTCCGCACCACCGTGCAGCACGGGAACGCCGTGTGGGCACCGGCTATCCGTTACCATGACGGTTGGTTCTACATCTATGTCGGAGACCCGGACCGCGGTATTTTCATGGTTAAGGCTCAGAGGCCGGAAGGTCCTTGGGAGAAGCCCGTTTGGGTGGTGCGTCAGAAAGGATTCATTGACCCTTGCCCGCTATGGGACGATGGCGGCAACGCATATCTGTCCCACGGCCTTGCCGGTTCACGCGCCGGGCTCAAAAGCGTGCTGTTTGTGGCGCCAATGTCTCCGGACGGAACTACTCTCACAGGTCCGTCACGCATAGTCTACGACGGCCACAGTACCCAGCCCACCATTGAAGGTACAAAGTTCTATAAGAGAGGCGGTTACTATTACATCTTCTCTCCTGCCGGAGGCGTTGCCACAGGCTGGCAGACAGTCCTGAGGGCAAAGGATCCCTTCGGCCCTTATGAGGAGAAGATTGTGATGGCCTGGGCTCCCGGCACCATCAACGGTCCCCATCAGGGTGCATGGGTGGAAGGCACTGACGGCAAAGACTGGTTCCTGCATTTCCAGGACAAGGGCGCTTATGGCCGAATCCTGCATCTTCAGCCCATGACCTGGCGCTCCGACGGCTGGCCTCTCATTGGCGAGGACCCGGACGGTGACGGCGTGGGGCAGCCGGTTATGAGGTATGAGATTTCTCCGCTCGCTTCGCTCGGTCGAAATGACAAAAAAGCTGTCATTTCGAACGGACACCACTCTGTCATTTCGAGCGGAGGCGAAGCCGTAGTCGAGAAATCTCCTTACGGCCTGTCATGGGCCTGGCAATACCCCGCAATCCCCGGCCCGTATTGGCACATGGCGCTTCCGGATGGCGGCGTAAGACTCTACAGCGTAGAGCAAAAATGGCCTTACCGGAGCCTCTGGGACTGCCCCAACGTGCTTCAGCAGAAGTTTTCGGCCGAAACTTTCGCGGTAAAGGCCAAAATGAAGTTCTGTCCCAATCCCCAGCTGAAACAGAGGGGAGAAACCGCTGGCTTTGTGGTGATGGGGAATGACTATGCCGGGCTAAGGCTCACAGACACCCGTGAAGGAGCGCTTCTCAGCTACATAAGTTGCCTGGGGGCCTCCAAAGGTGCCGAAGAAACGGCAATCCCGCTTATCGTGCTGCCGTATTCGGCCCATCCCCAGCCTCATGAGTACGAGTCTAAGAACGTCCCGCTGGTAGACTATCCCGACAGGCAGGAAGCCGTGCTTTACGTGAAACTTGATGTGGCTCCAAGGCCGGTGGAGGGCAATGTCCCTGATGCCGTTTGCAGGTTCTCCTACAGCCAGGACGGCCTTGAATGGACAACCGTCCCCGTAGAGTTCGTGGCCCGGCCGGAACTTTGGATAGGCGCAAAATGGGGCTTTTTCTGCAACCGCTTCAGTCCTAAAAACGACTCCGGCTGCGTGGATGTGACAGATCTGGAAGTGTTATAATTCCCATTCTTCCTTTGGAAGCACTTCTATCCCGTTTTGGTGATAGACGAACCTTTCATAGTAGACCCTGGTTGTCAACTCGCCATTGGTGTCCACTCCCGCTACCGCAAGGGTATACGTCTGTCCTTCCGTGGGGCGGTCGCGGTCCTGTGCGGCAAAATCCCAGAGGACCGTGCTTGAATAAACCATGTGGTCAATGAAGCCGTACTGGTTGTACATGTCCAGAAGGGAATACAGGAAACGGTCTTCGGACATGCCGTAATTGGCGTCAATGAGGTCTTTTTTCTCGTAATCCCAGAAGAAGGACTCTCCCTCACGTGAAGGGGTGATTGTAACGGAACTCCCTTCAAACTTGATACCAAAGGTAAGGTCGGATTTCTGGATAGATGGGGTCTCTACATCAAGCGTATACACTTCTCCTATCCTCTTGTGGGTGTCGGGGTGAACCTGGCACACTATGAGGCGGTGTTTCTTGCCGGGCTGTATTTCCTTGAGCCGGAAGTCTACATGCCCCTGATAGCAGAACATGTCCCTGAATGATGCGCGGTAGTCATGGAATTCCTGATAGGAGGAGTAGATCATCTCAAATTGATCCAAGGAGCCGTCGGCAATTATTTCATCGGACATAGGGAAAGTCATGTCTCCTTCCGATGTTCCGGTAACAGTATACCAAACGTCCGGGTTGGCAGGATCTATGGAGATTTCCACCCTGGTGGGGGATATATAAGTGACTTTGATTGAGAAGCTTGTGGGCTGGTCCAGTCTTTTACTGCACGCCAAGGCCAGTGAAAGGAGAAGGATGGGGATTATTCTTTTCATGGCTACAGGTCTTTTGCTACGTTGAAGATAAAGCGTAAGGCGCCCATGGAGTGGCTGCCGTATTCCCCGAAATCAAAGCTTATATTACTGTGTTTGAAGTATTGTTCGGCCTTGAGGGCGTTTACAAAGGGAACGGTCTTGTCTTCCCGGCTGTGGAACATGTAAATATGTGCCCTCGGCTGAAAAATGAGGGTGGAATTGTGCAGGAGGGCCTTGTACAGGAGGGCTGTCTGGCTGCTGGACTTGTCCCTGCCTTCCTCTGTCATTAGTTCATGTAAGGCCTTGGCGCCCATGAGTTTGTTGATTTGCCCAACGGTGTATTTCTTGGAGTTTATCCACTCCTCATAGTTTTCAAGCAGCTTTGGCTGGAAAAAGTCGGCCATGTCAAGGTCCAGCGCTTCTCCCACGCTGATTCCCTGGACAATCATGGGGATGGCGCAGGGGATGCCGGTGATGTCTTCCTGCATTGAGAGGTCGAAGGTGGCGTTGAGGTCGTAGGGACCGCCGCCGGCGTAGACTTTCTCAATTGGAAGTTCAGTAGGGTAACGCTCCTGGAGGAGTTTCATTACGGCCATGGTGGTGGAGCCGCCCTGGGAGTAGCCCACAAGGATAACTTTTTCGCTTTCGGGGGCGCGGCCTATATGCTCAAGGTAAGGTTTCACGGCAAGCGCCATGTCCACAACGCTTTGTGCGGTGCTGGCCGTGTGCATGTAAGGGTGAACCATGTGGGAAGTAACTCCAAAGCCTATGTAGTCGGCAATGGCCACGGCGTAGCCCTTGCTGGCAATTATGCCTTCCAGCGGGAAACTCTCCGAGGGACATTCGAAGTTGGCGCCAATGGTGAAGTGGCTCACAATGACAAGGTTTTTTACGGGCCCTTTGGCCGGGACAAGGAGTTTTCCGGAAAGCGTGAGGGGATTCCCGTCTGCGTCCTGTCCTTTGTATGTGCCCGCAATGTGTATTAGGGAATTGCTGTTAATGCTACCAAGAAGCTCCTTCACAATGCCCTGGCCCGTTGCGGCCGCAATTTTGGTGTCGGACTCTTCGTCGCCGATGTCCATCATGCGGACGTCCGGGTTAAGTTCCCCGTTTTCCATAAAAGTATCGGCCGATTTTACCGAAAACGGGTGGAAGGTGTCAAAATCCACTATCTGGACCTCCGGGTGCTGGCACGCGGCAAGGAGGAGACTCCCCGCGGCGGCGCAAGCTATGTATCTGAGTATCTTCATATTACCATGCATAGTTAAGGCTTATTGAAAACAGGCGGGATCCTACCATGTAAACTCTGTTGGCGTTTTTTATGGCGTTCAGGGCGCCAAGGCTGAAGGTGCCGGACCAAGGCCCTTTCCCAACCTGGACGCTGAAGAAATTGAGGTTGCCGGCCAGGGCGAATTCACGGTTCCCGGCGCTGTCAAACGCCATTACCGCTCCAAATCCAAAGCCGGAGTAGAAGCTCACCCACTCCCTTTCAAAAAATGTGAAGCGGATTGTGGGCATTGCAATGAGGTTGTAGTTGTTAAGCGGCTTCCCGTTTTCCTGCCAGAAAATGCCCTCAAAATCCAGTTCTCCGCCAACGCTGATCAATTTGCTCAGCCTATAACTGTACTCGGAGAAAATGTGCCCGGTATAGCCGAAATTGCTCCTTACATTCCCATCGAGCCCTGTTCCGGGGTGGAACGCAAGGGTTTCAAAGAGCATGTCGCCCCATCCAAGACGCACCTGGCTACGGGGAGCGCCCTTGGGCTCGCCCGCCATGGCAAGGAGGGGTGTGAGGAGTATCAGGAGAGTGAGGATTCTTCTTTTCATGGCCAAACTATTTTCAATTTACAAATATATGCATATTTTTTAATTTTGAATTTTGTGCAAACGTTTGTATCTTTGCAGAAATAACAGTAGGACTATGACTTCCATATTTTCACTCGAAGGAAAAAACGCCTGGGTTACAGGTGCTGCGTACGGAATTGGCTTTGCCATTGCAAAGGCGTTCGTGGAAGCAGGCGTTAAGAACATCATTTTCAATACATCCAATGAGGCCTCCATGGAAAAGGGCCTTCAGGCTTACAAGGAAGCCGGTATCACCAATGTCCACGGCTATGTCTGCGACGTAACCGACGAAGTCGCCGTGAAGGCTCTTGTGGAACGCATCCACAAGGAAATCGGCCAAATTGACATCCTTGTGAACAACGCCGGTATCATCAAGCGCATCCCCATGCATGAGATGTCCAGGGCCGAATTCCAGAGGGTGATAGACGTAGACCTTGTGGGCCCGTACATCTGCAGCGCCGCCGTGGTGCCGGAAATGATGGAGCGCCGCGAGGGCAAGATCATCAACATCTGCTCCATGATGAGTGAGCTGGGCCGTGAAACCGTGAGCGCATATGCAGCCGCAAAGGGCGGCCTCAAGATGCTCACCCGCAACATCTGC